>JAIBBQ010000235.1 GCA_019694595.1 Myxococcaceae bacterium
CGCCGCCCAGTCGAACGGCGAGAGCTGCGCGCCGAGCACCAGGGTGCCGGTCGCGAAGGGCAGGGCCGGGCCCGCGCCGAGGCCCGCGGTGAGGTTGGCGCCGAGGTAGCTGTGCACCTCGAGCCAGCGCCAGGAGCGCGGCGCGCGCCAGCTGCCGACGTGGCCGACCTCGGCGCCCACCAGGTGCACCCCGGGGATGCCGAAGGACGTGGGCAACAGCACCCGCGCCGAGACGCCGTGGCGCAGGTGGGCTTCGCGATCGGCGTCGAAGGTGTGGGTGACGCCCGCGGTCATGTGGCCCAGGGTGAGCGAGGTGCCCTTGAGCGACGCGTTCTGCACGTAGGTGAACTGCACCGCCTCGAGGTGGCCGAAGAGCTCGGTGCTCGGGGTGAGCGCGTAGCTGCCGAAGAGATCGCCGTCGATGCCCAGGTTTCCGTAGAAGTTGGGCGTGTCGATGATCGCGGCGAAGCGGCCGCCGAGGCCGATCTCGGTCCGCGGGCAGACCCGCCGCCCGGTCGCGAGATCCGCCTCGAAGGAGCCGAGCGCCACCGGGCCGTCGAGCTTGGCCTCCGCGCGCGCCTGGTCGCAGCTCCAGGGAGGGAACATGTCCCTGTCGCGGATGGGCTCGGGCGCCGGGGCGGGCGTCGCGACCTCGGCCGTGGCCGGCGTGGGGAGCCCGACCGCCTCGGGCGGCATCGGGTTCTCCGGCGTCTGGGCGAGCGCCAGCGCCGCGGCGAAGAGCAGGGCGTTCATCAGCGGCCTCCCTTCGGGCCCGGCGCGTCGTACCGGGCGTTGCCGTCGCGATCGAAGATGAACGGGTTGGTGAAGGCGAACGGGTAGCCGTCGTCGGTGATCTTCGCGAAGTGGAAGTTGGGGTCGGTCTCCACCGGCGACGGCGGGTTCTTGATCGGCCCCGACTTCTCGCCGGCGCCTTCGACGTCGGCCTGGTCCACCTTGCCGTCGCCGTTGTTGTCCGTGGTGTCCGGCACGCCGTCGGGCGTGTCGTCGATGACGCCGCCGAGATCGCCCGCCAGCAGGAGCGGCCGGCCCGCCTCCACCACCAGCCACGCGTCGCCGCTGACGCCGTCGAGCAACGGGGCGAGCGGCAGCGTGCCGTCGTAGCGCACCAGCTCGCTGCTCCCGAACGGGTCGGCGGGCTGCGGCAGCATGCCGATGGTCTTCACCACCTGGCCGTTGACGATGATGCGGATCTCCTGGACCGCGACCCAGGGCGCCGCGCTGACCTTCACGTGGAGCGCCGCCCCGTCCTTGGGCTTGAACGGCTCCATCGACGGCGACTTGAGGCCGGTGGCGCCTTCGACGGTGGCCTCGATGATCGGCCCGTTGGTGCCGATGACCTTGCCGGCGCGGATGGCGTCGTTGAACCGGTTCACGTCGAAGCCGGGGCCCGCCTTGGTGCCCGCGAAGACCAGGTTGCGCGGCATGCCGATGGTGGAGTCGACCAGCGAGTGCGAGTCGCTGTTCGCGGTGCCGGTCTTGAGCAGGCCCACGTTGAGCGACCAGAACCAGTACGTGCGGTACGGCAGGAGCAGGTCGTTCTGCGAGCCGTTCATCACTTCCTGCGCGTCGTGGGAGTTGTTGGCGTGGCCGCCCTTGGGGCTGCGCACGAACATGCCGGCCGACGTGCCGTCGTCGCTCGCGGGCAGGCCCTTGTTCAGGTCGAGCGCCAGCGCGCGCGGGTAGCCCAGGTCGCGGCCGAACTCCGAGTCGGCCCAGGGGTGGTTGAGCTCGATCAGCGGCTCGCGCACCACGGGGTCCCGCGCGGCGGTGGCGCGGTCGAACAGCTCCCCCGGCTCGATGAGCTCGTCGAAGGGCGCGCCGTTGCGCGGCTTGGTGGCGTCGTACTGGAGCGGCCAGAAGTTGTAGTGCCCGATGACCAGCGGGAAGCCGTAGTTGGGGATGCGCATCCACGGGATGTGGCCGGTCGTCTCCACGCCGGTGATGGTGGTCATGCGGTTCGCGTAGCCGAGGTCCTGCACCACCTGGCCGTAGTCGTGAATGACGTCGTGGTCGGTCGCCACCAGCACCTCGACGTCGCTCGCCGCGAACGAGAGCACGCGGTCGAAGTCGGGGATCGACGAGTCGAAGCTCGCCGCGCCGTGCACGTGGAGGTCGGCCGACACCGCGTCCGACGGCTGCAGCGGCAGCGCCTTGAGCTTGAGCGAGATGGTGCGGCTGGTGGGGGTGATCTCCGCCGTCTCCCGCGCCAGCGTCCAGAACGGCCCGTGGAACGCGTAGAAGTGGAACTTGCCCAGCGGAACCTCGGTGGTTCCGGTGCCCTGGTGAATGAGCAGCCGGTTGCACGCGGGCGACGCGCCCGGCGGAGGCCCGAGCCAGGGCGAGCAGGTGCCCTGCTGGCCGAAGAAGGTGCCGGTCACCGCGTCCTTGGTGGCGTCGTCGGCGGCCACCACGAAGACCTCGGCTTCCAGCGGGGCGTCCGTGTCCTGGTCGCGCACCTCGAAGGTCACCGCGCCGGTCGAAGGCAGGGTGAGCGTGCCCACGTCGGCGTCGCCCGAGACCTGCACTTCCTGCTCGATGAGCTTGCGCCCGAAGGCGTGCACCTCGAGCACGTACGTCTTGCCGGTCGGCACGTGCAGGGTGAACGAGCCGTCGGACGCGGGGGCCGTCTGGTTCCAGGGGATCCGCTTCTCGGGCGCCATGGCGAGCGTGCCTTCGCTGATCAGCACCGCCGCCTCGCGCTCCGCCGCGCCGCTGCGCGCGCCTGGCCGCTTCACGATGCCCTTCAGCGTGGCCACCGCGTCGCCCACCACCTGGCGGCGAACCTCGAGGGCCGCGGCGACCGCCGGCTCGATGGTGCTGCCGGTGGTGACGGAGATGAAGCGCTCGAAGACCAGCGAGCCGCGCGGCGGCACCACGGTGCGCTTGGTCCCGGCCGACGACACCACGTCGCTGTGGAAGCCTTCCATCGACGGGCCGGTGCAGCTCGCCGACGAGAGCGCGGCCGGATCGGCGCCGCCCTGGTTCGACGCCGCCAGGAAGGGGAAGAGGCGGAAGACGCCGTTGATGGTGGAGAGCCCGAACGACGGGTGCACGTAGCCACTGCCCGGCCCGGGGGCGAAGGGAATGGGCTCGCGCTTGGACCAGTAGAAGCCGTCGGCCAGCGTCCACATCTGGGTGTCGGGCGAGCGGTTGACGATCTCGCTGCGCACGCGCACGCCAGGGTCGCACTTCGCGAGCTCGTAGCGGGTGGCGATGGGCAGGTCGGGGTGGCCGTCGAGCGTGCCCTTCACCAGCACCGCGACGCGGTTGGGCCGCTCGTCGATGAGCTCCAGCGAGGTGTAGTGCGCCGAGTCGCCCGGCAGCACGCCCACCACCTGGAGGATGTCGTTGATGGCGTCGTTCGTTCCCGGGCCGGCGGTGAGGTCGAGGATCGAGCCGCCGTTGGGGTCGAGGTAGTTCTGGTTCCCCAGGCCCGCGATCACCACCGTCGCCTTGCTGTTGCGCAGGACGACGTCGTTCACCGCGCCCAGCGCGTTCTGGCCCTTGGGCCGCTGGTCGC
This sequence comes from Myxococcaceae bacterium, assembly GCA_019694595.1. GTDB lineage: Bacteria > Myxococcota > Myxococcia > Myxococcales > Myxococcaceae > JAIBBQ01. The sequence continues at coordinate 3,542 of JAIBBQ010000235.1, forward strand.
CGCGCTCGATGACCTCGATCGCCATCGCGCCCGCGGCCTCGTCGCAGGTGAAGCTGACCTTGGGGCAGGGCGGAGGCACCACGCATTTCGCGTCGCCGCCGAGGCAGCCTTCCTTCGCGCAGCCCGCCGCGCTCACCGCGACGGCCGCCACCAGCACCACCGAGAGGACGATCTTCATTTCCAGGCCTCCAGTCCGTGGGCGGCGTGACACGAATCGCCGATCAGGTCGAGCGCCACCTGCCGCTGGGTGCTCATCAAGGTGTCGATGCCGTCGAAGGCCTTGAGCTCCTCGATCCGCCGTGTCGTGTAGTCGAGGTACGCCTTCGCCTTGGCGATGCCCTGCGCCTGGGCCGCGTTCGGCTTCCAGCCCGTCTCGTCCTTGAAGCGGCCGAGCGTCTCCAGGAAGTGCCCGTAGAACTTGAGCTCCTGCACCAGCACGGTGAGCTTGAGCTCGGGCGCCTTGGCGACCGCGAGCTCATAGGCCTGCTGGTACTGGGTGTGCTCGGAGTCGAGCCGGTAGAAGAGCACCGCGAGCTGGGCATCGAGCCTTTGGCCCCAGCGCTTCTTCACCTGCGGAAAGCGCGCGTAGGTGAAGACCGCCTGCACCAGATGCAAGCCGCCGCAGCTGTGGGCGTAGAGCCCTTGCTTGCGCTTGGGGACCACCGGCAGGCCCTGCTTCATGCCCTGCGAGAGGTCCGCGGTGGCGCGCTCGAGGTACGCCAGCGCGTCGTCCATCATCGAATCGACCGCCACCTTCTCGCCGGCGCCGGTGGTGAAGCTCTCGCCCGGCTTGAGCTGGTGGGTGAGCAGGTCGAGCGTCCAGCCCACGTGGTGCCAGTACTCCTCGTTCTCGGGGGCGTGGTGAAAGCCCAGCTTCACCGAGTCGACGAGCTGCGCGAGCGTCACCTTGCCGAAGCCCGTCTCGAAGCTCGCCTGGGGCTTCACCCCCGCGAGCACCAGCGTCTTGGTGAGCAGGTTGGGGTGGGGCTCGATGGGCGTGCCGTCTTTCCCGTAGGGGCGAAAGCCGAGCGGGCTGCCGGGGCCGACGCCGCCGTCGGGGAGGAGGTTTCGCTCCAGGAAGTCGTGGACGATGACCGTGCGCGCCGCCCGCCCGTCCCTCGCGGCGTAGTCGGGCCCCAGGGCGGTGATCCCGTGCGCCAACGCCCAGGGATTCCTGGGGTCCGCCGCAGTGGTGAAGCAGTGATCTTTGAGTACCGGGAGCGCCCAGGGAACCGCCAGCGGACTGGCAGTCAAAGAGACCGCAAGGAAGAGACTTGCTTGCATCGAAGGGGTGTATAAGCCGCCGCGGTCGGCCGACAGAAGTCGAGGTTCACGCAGCGATGATTTTCAGCACGCGCGCAGCGCTCACCATTCTGCTCGTCGCCGTCCCCGCCAGCGCGCAGTACGTGGCCACGGAGCAGCTCGGCATCCCGTACCCGGCGCTCTCCAGCGGCGCGCCGGTGACGCTGTCGGCCATCGCGGGCGACCCGGTGGACCGCGGCCGGGCCACCATCCCGCTCGGCTTCACGTTCCCGTACTACGGGCGCAGCTACACCCAGATCATCGTCACCGCGAACGGCGTGGCGTTCCTCGAGCCGTCGTCGCAGGCGAACCAGGGCGCCGACTTCTCGTCGAACCTGCCGCTGCCCAACACCAGCGAGCCCAACGGCACCCTGGCCCCCTTCTGGGACGATCTCTCGGGCCGCAACGCCACCAGCGTGCTGCGCACCCAGGCGCTCAACGGCTCCCACGGCAAGGGCCTGGCGATCGAGTGGGCCGACTGGAACGCCTTCGCCACGTCGACCTACACGCTCAACTTCCAGATCCGCCTGTGGGCCGACGGCATCGTCGAGTTCTATTACGGCAGCATGGTGGGGTCGGGCACCACGCTCACCGCCACCGTGGGCATCGAGAACGGCGCCGGCACCATCGGCGTCACCGGCAAGAGCTGCTCGCCGAGCTGCAAGGTGGCCGACATCGCCACCAACTCGCTCATCACCTTCGGCCCCGCGCCCGGCCCCGACGTCTCGGTGGTGGCGCTGCTGGTGAACTCGCTGACGCCGGCCGCCGGCAACACCCTGTCGGTGAGCACCACCATCAAGATGCGCAACTTCGGCAGCCAGCCGGCGAACAACTTCACGTACCGGCTCTACCTGTCGGACGACACCCAGTTCGACCCGCTGTCCGACGTCGAGCTGACGCCCACGCCGCAGGGGCCGGTGAGCATCCCCGCGCTGGGCTCGCTCGATCACACGGCGCTCACCACCGTGCCTCGCCCGGGCGCGAGCGCCAGCGTCTACGTGCTCGCGGTGGTGGACGACGCCAACGTGGTGGCGGAGTCGAACGAGTTCAACAACCTCGCCGCGACCAGCGTGCCGTACAGCACCGGCGTCGACCTGGTGGCGCAGAGCATCTCCGGCCCCACGCTCGGCGGGCCGAACGAGGTGATCCCGGTGGAGGTCGCGTTCTCCAACCAGGGCATCGACCCCGCGGGCAACGTGCCCGTGAAGATCTACCTGTCGACCGACAACCAGATCGACGCGCAGGACACGGTCGTCTACTCGGGCACGATCAACGTCGCGGGCGGGCAGAACGTGGTGCAGACCGTCAACGCCACGCTGCCGTCGGGCATCGCCGCCGGCAACTACCTCTACATCCTCCAGCTCGACGACGGCCCCGCGGTGGGCACGCTGGTGGAGTCGAGCGAGCTCAACAACGTGAAGGTGAGCGTCGGCACCATCACCGCCAAGCAGGCCGACCTCCAGGTCGACGGCGTGGCGGTGCTCGAGGCCATCACCCCGTTCGCGCCCGCGCGCTACGCCTTCCTCGGCGAGCAGGTGCGCCTGCAGGCGCAGGTGAGCAACATCGGCGGCGCCACCGCGAACCCGGTGTCGGTCGCCTTCTACCTGTCGGACAACCAGACCCTGAACGCCAGCACCGACACCTACCTCGGCCAGGTCACGGGCCTGTCCTTCGCTCCCGGCCAGGCGCAGACGGTGAACTTCACCGCGACGCTGCCCACCACCGGGCTCGGAGGCGCGCCGATCGCGCCCGGCTACTATTACTTCTTCGCGCGCGCGGTCGGGCTCAACGTGGTGGAGATCTCCGCGCTCAACAACATCAACAAGTCGGTGCCCCAGTCGGTGCGGCAGCCGGCCCCCGACCTGTTGCCGCTCACGGTCAACGGCCCGGTGCTGGTGGGCTCGGGTGAGGCGATGCCGGTCAACTGCTCGCTGGCCAACGTGGGCAACCGCGCGGCGGGGAGCTTCCCGTACCGCTACTACCTGTCCGCCAACACCATCGTGACCGAGGACGACGTGCTGCTGCCCATCGTCCAGAGCAACGGCCAGGAGATCAACGAGCGCACGCTGTCGCTCGCGGTGGGCGCGACGCAGGCCCAGGTCGACGTGGTGCGGATTCCCAAGGGCACCCCGCCGGGCACCTATTACCTGGGCGTGCTCGCCGACCCGCCGGGGCAGAGCGGCGTCGGCGGCATCGCGGAGGTCGACGAGAGCAACAACGGGCTGGCCGGCGTGCAGGTCACGGTCATCGACCAGCGGCTCGCGGTCAACGCCACCACGCTGCCCGACGCCATCATCGGCCTGCCGTACGACGTGCAGCTGTCGGCGACCGGCGGCATCTCGGGCGACTACTCGTTCGCGCTGAAGACCGGCGACCTCCTGCCCAAGGGGCTGAGCCTCGACACCAAGGGCCGGCTCACCGGCACGCCCGAGGAGGCGGGAGCGGTCGGCTTCACCGTGCAGGTGACCACCGGCGCGGCGGCCGCGGAGCAGCGCTTCGCCCTGCGGGTGGTGAAGGTGACCAGCTCGATCGCCTTCGCCTCGACCACGCTGCCGCCCATCGTCCGGCTCGCGCAGTACGACGTGAAGCTGCCGGTGCTCGGCGGTCGGGCGCCGTACCTCTTCACCGTGGAGTCCGGAGCGCTGCCGCTGGGCATCAACCTCGCGCCCGACGGCACCTTCTCGGGAGCGACGTCGGCCCCGGTGGGCTCGCAGTTCACCCTGGGCATCCGGGTGCGTGACTCGGTGGGCAACGCCGAGCAGCGCGACTTCCTGCTGGTGGTGGCCGACGCGGCCGCGCTGCTCATCACCACCGCCGACCTGGCGCCCGCCAAGACCGGCTCGCAGTACGCCGCCGACATCTCGGTGGTGAGCGCGACGCCCGGGGTCCCCGCGGCCAAGCCCATCACCTGGCGGGTGCTCCAGGGCCAGCTGCCGCCCGGGCTCGCGCCCGAGCCGTCGAGCGACGATCGGCTCATCATCTCCGGCACCGCCACCGCGACCGGCGCCTACGCCTTCACCATCGAGGCGGTGGACGCGCGCGGGCGCGCCGACACCGCGGACTACGTGCTCCTGGTGACGCCGACCGCCTACGGCATCGGCGGACAGGTGCCCGGGCTCGTGGGCCGCGGCCAGGTGGTGACCGCGCAGCTCGGCGTGAGCCCGATGCTCGCCGCGTCGAAGTGGAGCCTGCGCGACGGCCGCCTGCCTCCCGGCCTCACCTTCACCCCCGAAGGGCTGATCACCGGCACCATCCCCGACGAGGCGGAGTACCAGGCCTACAACTTCACCGTGCAGGTCGCGACCGACGGCCGGGTCATCGCCATGCGCTCGTACGGCATCCAGGTGGTCGACAGCAGCCAGCTCGCGGCGAGCAAGCGCTGCGGCTGCGGCGCCGCCGAGAGCGGCCTGGGGCTCTGGGGCCTGGGGCTCCTGGCGATCGCGCGCAGGCGGCGCCGGCGGAGTTGAGTCGCCGCCGCCGGGAGCTCTGGCTCGCCCTCGGCGGCCTGGCCTTCGGGCTGCTCTTCGTGCACCGGGCGGTGCTGTCCGGGCAGCTGCACGCCGGGCGCGATCTCTTCCAGATCTTCATTCCCGAGACGCAGTACCTGCTCGAGCGCTGGAGCGCGCTCGAGGTGCCGTGGTGGACCACGCGGGTCCGGCTCGGTCAGCCGTTCGCGGCCACGCTCTATGCGCAGGCGCTGTACCCGCCGCGGGTGATCCCCGCGCTGCTGCTGGGCGCTGCGGGTGGGGTGACGGGGTCGATCGTCTTCCACGGTGCGCTGGCGGCAGCGGGCGCCTTCTGGGCGGCGCGGGTCATGGGGGCGCGGCCGCTCGCCGCGAGCCTCGCCGGACTCTTCGGGCTCGCCCCCTGGTTCGTGCGGCTGTCGTGCGCGCTGCACGTGGTGTCGGCGCTGGCCTGGGCTCCGGTGGCGGTGGCGGCGGCGGTGCGGCTGTCGCGGGAGCCCGGCCCGAGGCGCGCCGCCTGGCTGGCCGCCGCCTTCGGTGCGCTCCTCTTCGCCGGCTGTCCGGAGGTCGCGCTGTGGCTCTTCCCGCTCTGCGCGGTGATCGCCGGCCGGCGCGCGCTGGGGTGGTGGGCGCTCTCCGCGGCGCTCGCGGTGCTCCTCGCGCTGGTGCTGTACCTGCCGGCCGCGGAGCTGTGGCTGCAGTCGGAGCGCGGCGCTGGCCCGGTCGCCGACCAGCTCCAGTGGTCGGCGTCGGTGCCGCAGCTGCTGTCGCTGGGAGCGCTCAACGCCGACTTTCCCGTCGGGCCGTACTTCGGTGCCGATCAATGGTTCACCACCAGCCTCTTCGTGGGGGCGGTGCCCTGCGCGCTCGCGCTGCTCTCGCTGCGGCGGCGGCGCGCCTGGGCCCTGGCGGCGCTCGGCGCGGTGGGCGGGCTGCTGGTGCTGGGCGCGCGCTTCGCGCCGGCCGCGGCGGTGCTGTCGGTGCCGCCGCTGGCGTGGTTTCGCTACCCGGTGAAGTACGCCTTCGCGCTCGCGCTCTGTGTCGCGCTGCTGGCGCCGCTGGGGGCCCGCGAGCTGGTGGTGCTGATGCGTCGCAGGCCGGCCAGCCTGCGCGGGTGGGCCGCTGGCCTGGTGGCGGTGCTCGTCGCGCTGGCGGCGATTCCGGCGCTGGTGGGGCTGGGCCCGTGGCGGGCAGGGTTGTCGGCGGGCGCCTTCTGGGCGGTGGGCGTGGCGGGCGTGGGCGGCTGGCTCGCGTGGTCGCCGCTCCTGGGCTCCGCGCGGGCGCGCCTGCGCCTGGTGGCCGCGCTGGAGGTCG
>JAIBBQ010000236.1 GCA_019694595.1 Myxococcaceae bacterium
CGAGCGGCCGCGCAGCGACGTCTCGCTGTCGGTCTACGCCAAGCGCGACGGCGAGCCGGTGCGCCTGGTGGCCGAGTTCCCGGGTTCGGGCGAAGGCACCATCGGCCTCGACGAGCTGGTGCAGCTGCGCTTCAAGGGCCCCGCGCTCGCCCAGGTGTGGATGGTCGACGCGCAGGGCCGCCGCGCCCGCTGGCCGCAGGACGGCGCGGTGAGCGCGCGCCAGCAGGTCGGGCCTGGCCGCTTCGAGCTCGAGGTGCGGGTGCCCGGGCCCGGCCTCACGCCCGAGGCGCTCGAGCAGGCGCTGGCCTCGAAGCCGCTGGACGAGGTGCTCCCCGTCGCCGCCAAGGGCGTGCTGGTGGTGACGCCGTGATCGCCTTCGCGCTCGCCGTCGCACTGTCGGCCGCGCCCGCGCCCTACGCCATCGCGGTGGGGCACAACGGCGGTGCGGCGGGCCTCGCGCCGCTGCAGTTCGCCGACGACGACGCGCTGCGCTTCGCCCGCTGGTTCTCCGCGCTCGAAGGGGCCGCTCCGGCGTCGCTGCACGTGCTCGCCACGGTCGACGACGCCACCCGGGCCGAGCTCACCGCTTCCGGGCTCGAGCTGCCGCAGATGACCGCTCCGACCCGCACCGCGCTGGCGCGCAGCGTGGCCGAGGTGCGGCGGGCGCTCGAGGCCCGGCCCGATCACGGCGCCGACGCGGCGGTGTACTTCTTCTATGCGGGCCACGGGCAGGCGGACCGGCTGCTCCTCGAGCCGGAGGCCGCGGCCGAAGCGGCGATCACCGGGAAGGAGCTGCGGGTGATGCTGTCCGAGCTGCCCGCCGGGCGCATCGTGGTGCTCCTCGACGCCTGCCGGTCGGCGAGCCTCTTCGCCGAGCGCGGCGGACCCGACCTCACCAGCGAGATCCGCGCGCTGGAAGCCAAGGCCGACGGTGCGCCCCTGGGCGTGCTCACCGCGGCGCGGAGCGACCGGCCAGCGGGAGAGTCGGCGGCGCTCCAGGGCGGTGTCTTCTCGCACGTGCTCGCCTCCGCGCTCGCCGGCGCTGCCGACGTCGACGGCGATCAGCAGGTCACCTTCGGCGAGCTGGCGGCGTTCGTCGCCTTCCACACCGAGCGGCTCACCGGCCAGCGGCCGTGGTTCGAGCCTCCGGGCGGCAACCTGCGCGCGGTGGCGGCCGACCTCCGCGGGGCGAGCGCGCTCACGCTGGGCCCGTCGGTCGGAGGCCGGGTGCGGGTGGTGGTGCCGCACGGCACGCCGCTGCTCGCCGAGGTCCACGCCGCGCAGGGCCGCGCGGTGCGGCTGGCGCTGCCGCCGGGGCGCTACCTCGTGCAGCGGGTGGCCGACGGAGTGCGCACCGAGGCCAGCGCCGTCGTTTCCGCCGAAGGGAGCCGGCTGGAAGCGGCCGACTTCGGGGCGCCGGCGAGTGCCGAGCGCGGCGAGTGGGACGAGCTCACCTTCGGGAGCCCGTTCGGCCCCGAGGCGGTGGCCGCGCTCGACGTCGGCTGGCAGTCGGCGCAATCGGCGCCCGCGGCAGCGCCCTGGCGGCACTCGTTCGAGCTGTCCTACCAGGGGGCCGCGGCGCCCTTCGGCGCGGGCGGCCTGGAGCACGGGGTGGAAGCGGGCTGGCGCTGGGCCTTCCTCGGCCCGGGCTTCGTCGGGCCGCGGCTGGGCTTTCACCTCTCGAATCACGTCGGCTCGGGCGGGCCGGCGCTGGTGCGCCGGGTGGAGTGGTTCCTCGGCGGCGGTGTCCGCCTGACGCCCGCCCGCTGGGTCGAGCTCTCGCCCTGGCTCGGGGCGGGCATCACCACGCTGTGGATCGAGCGCAGCGCGCGCACCGCGGGCGACCCCGCCGCGCCCACCGTGCTCGGGGCAGTGCGCGCCGACTTCCCGCTCGGGGGCGGTGTCGCGGTGTGGCTCGAGGCGCGCGCCGCGCTCGCCTTCGTCGCCGTCGACGGAGCGCGTACGCTCACCGCGGCCCCCACGGCGACGCTCGGGCTGGCGTACCGGAGATGACGATGACGCGCGTGCTGCTCACGGCAGTGGTGGTGCTCTCGGGGTGCGGGCTCAGCCCGCTCACCTCGGAGGACGTGCGAGCGCTGACGCTCCAGCCCGAGGTGGTGCTCTCGGGCGTGGTGCGCCATGCGCAGAGCCAGGGCCCGCTCGAGGGCGCGGTGGTGGCGGTGCAGGGCTCGAGCTCGGCGTCGGCGGCGAGCGGGCGCTACCGGATCGCCGGGCTCACCACCGGTCCCGCCCGGGTCACCGCCACGCTGCAGGGCTTCGCGGTGGCGGAAGCCCAGGTGGTGCTGGTGCCCGGCGCCAACGGGCTCGACCTCGCGCTGGCGCCGCTGGCGTGCTCGGCGTGCGGCACCGGGCAGGTCTGCGACACCAGCTCGGGCCAGTGCGTGACCGCCGCGACGCTCACCGGAGGCGTGGTCGACGACTGCACCTCGGTGGCCATCGCCGCGCGGGTGACCATCGACGGTCGGTCGACCTGCTCGGGGAACCAGAAGGCCTACTTCCGGCTCGAAGGGCTCCACCCCGGCGGGCCGCAGACGCTCGGCGCCGGTGCCCCGGGGTACCGCAGCTTCACCGGGACGATGACGTTGATGGCCGGCTTCAACGTGGCCGCCGACATCCGCCTGGTGCCGCTGGGTGGGTGCGACGCGGCCACGCCGCCGCCGACGTGCAGCTGTACCGCCACCGGCTGCCAGTGAGGCTGGGCGTCAGGCGGCCTGCGCGCTGATGCCCTTGATGAGGCCGAGCGCCACCAGACTCTCGCCCGTGGCGGCGAGCGCGTCTTCCCGCGAGCGGGGCTGCCAGCCGAGGAGCCGCGTGGCCTTGGCCGCCGTCGCGTTCCGGGTGCGCCCCAGCTCGGGGATGATCTGCTTCACCGCCGGGTCCATCACCGAGGCGAGGCGCACCAGCAGGTTGGGCAGCTGCCGGGTGGGGACCTTGCGCGCGCGCTCGCCGAGGCGGGACCGCAACGTCAGCGCCATCTCCTTCATGCTCATGAAGTTCCCCGCGACCGCGAGGAAGCGCTCGCCCTTGGCGGCGGCGTGGGTCATCGCGCGCACGTGCAGGTCGGCCACGTCGCGCACGTCGACCACGCCGAACTCCAGCTGGGGAACGCCCGGCATGGAGCCGGTCATCAGCCGCTCGACCATCAGGATCGACGTCGAGTAGTCGGGGCCGAGCACCGGGCCGAAGACGCCCACCGGGTTCACGGTGGTGAGCTCCGGGCCGCCTTCCCTGGCCACGAAGTCCCACGCGGCGCGCTCGGCGATGGTCTTGGACTTCACGTACGGCGTCAGCCCCGGGCCGTTGACGTCGGTCCAGCTCGTCTCGTCGAAGGGCGCCGTCTGCTCCGGGTGGCCGTACCCCACCGCCGCGAAGGAGCTGGTGAGGACGACCCGCTTCACCCCCGCCGTGCGGGCGGCGCGCAGCAGGCGGAGCGCGCCCTCGCGCGCGGGAACGATGAGCTCGTCTTCGTGCTGGGGCATCGACGGCGGGAAAGGCGAGGCCACGTGGTGGACGAACTCGCAGCCTTGGACCGCCTCGGCCCAGCCGGCGTCCTTCTCCAGGTCGGCCGCGGCGAAGGTGAGCTGGTCGCCCGGCTCGGCTCCGCCCGCTGCGAGCAGCGCCCGGACCTGCTTCTCGCGGTCCAGCGAACGAACCGTGGTGCGCACCCGGTGCCCCGCCTTCAGCAGCTGCAAGATGAGGTGGCTGCCGATGAAGCCCGAACCGCCGGTGACGAGTACCTGGCTCATGTGACCCTCCGAGTGCCGGCGTCGAACGGCCGGCCGGGTGGAAGAGGTAGCCTCAACGCCCATGGTCCGCACCGAAAAGAATGGCCCCGTCACCACGGTGGTGCTCTCGCGCTTCGAGCGCCGCAACGCCGTCGACCGGCCCACCGCGCAGGCGCTCGCCGACGCGTTCCGCGCCTTCGACGCCGATCCGGGTGCCTCGGTGGCGGTGCTGTGGGGCGAAGGCGGCACCTTCTGCGCCGGCGCCGACCTCAAGGCGGTCGCCGAGGGGGTGATTCCCCGCCTGGAGCCCGACGGCGACGGTCCCATGGGGCCTTCGCGGCTCGAGCTGTCGAAGCCGGTCATCGCCGCCGTCAGCGGCTACGCGGTGGCCGGGGGCCTGGAGCTCGCCTGCTGGGCCGACCTGCGGGTGGCCGAAGACGACGCGGTGCTGGGCGTCTTCTGCCGGCGCTGGGGTGTGCCGCTCATCGACGGCGGCACGGTGCGCCTGCCGCGCCTCATCGGGCTGTCGCGCGCGATGGACCTCATCCTCACCGGCCGGCCGGTGCCCGCGGCCGAGGCGCTCGCCATGGGCCTGGTGAACCGCGTGGTGGGGAAGGGGCAGGCGCGCGCCGCCGCCGAGGCCTGGGCGAAGGAGCTCGCCGCGTTTCCCCAGGCCTGCCTGCGCGCCGACTTCCAGTCCGCCCGGCGGGCCTTCGAGAGCGCACCCGACGACGCCTTGCGCGCGGAGTTCGCCCGCGGCCGGCCGGTGCTGGAGGCCGAGAGCCTCGCCGGGGCCCGCACCTTCGCGCAGGGCGCCGGACGACACGGGAGTTTCGAGCGCTGAGCGTCTCTGCTAGTCGGCCGTTCGACATGACCCAGGAACGGCTCGACAAGCAGTGGCAGAAGAAGGGGCTCACCGCGTACTCCACCGACGCCATTCTCGGCACGCTGGGGCACTACGGGCTCACCATCGACGAGGCGGCCTTCAAGTCGGCCGCGGCGACCAAGTTCCCGCTCGAGCTGGCGATGGGCTGGGCCGAGACCTGGAAGGCGACCGGCCCCTTCGGCCCGCTCCCCGTTCCCGCGGTGGAAGAGCTGTGGCGCCGCTGGGTCAAGTCGGTGCAGCCCAGCGACGTCGCGGTGTCGCTGCGCGCGCTGCTCATCGCCGGCGATGCCGCCCTCAAGGGGAAGGACGGCTTCACCCAGGCGCTGGAGACCATGGAGTCCAAGGCCAGCCAGGTGCCGGCGGGCGACCCCCGCGAGCGCTTCATGGCCGAGGTGGTGCTCCACCTGCGCAACGTCTCCACCCCCATCGACGTGCTCGCCGAGGAGCTCGCCCAGGCCGGCAAGGTCGCCGAGGCCGAGCGCCTGGTGAAGCTCGAGGAAAGCCTCTTCCCCCTGCGCGCCGGCGTCAGCGCCGCGCTGGTCGCCGCCGCCAAGGGCCAGGTCGAACCGGCGGTCACCGCGCTCACCACCCTGGTGAAGGACGGCGCCAAGGACCCGTACGCCCGCGTCTCGGCGATGGACGCGCTGCTGCGCCTCAACCGCCCGCGGCCCGCGTACACCCCGGCGCTGGAGATGGCCGAGGTCGCGCTCGAGAAGCACGACCACGAGCTCTTCGACGAGCTCATGCGCCGGCTGCAGCGCATCCACCAGGCGACCGCCGAGCTCCCCGAGGAAGCGACCAACCACGTCCGCCTCGATGCGCTCCTCGACGCGCTCCAGCACCACCACCACCACCACTGATGGTTCGGTAGTTCAGGACAATCGGGTTCAGTTCATACCGATTCCCAGGTCGAACGGTTCGCGGCACCTTCTCGTCCGTGGTCAGGCCGGACGGAGGTGTTCGCATGCGCAGCGCGATGGTGGCAGCGGTGGTGTTGTTGGGGGCCTGCGGTCCGGGCGTGGAAGATGCCGCGCCGGGGCAGGGAGTCCCGCGGGACGTGGCGGCGGAGCAGGCGAGGGGGCGCGCGCTCGCGGAGCACCCGCTCGCCCAGCCAGCTGGGCCGAGCGTGCGGCAGGAGCTGCAGGCCGAGGTGGCCGCCCGGGTGACCGAGCGCAGCTGCTTCGGGTACTGCCACATCGGCAAGACGGGCCACTCGCCCTTCCTGGAGATCGACCCCGGTCTCTCGAAGGCAGTCCCACGCTTCAAGCTGGTGGAGCCGGGCAAGCCCGAAGAGAGCTGGATGTGGCTCAAGATCACCGGCGCCTACCGGCTGGTGCCCGAGTGCGTGGCCGACCCCAAGCGGTGCGGCGAGCCGATGCCCCGGTACCTCGCCACGCTCACCGACGAGGAGAAGTCCGCCATTCGCCAGTGGATCGAGTCCGGCGCGACGCCACGGTGGACCCGCTACGGCGAGTGGTGAGCCGCCTCAGTCCCCTGTCGAAGGCCCTTCCAGGCGCGCGCGCACGTCGCGCAGCGCGGTGACCAGCGCTTCCCGCGCTTCGCCTGGGCCGCCGAAGATCCGCAGGTCGACGGCGCGGACCGCCGCGGCCGCCGCGACCAACCTCGCCTGGCCTTCGGCCGACAGCTCGAGCCGCCAGCTCCGCGAGTCCGCTGGATCGTCGCGGCGCGTGAGGAGCTTCGCCTTCTCGAGCGCACGCACCACCTGCGAGGTGGTCATCGGGTCGAGCCCGGTGCGCTTCGCCGCCAGGGCCTGGGTGGGCGCCTCGCCCCGCGTCTTGAGGTGCCAGCCGACCGCGCCCAGCATGAAGAACTGCGTTGGGGTGAGCCCCTGCGGCTCCAGCGCCTGCGCCACCGCCGACTTCCACGCCAGGCTGGCGTGCCACAGGTGGAAGCCCGGGCTCGCCTCGGGCCCTCCGCTCGTGGGCTTCCCGCTCACGCGCCACCCGCCATCACCCCGATGAGCGCTCCCACCGCCAGCATGCGGCCGTAGCCGAACGCCCCGTTCACCAGCACCGGAGGCAGCCGCACCCTGAAGTTCACCCACATCGAGAGCACCCAGCTCCCTTGCATCAGCGCCCCGACCAGCGCGCCGAAGAACAGCCCGTTGACCAGCGCCGAATCGAAGGGGTGCGCGAAGTGCCGGTAGATGACCGTCAGCAGCACGCCTTGGATCAGGTTCTCCAGCACCTGCCCGCCCATCTTGAAGTCCTCCGGCGGCCGGAAGACGTGACCGAACTCCTTCGCGAAGTAGTTCTTCATCAGCACCGCGAAGACCACGCCGCCCCAGATGAACATCAGCACCGCGACCGCCACCGGGGTGAGCCAGAGCATCCAGTTCATGTGCGACCTCCAGATTTCGAGATGTGCACATAATATATGTGCACATATTATCGAGTCAAGCGAGGTCGGCGCTCCTGCCGAACTGCGAGTCGTCACGGGGGGTTGGGCTTCTCGGCCGGCTCGGCCTCGCCCGCCTCGGCGGCGAGCTTCCGGTAGATGGTGCGGGCGGCGATGCCCAAGAGCCGGGCCGCGAGGCCCTTGTCGCCCTTGGTGTGGCGCAGCGTCTCGTGAATCACCCGCCGCTCGACCTCTTCCATGGGGGTGCCGATGGCGATGACGATCTGCGACCCCGAGCCGGAAGGGCCCTTCACCACCGACTCGGGCAGGTCGCCCACGTCGATGGCGTCGCCGCGGCAGAGCACCACCGCGCGCTCGACGGCGTGCTCGAGCTCGCGCACGTTGCCGGGCCACGCGTAGCGCTCGAGCTGCGCGCGCGCCGCGTCGGTGAAGCCGCGAATGTTCTTCTGGTTCTTCGCCACGTAGCGCCGCAGGAAGTGCTCGGCGAGCAGCGGCACGTCTTCCTGGCGGGCGGCGAGCTCGGGGATGCGCACCTCGACCACGTTGAGCCGGAAGTAGAGGTCTTCGCGGAAGCGCCCTTCCTGGATCTCCTTGGTGAGGTCCTTGTTGGTGGCCGCCACCACGCGCACGTCGACCTTGATGGTCTGCGTGCCGCCCAGGCGCTCGAGCTCGCCTTCCTGGAGCACGCGCAGCAGCTTCACCTGCGCCGACGGGCTCATCTCGCCCACCTCGTCGAGGAAGAGCGTGCCGCCGTTGGCGCGCTCGAAGCGGCCTTCGCGCCGGGCCACCGCGCCGGTGAAGGCGCCCTTCTCGACGCCGAACAGCTCCGCCTCGAGGATCGACTCGGGCAGGGCGGCACAGTTCACCGCCACGAAGGGCTGCGAGGCGCGCGGCGACAGCTCGTGCACCGTGCGCGCGGCGAGCTCCTTGCCGGTGCCCGACTGGCCCATGAGGAGCAGGGTGGCGGTCGACGGCGCCGCCTGGCGCAGGGTGTCGAGGAAGGCGCGGTAGGCGGGCGACTGCCCGACCATCTGCCGGGGCCCCAGCGCGGCGAGCTGGGCGCGCAGCGCGGTGTTCTCGGCGAGCAGCGCCTGCTTCTCGAGCGCCTTCTGCACCGCCCGCACCAGCGAGTGGCGCTTGAGCGGCTTGGTGATGAAGTCGTACGCGCCCTCGCGCATCGCGGCGACCGCGGTCTCCACCGTGCCGTAGGCGGTCATCAGCACCACCTCGACGTCGGGGCGGGTGGCGCGGGCGGCCTGGAGCAGCGCCTGGCCGTCGACCCCCGGCATCATCAGGTCGCTCACCATGACGCCCACTTCCGGGCGGCGCAGCAGCGTCAGCGCTTCCTGGCCGGAGTTGGCGCTCAGCGTGGGCACGCCTTCCCGCTGGAAGATGCGGCACACCGATTCCAGGTTGGCGTGGTCGTCGTCGACCACCAGCACGGTGGATGAGCTCATCGCCTCAGTCGCAGCTCCCGAAGGTGCAGCTCCCCGAGCAACAGTCGCGGTCGCCGAAGCAGCCTTCGTTGTAGTGGTAGCAGTCGCAGGCCTTGCCGGCGCCGATGTTGAGGCAGGCGTAGTCGGTGTACGTGGTGACGCGGCACTCGGAGCTGGCGCTGCAGCCCTGGTAGCAGACGGCCACGTTGTCGCCGTAGGTGGAGTTGAAGTTGCAGAGGCCGTTGGGCGCGCAGTTCTTGCTGTCGCCGCGGCAGAGCCCGACGCAGTAGCCGCCGGGGTTGTCCACCCCGGTGAGGCAGATGCCGGATTCGCAGTCGGTGCTGACGCTGCAGCCCTGTCCATACTTCTTCTTCCCCTTGTCCTTGCTCTCGCACAGCTTGCTGAACGGATTGCACCCGTAACCGGTGCCGCTGCCTTCGCATTCCGCGTCGCTCGAGCAGAGCGCGATGCACACGTTGTTGTTGTTGCCGGTGTTGGAGTCCACGTCGGAGCAGGCGAACCCGGGCCGGCACCGCCCCGTGGTGCCCAGGCCGGTGCCGGTGCACTTCGGGCGGCAGACGTTGAAGCCGCCCCCGGCCACGCACTGGCCGCCGTTGCAGCCGGTGTTGGCCGAGCCGACCGTGCAGCTCACCGCGTTGGTGCAGCTGCCGTTGGGGACCCCGGCGATCGCCTCCGAGTTGCAGCGCCCGCCGGCGCACTGGGCGTCGGTGCGGCAGGCCTTGCCGTCTTGCAGGTTGGCGCAGGCGGCGTTCCCCATGCACTTCACGTCGCCGCAGTCGATGGCGCGGTCGCAGGTGTTGTCCACGCCGTCGGTGCAGCTCTCGGTGCCCGTGCCCACGCAGTCGGGGTCGGCGCAGTCGATCTTCAGGTCTCCGTCGTTGTCGGCACCGTCGCCGCAGGCGGTCTCCTTCTTGAGGCCCGCGGCGCAGGTGCAGCCGGTGCCGCACGCCTGACCCGTGCAGTCCGCGAGGTCGGCGCAGTCGAGCTGGGTGTCGCCGTCGTTGTCGGAGCCGTCGCCGCACGCGGTCTCGTGCTTCATGCCCGAGACGCAGGAGCAGCCGGTGCCGCAGGTGGTGCCGGAGCAGGCGGGGCCTCCGCCCGAGCCTCCCGCGCCGCCACCCGCCGCGCCGCCGCCTGCAGCGCCCC
>JAIBBQ010000031.1 GCA_019694595.1 Myxococcaceae bacterium
CGGGGCGCTGGCGCTCACCCCGCTCGAGGTGTCCGACGGCCACCGCGCCGCCTACCACGCGGGCGCGGTGATGAGCGCCGGGCTCCTGGTGGCGCTGCTCGACGCGGCCGGCGCGGCGCTCGGCACCGCGGGCATCGGCCGGGCCGAGGCGGTCGACGCGCTGGTGCCCCTGATGCGCTCCGCGCTGCTGGGCGCTTCCAGCCGGGGGCTCAACCACGGGCTGACGGGCCCGCTGGTACGCGGCGACGTGGCGGTGGTCGAGGCGCACCTGAACGCCCTGCCCGCCGACATCCGCGGCCTGTACCTGCGGCTGTCCCGCCGGGCGCTCAAGCTGGCGGCCGAGCGACTGCCCGCCGAGACCGTGCGGCGCTTCGAGGCGCTCCTGGGGGCCGACTAGCCCGGGGCACCGCTTGACCTCCGCCGGGGAGGCTCGTAAGAGCCCGGATTCTCTTCCACCTTCAGCAAGGGACTCACTTTCATGGCCCGCGTCACCGTCGAAGACTGCCTCCCCCTGGTCGACAACCGCTTCGCCCTGGTGCTGCTCGGCGCCAAGCGCGCGCGCCAGCTGATGCAGGGCGCCCGGCCGCTGATCGAGGTCTCGAAGAACAAGCCGCCCGTGCTCGCGCTGCGCGAGATCGCCACCGGCAAGGTGAAGTTCGACCGCGACGTGCGCGAGGCGCTCTCGGGCAAGTTCGCGCCGTCGAAGGACGCCGCGGCCGTCATCTGACGCGCCGCTCGCAGCACCCAACACATTCGTAGGAGGGGCACATGTTCGAGTCGCTCTCGCTCTCGGCGGAAGAGATCGTCGGGTTGTCGAAGAAGTACACCCTCTTCGAGTGGTCGGCGCAGGCGTCGATGGCGCCGATCCCGATGACCAAGGCCGAAGGCATCTTCTTCTGGGATGCCAACGGCAAGCGGTACTTCGACTTCAACAGCCAGCTGATGTGCGTGAACATCGGCCACGGCAACAAGAAGGTCATCGCGGCCATCAAGGAACAGGCCGACCGCCTCGCCTACGCCAACCCGTACATGGCGACCGACGTGCGCGCCGCGCTGGGCAAGAAGCTCGCGGAGATCGCGCCCGGCGAGCTGAACAAGGCCTTCTTCACCCTGGGCGGCGCCGAGGCCAACGAGAACGCGATCAAGATCGCGCGCATGGTGACCGGGCGGCACAAGATCATCGCCCGCTACCGCAGCTACCACGGCGGCACCGCCGGCGCGGCGACGCTCACCGGCGACCCGCGGCGCCACGCGGCGGAGCCGGGCATCCCCGGCGTGGTGCGGGTGCTCGACCCGTACCGCTACCGCTGCAGCTTCTGCGCGGACAAGGGCTCCTGCTCGATGATGTGCCTGCGCCACGTCGAGGAAGTGGTCGACTACGAAGGGCCGCAGAACGTGGCGGCGATCATCATGGAGACCGTCACCGGGACCAACGGCATCATCGTGCCGCCCGACGGGTACCTCCAGGGCATCCGCGCGCTCTGCGACAAGCACGGCATCATGCTGATCCTCGACGAGGTGATGGCGGGCTTCGGCCGCACCGGCAAGATGTTCGCCTGCGAGCACTGGAACGTGGTGCCGGACATGATGACCGTCGCCAAGGGCCTCACCAGCGCGTACCTGCCGCTGGGCGCGACGCTGATGACCGACAAGGTCGCCTCGTTCTTCGACAAGAACGTGCTCTACGCGGGCCTCACCTACAACTCGCACCCCATGGGCTGCGCCGCCGCGCTGGCCACCATCGCGGTGTACGAGGAAGAGAAGCTCGTCGAGAACGCCGCCAAGATGGGCCAGGTGCTCGCCCGCGAGCTCGAGAAGCTCAAGGCCAAGCACCCGTCGGTGGGCGACGTGCGCTCCATCGGTCTGTTCTCGATCGTCGAGCTGGTGAAGGACCGCAAGACCCGGGAGCCGATGGCCCCGTTCAACGCCAAGCCGGACCAGATGGGCGCGATGAACGAGGTGAAGAAGGCCCTGAGCGACGGCGGCATCTACACCTTCGTCCGCTGGAACAACTTCTTCGTCAACCCGCCACTGTGCATCACCGAGGCCCAGCTGCTCGAAGGCCTGGCGGTGGTGGACAAGGCGCTCGACGTCGCCGACCGGCACGTCGCCAAGGCGTAAGCGCTACCGCTTCTTCTTCGGCTTCTTCGCGGGCTTGCCGGGCTTCTTCGGCGAGCCCGCGTCGCTGGCGGGCGCCCCTGCATCGCCCGCCTCGCCGGCGTCGCTCACCTGCCCCGCGTCGGCGACCTCGTCGCCTGCGTCGGGCGTCTGCCCCGCGTCGACGGCCTCTTCCACGCCGGCGTCGGCCACCTCGACGGGCTGGGGCGCCTTGGGGGCCATGCCGTCGAGCCGAGCGCGGACCTTGTCGACGAGGTCGGGGCGCAGCTTGACCACCGCCACGCCGCTGCCCACGAGGAAGACGAGGATCGCGAGCACCGCGCGGCGCGCGACGTGCCCCCCGGTCTTCTTGGCCTTGCGGTGGGTGGGCTCGTCGAGCGTGGGAATCGCTTCCTGTGGCGCGCGCGTCTGCCCGGTGGGCAGCTCCGCCACGCCGAGGTCGGGCTCCGGCACCGGGGCCCGGTGGCGACCCGAGCCCCGCTTCACCTGGGTGTCGACCTCCGCGAGCTTGGCGCGCACCGCGTCGGCCTCGGGGGCGTCGAGGTCGGCGGTGGAGATCCGTTCCTGGCCCTTGGCGGCCCGCTTCTCGGCCTCGGTGGAGCCGCCGATGTCCGCGTCGTCGAGCAGATCTCCGGTGTTCAGCGACACCGGTGCCGCGTCGAACGCCGAGAGCTTGGGGTTGCTCGGCCGGATGTCGGTCGGCAGCTCCTCGATCTCCGCCACCGACATCGGCTCCGGCGCGGCCGGCTTGCGCGCCGCCGGGGGAATCGGGCCGTGACGTGGGTTGGTGGCCTGGATGCTCGCGTTGGTCGGCAGGTCGCGCAGGTCGGCGCCGAGCACGGGGTTGCCCGCCGCGCCTTCCTCGCCGCTCATGGTCCAGGGCAACAGCGGCTTCTTCGCCGGGGCGACCGAGGCCGGCACCGTGGTCGCGACGGTGGTGATGCGGTCGCGGACCGGCGCGAGATCGCTGCTCGGCGGCGCCGCGAAGATGCCCCGCAGGGCGTCGATGCGCGCCTGGAACAGGGGCTGGAGCGCCGTGCGCACGTTCTCGTGGGTGAGCAGCTCGGGGCCGAGCGCGAGCTCGAGCCGCTCCGCGAGCTCGAGGAGGCTCGCGGGCCGGCTCGCCGGGTCGGGCATCAGCGCCTTCATCACCGTGAGGTCGAGCTCCGGCGTGGCTTCCGGGTGCACCGACGACGGCGGCGGCAGCTCGTCGGGGCCCGGCGCGTGCACCACGATGCCGGCGTAGCCCTTGGTGAAGCCGGTGGTCGCGGCATGGAGCACGGCGCCCAGCGAGAAGACGTCGGCGCGCACGTCGAAGCGATCGCCGCGGGTCACCTCGGGGGCGATGAAGCGCGAGAGCCGACGGGCGCCGAGGTCGAGCACCCGGGTCTGCCCGTCGAAGCCCAGGAGGAGCGTGCTGTCGGACAGGCCGCCGTGCTTGATGGGCGCCAGCCGGTCGAGCGGGTCCTTGAAGGCGTGCAGCTCGTGCATCGCGCGCGCGGCGTCGACGATCACCCGCACCACCAGGCCGAGCGACGGCAGCCGGCCCACCGACTGGTGGACCTCGATCACCTCGCGCAGCGTGGCGCCGGGGAAGAACTCGTAGACCGCCCAGTCGCTGCCATCGAGCTC
Source organism: Myxococcaceae bacterium (assembly GCA_019694595.1). Taxonomy (GTDB): domain Bacteria; phylum Myxococcota; class Myxococcia; order Myxococcales; family Myxococcaceae; genus JAIBBQ01. The sequence goes on from JAIBBQ010000031.1 coordinate 3,751, forward strand.
CACCGCGTCGAGCAGCGGGAGCACGCCGGCCACGCGCGACGGGGTCGCCTGGGGCACCACGCCTTCGGCGATGGCGCGCATCACCACGGCACGCTGGAAGCCCATGACGCCGAGCTGGAACGCGAGCCGGGTACGGGCCCCCGTCCCCGGCGGGAGTGTGGTGAGGACTTGGTAGCGCACGGTCACCGTCGGTGATCTTTAGGGCTGCTCGCCGCCTGCGCCAAAAGAATCGCCCGCGCCCGCTGGGCCACCGAGCGCTCCCCCGGGTACGTCAAGGTCTCGACCAGGGCATCGAGGCTCACCCACAGCGCCTGGTCGACCTCTTCCCGCATGCGTGGCTCCAGGGCGTCGATTTCCCCGCCGGTGGCGCGGAAGAGGAAGAAGGCGACTTCCTTGGACACGAAGCGCCCGCCGAAGCGGTAGCCGTACTTGATGACGCCGAGGTCGCCTTCGAGCGCCGCCGAGAGGCCGGTCTCTTCCCTCACCTCTCGCTCCGCCGCCTGCGCCGCCGTCTCCGCGCCATCGAGGTGCCCCTTGGGCAGCGCGTAGACCGTGCGGCCCCGCGGGCGGATCACCGCCACCTCGAGGCCCTTCGGGCCCTCGCGCACCACCACCCCGCCGGCGGAGCGCTCCTTCGCCACGTCGCGCTACCGCCGCAAGTACTGGAGCTTCGCTTCCGCCCCCAGGCGGTACGTCTTGCGCAGCTCGGCGAGCAGCCGCTCGAGGCGCCGGCCGTCGAGCAGCGGGACCAGGCGCTGGCAGTACGCCTTCGCCAGCCGGTTGGCTTCGCGGTACCGCGCCCCTTCCTCCTCGGTGAGTCCGTCGAGGTACCGCACGTCGCCGAAGAGCCGCTCGATCCACCGGGCGCCGCTGGCCCCGGTGCGCAGGCCGGTCAGCCCCAGGGTGGCGAACTTGTCGATCTCCGCCTGGGTCTCCAGCTCGAGCAGCGAGACCTGCCGGTCGTGGTGCGCCACCTGCTGCAGGTAGAGGAAGTGGGAGACGCCTTCGGCCGCCTCGCAGTACGCCCGAAGCGCGCCGGCCGCCGGCGGGCCTTCGAGCGGCAGGATCTGCTCCAGCACCTGCGGCGCGACGAAGAGCCCGAGCTCGAGCCCGTCGTCGCTCTCGTGCACCAGGAGCTCTTCGTTGCTGCGGCCGGTGCCGCCCAGGCTGCGCGCGGCGTCGGGGCCCAAGAGGTAGTCGCTGACCTTGAGCTCGCAGCGCACGCCGTAGATCGCCTCCAGGTGTTCCTGAATGGAGTCGAGCTTCACGGGTCAGTTGGCGAGCGTGCCCTTGGAGTTGAGCGGCAGGCCGGCGTCGACCAGCACCTTCTCGAGGCGCTCCGAGCCGGTGCGGCTGTAGGCCTCGAAGACCTTCACCTGCCCCTGCGGCCCCTGGTTGCACATGCCCCGGGCGGCGATCTCTTCCAGCACCTCCACCAGCGCCCGGAACTTGGTGTGCAGCTCCCAGTAGACCGCGGAAAAGCTCGAGGCCTGGGACAGCTGGGCGATCTGCGCGTACGCCTGGCCGCCCATCTGGATGTAGTAGTCCGGCCCGACGACGCGGTCCTTGAGGCTCTCGCTGAAGAACCCCGCGGTGTAGAGCGAGACGTCGCCCAGCCGGCGCAGCGTGCGCACCCGCTCGTCGCGGTCCTGCTGCAGGGCCTTGTGGTAGAGCACCGCGAGCGGCTCGTGGTCCTTCTTGCCGCCGAGCTCTTCCGAGAAGAGCTTCTCGGCGGCGGCGAACTCGCTCAAGAGGTTCACCACGTAGAACTCGGTGACCTCCGCCAGGCTCACCTTCTGGCGGTTCACCACCTCGCCGACCAGCATCCGGAAGAACTCCTTCAGGGAGCTGCTGAGGACCAACTGGCTCATGGCCCAAATCGTAGCCACATGTGGCAGGACTGCCAAAAAAGGCCATGTGGTTTGGCGTGGTTGGGCTGGCACTCGCCATGTGGGTGTGCCAGGTCGGGCCCTGGTCTTGCCTGGCACTCGGGGGCCGGGAGTGCCAGGGCTGCCTTGACGGTCGAGGGGGGCTGGTTATATCCCCGGCGCCGCAGCGGCTGGCACTCGCGGCAGTCGAGTGCCAACAAACTCACACCTCTCGAAGGAGTCTCACAATGAAGATTCGTCCCCTGCAGGACCGGCTCATCGTCAAGCGCGTCGCGGAAGAGAACAAGACCAAGGGCGGCATCATCATTCCGGACTCGGCCAAGGAGAAGCCGCTCGAGGGCAAGGTGGTCGCGGTCGGCAACGGCAAGGTCGCGGAAGACGGCAAGGTCCGCCCGCTCGACATCAAGGCCGGCGACACCATCCTCTTCAGCAAGTACTCGGGCACCGAGATCAAGATCGAGGGCGAGGACCACCTGATCCTCCGCGAAGAGGACGTGCTCGGCGTGATCGAGAAGTAAGCCCTTCCCCGCACTCACAAGGACTTCAAAAGACCATGGCCAAAGACATCATCTTCGACACCCGCGCCCGCGACGCGATCCTCCGCGGGGTCAACACCCTCGCCGACGCGGTGAAGGTCACCCTGGGGCCCAAGGGCCGCAACGTGGTGATCGAGAAGTCGTTCGGTTCCCCCACCATCACCAAGGACGGCGTGACGGTGGCGAAGGAGATCGAGCTCGAGAACAAGTTCGAGAACATGGGCGCGCAGATGGTGAAGGAGGTCGCGTCGAAGACCTCCGACGTGGCCGGCGACGGCACCACCACCGCGACCGTGCTCGCGCAGGCGATCTTCCGCGAGGGCTCCAAGCTCGTCGCGGCGGGCCACAACCCGATGGACATCAAGCGCGGCATCGAGAAGGCCGTCGAGATCGTCATCGGCGAGCTGAAGAAGCTGGCGAAGCCCACCCAGGGCAAGAAGGACATCGCCCAGGTCGGCACCATCTCGGCCAACGGCGACACCACCATCGGCAACATCATCGCCGACGCGATGGACAAGGTCGGCAAGGAAGGCGTCATCACGGTCGAGGAGGCGAAGGGCCTCGAGACCACCCTCGACGTGGTCGAAGGCATGCAGTTCGACCGCGGTTACCTGTCGCCCTACTTCGTGACCAACCCGGATCGCATGGAGGTCGAGCTCGCCGACCCCTACATCCTGATCTACGAGAAGAAGATCGCGACCATGAAGGACATGCTCCCGCTGCTGGAGCAGGTGGCGCGCTCGGGCAAGCCGTTGCTCGTGATCGCCGAAGAGGTCGAAGGTGAGGCGCTGGCCACCCTGGTGGTGAACAAGATCCGCGGCGTGCTGAACGTGTGCGCGGTGAAGGCCCCGGGCTTCGGCGACCGCCGCAAGGCCATGCTGGAGGACATCGCGACCCTGACCGGCGGCAAGATGATCGCCGAGGATCTGGGCCTCAAGCTCGAGAACCTGACCCTGACCGACCTCGGCCGCGCGAAGCGGGTGAAGATCGACAAGGACAACTCGACGATCATCGACGGCGCCGGCGCCGCGAAGGACATCGAGGGCCGGGTCAAGATGATCCGCGCGCAGGTCGAGGAGACCACCAGCGATTACGACCGCGAGAAGCTCCAGGAGCGCCTGGCGAAGCTCGTCGGCGGCGTCGCCGTCATCAACGTCGGTGCGGCCACCGAGGTCGAGATGAAGGAGAAGAAGGCCCGCGTCGAGGACGCGCTCAACGCCACCCGCGCGGCCGTCGAGGAAGGCATCGTCCCTGGCGGCGGCGTCGCGTACATCCGCTGCCTGAAGGCGCTCGAGAAGGGCACCTGGGCGGAAGGTGAGAAGTTCGGCGTCGAGATCATCCGCCGCTCGCTCGAGGAGCCCCTGCGCCAGATCGTCGGCAACGGCGGTCTCGAGGGCAGCGTGGTGGTGAACAAGGTCAAGGAAGGCACCGGCGCGTTCGGCTTCAACGCGGCCACCGGCGCTTACGAGGACCTGCTCGCCGCCGGCGTGATCGACCCCGCGAAGGTGTCGCGCACCGCGCTGCAGAACTCGGCGTCGGTCGCGAGCCTCATGCTCACCACCGAGGCGATGGTCGCCGACCACCCGAAGGACGACGACGCCAAGGGCGCGCCGGCCGGCGGTGGCATGGGCGGCATGGGCGGCATGGGCGGGATGGGGATGTAAGGAACCACCCCACTCCCAGCCGTCTTGGGCAGTGAGCAGCGGCCTCCTGGACCTTCGGTTCAGGGGGCCGTTGTGCTTTTGAAGTCCCTGAGATTCCTTAGGGAATTTCCAGGTGCTGACGCGGAATGACTTGGTGGCGACGGCCCTCGCTGCTAGAAAAGTGGGCGAGTGCCGGTCTGCTCGTCCGCTCTCCCGACACAAGATCCGTGGCCTCGCAGCATGGGTGCCCGGGGGCGTGCTCGATGCGAAGGTGGTCGAGCGGGCCGGCACTCACTTCTGTCTTAAACCGCACCGCGCCGGGGCCTATGGTCCGCGCACCCATGCGTCGATGGCTCAGCGTCGCTGTGTTGGGGCTCGGTCTGGCCGCGTGCAGCGCAGTACAGAAGACGGTGCACCCGCCCAAGGGTGAACTCCACCTGACGACGGTCTTCGTGTACCCGTTCGGCTTCCGCTGGGAAGAGCCGCCCTACCGGAAGATCGAGCTGTCGCAGCGGCTGATCGACGCCGCGATTTCCCACGCGGGCGACGAGCTCGCCTTCTTCGGGCCCACCGAGTTCTCGGTGCTCAAGGCGAGCGACGACGGCGCCTGGGTGGCCTCCACCGCGCTGCCGCTGCTGCTCGCGAGCGGCTCGCGCCCGGAGCAAGGCATCATCTTGCGCCCCTGGGCCGAGAAGCGCGTGAACAGCTCGGGCGTCGAGGTGAGCGACAAGAAGGGCCGTGCGGCAGGCGCGGCGAGCAACGAGATCACCGAGTACCTCGGCCACGTGGAGATCGTTCACCCCTCGACCCAGGAAGTGCTGGTCGAGGTGCAGGGCCAGGTGACGGTGGATCCGTTCGCCACGCCCACGCCCGAAGACGAGTTCGACCCTGCGCGGCCGCTCACCGCGCTGATGGCGAAGCTCACCACCGAGGCGCTCACGGTGGCGAAGGCCTGGGCGGCGACCCGCCCGGTGCTCAAGCCGCTCGGCCTCACGGTGGCGCTGACCCCGCGGCTGGTGCTCGGCTACGTGGAGAAGGACCACCCGAGCCTCGAGGAAGAGCTGAGCGCGGGCGACCCCCTGCAGGCCGAGCTGGCGCGGCAGAATCACGCGCGCTTCCTCGCGCCGTGGCTGCCCGACACCCAGCTGGCCAAGGTGGTGAGGGCCCCGGTCGGCATCTACGTCGGCGCGGGGCCGGCCGACGCCAAGGTGCAACCGGGCGACGTGATCGTCAGCTGCGAAGGCAAGGCGGCGCTGCCCCAGCACCTCAACCGGCTGCGCTTCCAGACCGTGCCCCAGCAGTGCCGGGTGCGGCGTGCCAGTGGTGAAGAGACCGAAGTCGTTCTGCCCTGAACCCGAGGAGCTGTCCGATGGCCAACGAGACCACCAACGTCACCGTCCCCGATGAGTCGCCCCGCCGAATGACGGTGCGCGAGTGGATGCTCGAGGTGGTGGGCGGGCCGGACAAGGGCCGCAGCGCCTCGACCCTCGAAGGGCTCCTGCGGGTCGGCTCGGGCACCAGCAACGACCTGGTGCTCACCGACGGCACGGTGAGCCGGCGCCACCTGGAAATCGAGCGCACCGAGCGCGGCCTGATGGTGAAGGACCTCGGCAGCCGCAACGGCACGTACATCGACGGGCGGCAGGTGATGAGCGCCTTCGTCGAGCCCGGCGAGCAGGTGACGCTGGGCAAGACCAAGCTCCTGGTGAAGCAGAAGTCGAAGTCGACCGAGATCACCCTGATGGTCGGCGAGGCCTTCGGCGAGATGGTGGGCACGTCGCGGTCGATGCGCGCGGTGTTCGCGGAGCTGGCGCGCCTGGCGAAGGAGGACATGACGGTCCTCATCGAAGGCGAGACCGGCACCGGCAAGGAACTCGCGGCGCGGGCGCTCCACGCCAAGTCGAGCCGCCGCAAGGGCCCGTTCCGGGTGCTCGACTGCAGCCTGATGCCCAAGGAAGGCGCCGAGAAGGAGCTCTTCGGGCCCGAAGGCTGCTTCCGGCAGGCGCAGCGGGGCACCCTGTTCCTCGACGAGGTGGCGGAGCTGCCGGCCTCGGTGCAACCGAAGCTCCTGCGCGCGCTCGATTCCAAGACCATTCCCGCGCTGGGGGGCGCCCCCGAGGAAGCGTTCGACGGCCGGGTGGTGGCCTCGACGGCGCGCAATCTCGACGACGCAGTGGAGAGCGGCGCCTTCCGCAAGGAACTCTTCTTCCGCCTCGCGGTGGCGCGGGTGCGCATTCCCCCGCTGCGCACGCGCAAGGAAGACCTGCCGGTGATCGCCGAGCGGCTGGCGAGCGGCCTGTCCACCAGCATCGAGCTCAGCCCCCAGGCGCTCTCGATGCTCGAGATGTACGACTGGCCGGGCAACGTGCGCGAGCTGCGCAACGTGCTCGAGCGGGGCGCGCTGATGCAGGCGTCGGGCACCGCGAACTGGCTCGAGCTCCTGGTGGCGCCGGCGAAGGAGAAGGGCTCCAAGCCCATCGTCCAGATCGTGACCGGGCTGCCGTACCACGAGGCCAAGGACCGGGTGGTCGGTGAGTTCGAGAAGCAGTACTTCACCGAGCAGATGCGCAAGTGCGAGTACGACCTCGAGCTCGCGGCCGAGCACACCGGGCTGTCGACCCAGAGCCTCTACCGCCTGCTCAAGAAGAACGGCCTGCGCATGCGCGAGCTCAAGAACTCCGCGGCGCTGGAAGACTGAAAGGCGTGCGCTACTTGCGCGGGCGGGTGAGCCCGTAGCGGGTGAGCCGCGTCACCAGCGTCCGCCGGGAAACGCCGAGCAGCTCGGCGGCGCGGGTCTGGTTGCCCTGGGCCTTGTCGAGCGCGTCGAGCACCGCCTTCTTCTCGGCGGCCTCGCGCTCTTCCTTGAGCCCCTGCCCTTCCTCGGGCTTGGCTGCCGGGCGGCTGAGCCCGAGCGCCTGAACGGAGATCGGCGCGTCGCCCGAGAGCAGCGCGGCGCGGTCGATCACGTTGCGCAGCTGCCGGATGTTGCCCGGCCACGGCCAGTCGCGCAGGGCGGTGAGCGCTTCGGGGGTGAAGGTGGGCTGGGGGCGGCCGTCGCGCTCGGCGGCCTGGGCGGCGAAGAGGCGCGCCAGGGGCTCGATCTCCGAGCGACGCTCGCGCAGCGGCGGGAGCAGCAGCGAGAGGCCGTTGATGCGGTAGTACAGGTCGGCACGGAACGCGCCGCGGGCGACCTCGGCTTCCAGGTCGCGGTTGGTGGCGAAGAGGAACCGCACGTCGATGCTGGTGGGCGCAGTGGCCCCGACCCGCAGCACCTTGCGCTCTTCCAGCACCCGCAGGAGCTTGGTTTGGATCGACGCGGGCACCTCGCCGATCTCGTCGAGGAACACCGTGCCCCCGGCGGCCACCTCGAGCAGGCCGGGCTTGGTCTTGATGGCCCCGGTGAACGCGCCCTTCTCGTGGCCGAAGAGCTCGCTCTCGAGCAGCGTCTCGGTGAGCGCGGCGCAGTTGAGCTTGAGGAAGGGGCCGCTCGCCCGCTTGCTGCGGCGGTGGAGTTCCTGGGCGAGCACTTCCTTGCCCGACCCGGTCTCGCCGAGCACCAGCACGTTGATCTGGCTGGGCGCCACGCGGTCGACCAGTCGGTAGAGCGCCGCCATGGCGTCGTCGTGCACCACGAAGCCCGAGGCCGGCGCGGTGGCCGGGCGGGCACACGCGGCGAGCAGCTCGTCGGGCGTGGTGCCGTCGAGCGGCGCCGCCGCCCACCCCGCGCGCACCCGGCAGCCCCGGGCGACCAGGGCGGCCGACAGCTCGGCGGCGAGGAGCTTGGCTTCCTCGGCGCCGCTGCGCGGCAGGAGCACCTCGTAGAGGCCCGGCCCGAAGCTGGCGACCAGCTCGTCGGCGTCGAGCGCCTCCGAGAGCACCTGCTGGCTGACGCCCGGCGGCCCGTGCACCTCGAGGCGCACCACCGCCACGGGGGGCTTCTGCTGCGCCAGCGCGTCGACGAAGCGCGCGTGGGTGTGCAGCGACCAGGGGCGCGGCGCCGCCGCGAGCAGATCGGGCTGCAGCGTGGCGAGCGAGGTGCCCAGCTCGAAGCTGTCGCCCACCTCGAGCGACACCGAGCCCTGGTCGGGGATCCGCGCGCCGCGCACGAAGACGCCGTTGGCGCTGCCCAGGTCCTCGAGCCGCGGCACCTCTCCGAGGTGGAGCGCGACGTGCCGGCGCGCCAGCGCGCGATCGTCGACGCGGATGGCGGCGTCCTCGCCGCGGCCGATGATCACCACGCCCGCCGCCGGGAGCGCGTGCGAGGCGACGCCTTCCTCGGTCAGCACCACCAGCCGCAGCGCACCGACGTGCGCCTTCGCGCGCTCCTGGAGCTTCAGGGTCTCGACGTCGGCGATGGGCATCGGGAGCTGCCCGACGGTAGCACGGCCAGGTCAGGCCTCGGCCCAGCTGGCGATGGCGTCGACCAGGGCGGGCACGGGCCGGCGCGACGTCGAGAGCTGCAGCTGGGCCTGCCGGTAGAGCGGGTCGCGTTCCTCGAGCCGCCGCTTGAGCTCGGCCATGGCGTGGGGGCGGTTCTGCATCGGCCGCAGGTCACCCTGCTTCACCACGCGCGCCCAGTGCTCGGCGGGGGTCGCCTTGAGCCACACGGTGCGGGTCTGTTCCAGGAGCAGCCGGTACGCCTCGGGAGACGCGACCAGCCCGCCTCCCGCCGCGAGCACCGCGCGGGGGTGATCGGCCAGGCAGCGGCGCAGCGCCTTGAGCTCCTGGGCCCGGAAGTAGTCTTCCCCGTGAATGGCGAAGATCTCCGGCAGCCGCATGCCGGCCTCGCGCTCGACGAGCTGGTCGAGCTCGAGGAAGGGCAAGCCGAGCCGCTCACCCAGCGCCCGCCCGACGGTGCTCTTGCCGGCGCCGCGCAGCCCGAGCAGCGCGATCACCTGCGGCGGCGGGGTGACCGGGCGCACCAGGCCCGTCAGCTCGAGCCCCAGCGCGTGCGCCACCGCTTCCAGGTTGAGCACCGAGATGTTCGCCCGGCCGGCTTCCAGCTCGCCCACGAAGCGCTCCGACAGGCCAGCGGCGGCCGCCAGCGCCTTGGCGGTCAGCCCCCGGGCCTTGCGCCCATCGCGCACCCGGCGGCCCACGGCATGCAAGAGCGGAGAGTCCATCGCTGAGCAGTATACTGCCTGTTCTGGTGACGGGCACGCAGTATCCTGCTTGCGGTTCGAAACGCCGCCATGGCAAGAAGTCGCCCATGGGCAACGACACCGTGGTCGAGGCGCTTCCGTCTTTCGAGACGCACCCTTCCAAGTACAAGCACTGGAAGCTGAAGCTCGAAGGTGAGGTGGCGACGCTGTCGATGGACGTGCAGGAAGACGGTGGGCTGCGGGCCGCCGACTACGTGCTCAAGCTGAACAGCTACGACCTGGGCGTGGACATCGAGCTCGCCGACGTGGTGCAGCGCTTGCGCTTCGAGCACCCGGAAGTCCGCGTCCTGGTGGTCACCTCGCTCAAGGAGCGCATCTTCTGCGCGGGTGCGAACATCTTCATGCTCGGCTCGAGCTCGCACCCCTTCAAGGTGAACTTCTGCAAGTACACCAACGAGACGCGGCTGGGCCTGGAAGACGCCTCGGCGTGCTCGGGCATCAAGTCGATCGCCGCGCTCAACGGCACCGCGTCGGGCGGCGGCTACGAGCTGGCGCTGGCGTGCGACGAGATCGTCCTCATCGACGACGGCAACTCGGCGGTGTCGCTGCCCGAGGTGCCGCTCCTCGGCGTGCTCCCGGGCACCGGTGGGCTGACCCGCGTGGTGGACAAGCGCAAGGTGCGCCGCGACCAGGCCGACTTCTTCAGCACCACCGCCGAAGGCATCAAGGGCAAGCGCGCGGTGGACTGGCGGCTGGTCGACCAGGTGGTGCCGAAGAGCAAGTTCGCCCAGGCGGTGGCGGACCGGGCCAAGGCGCTGGCGGCCCAGAGCGACCGGCCTCAGGGCGAGACGGGCATCACCCTGGAGCCGCTCAATCCCAAGGTGGGCGCCAAGCAGGTCGACTACCAGTACGTGACGCTCAAGCTCGACGTGTCGCCGCGGGTGGCCGAGCTCGAGCTGCGCGGGCCGGACGGCGCGCCTCCCAAGGACGGTGCGGCGCTCAAGGCGCTGGGCGCTCAGGCGTGGTCGCTCAAGGCCTGGCGTGAGCTCGACGATGCGCTGCTGCGCCTGCGCATCAACCACCTCGACGTCGGCACGTTGATCCTGAAGACCAAGGGCGACGCCAAGCAGGTGCTGGCGTGGGACGCGTTCCTCCAGGCGAACACCAAGCACTGGCTGGTGCGCGAGGAGCTGCAGCTCGTCAAGCGCGTGCTGAAGCGGCTCGACCTCACCGCCAAGACGCTCTACGCCTTCGTCACCCCCGACAGCTGCTTCGCGGGCAGTCTCGCCGAGCTGGCGCTGGCCGCCGACCGCTCGTACATGCTGGACGACGCCGAAGCGCCGACGGCGATCACGCTCGGGCCGCTCAACGCGGGCGCGCTGCCGATGTCCAACGGGCTGTCGCGGCTGGAGACGCGCATGCTGGCCACGCCGGGCCGGGTGAAGGAGATCCTCGCGCACCAGGGCCCGTTCGACGCGCAGGCGGCGCTCGCGGCGGGGCTGGTGACCTTCACGCCCGACGAGCTCGACTGGGACGACGAGGTCCGCGTGGCGATCGAGGAGCGCGCGGCGATCTCGCCCGACGCGCTCACCGGCATGGAAGCGAACCTCCGCTTCGCGGGCCCGGAGACGATGGAGACCAAGATCTTCGGCCGCCTCACCGCCTGGCAGAACTGGATCTTCCAGCGCCCCAACGCCGTGGGCGAGAAGGGCGCGCTGACGCTCTACGGCCAGGCGGGCGTTCGCCCGTCGTTCGACATGCGCCGCACCTGATCCGACGATTACGAGAGGCCCGCCATGACCGCCATCAGCAACGAGAAGATCCCCAACAACGTCAACCTGTCGGAAGACAAGAAGCTGCAGCGCGCGCTCGAGCAGTGGCAGCCGAGCTTCCTCAACTGGTGGAACCAGATGGGGCCCGAAGGATTCCAGGCGCGCGACGTCTACCTCCGCACCGCGATCAGCACCCACGTCGACGGCTGGGCGCACTACGACTTCGTGAAGATGCCGGAGTACCGCTGGGGCATCTTCCTCGCCGACGCGGTGCCCGACCGGAAGATCGGGTTCGGCGACCTGCTCGGCCAGCCGGTCTGGCAGGACGTGCCGGGCGAGCACCGCAACACGCTGCGCCGCTTGATCGTGACCCAGGGCGACACCGAGCCCGCCTCCGTCGAGCAGCAGCGGCTGCTCGGCCAGACCTGCCCGTCGCTGTACGACCTGCGCAACCTCTTCCAGGTGAACGTGGAAGAAGGCCGGCACCTCTGGGCCATGGTCTACCTGCTCCACCGCTTCTTCGGCCGGGACGGCCGCGAGGAAGCCGAAGGCCTGCTCGAGCGCCGCAGCGGCAACCAGGACAAGCCGCGCATCCTCGGGGCGTTCAACGAGCCCATCGACGACTGGCTCAGCTTCTACATGTTCACCATGTTCACCGATCGCGACGGCAAGTATCAGCTGCTCGCGCTCGCGGAATCGGGCTTCGACCCGCTCTCGCGCACCACCCGCTTCATGCTCACCGAGGAAGCGCACCACATGTTCGTCGGCGAGACCGGCGTGCAGCGCGTGGTGCAGCGCACTGCGGAGCTGATGAAGCAGGACAAGAACGAGGACGCGCGCGCCCAGGGCGGCATCGACCTGCCCACGCTGCAGAAGTACCTGAACCTCTGGTACTCGCTCTCGCTCGACCTCTTCGGCTCCGAGGTCTCGACCAACGCGGCGAGCTTCTTCGCGGCCGGACTCAAGGGGCGCGCGAAGGAAGAGAAGTTCGAAGACCACCTCGCGATGGAAGGCGTCTACCCGATGGAGGTGCCGGCGGCCGGCACCGGGGCGCTCGAGAAGCAGGACGTGCCGCTGCGCAACGCGATGAACGAGGTGCTGCGCGACGGCTACGTGGAAGACTGCCAGCGCGGCGTCGACCGCTGGAACAAGGTGCTCGCCGACCGCGGCATCTCCTTCCGGCTCACCCTGCCCTCGCGCCGCTTCCACCGGCAGCAGGGCATCTTCAGCAACGGGCTGCACTTCGATCCGTCGGGCAAGCCGCTCAGCAAGGACGAGTGGGCGCGCCGCAAGGACGAGTGGCTGCCGTCGGCCGCGGACCGGGCGTACGTGAAGAGCCTGCAGGCGAAGGCGGTCGTCGAGCCGGGCAAGATCCAGAACTGGGTCGCGATGCCGCCCAAGGGTGTGAATGCTCAGGCGCCGGAGTTCGAGTACGTGCGCGCGTGAGCGAGGGCGCGCTGAGGGCGATCACGGCGTGGGGCCCCGCGACGGGACTGTCCCCCGGGACGTCCTCGCGCGACGGGTGCCCTGACGAGGCGGTGGTGACTCAGCCTGCGGGGCGCTGACGGGGCGGCGATACGGGCGCGCTCGAACGCCCGGGGCCCCTGTCCCTGCCCCCCACGCGGCTCATCGCTCCGAGAGGTGCGAGGAAGCACGTCACGAGGTGCGAGGAAGCTCGTCACGACGACGGCTAGCGCACCCGGTTGCCTGCGCCGATGCCCTTCACCGCGTAGAAGACCGCGAGGCCCGCCGCGAGCAGCACGAAGCCCAGGTTCATGCCCTCGGCGCCGATGCGGAAGCGGTACATGGCGATGGCACCGCAGGCGCCTGCCAGCACGAAGTACCGCAGGTTCGCGGGAATCACCCGGATCTGGCTGATCACCGTCGCCACCAGGAAGACGCCCGCCGAGACCCAGTCGATGCCGATGCGGCCCATGGTCGCTCCTTCAGGCTTGCGCCTGCTCCTCGCCCAGCTTGCCGGCCACCGCGCTGAACGACGTCTTGCTCAGCCCCATCAACACCAGCCCCACCGCCACCTGCTGAACGATCTGCGTCAGCCACAGCACGTTGGCGTAGGCCACGCCCGTCGAGTTGACGACGCCCTCGGGCAGGAACAGCCCCAGCGCGAGCACGATCGACGCCTGGAAGGTGCCCGCCGAGCCGGGCGCCGCAGGAATCATCATTCCGCACACCAGCACCGAGAGCACCACGAAGCCCTGGTACACCGTCAGGTTCAGGTCGAAGGCGTTCGCCAGCACCGACATGCCCCATCCGTTGATGCCCCAGTAGAAGGCCGTGAAGAGGATGAAGGCCGTCAGGTTCTTGGCGTCGGGCAGCTGCCGCAGCGCCCCCACGAAGCCGTCGACCACGTACACCACCCGATCCGCCAGCTTGGGCGACAGAAGTCCGAAGAGCTTGCGCAGCAACGAAAGCGTCCGCTCGTGCTGCCAGCGCGCCAGGAGCAGGAAGCAGAAGCCCGAGAAGAAGACCCCGAACATCAGGTTCGCGCCCACCGTCACCGCGCCCAGGCCGGGGGTCTCCGGCGGCAGGTAGAACGCCAGGACACGCAAGAGGATGCCGATCAGCACCCCGTCGACGATGCGCTCGAACACCACCGAGGTCATCGCCGGGCTGCGGCGGATCTGGGTGCGCTGCGCGATGAGGAACGGCCGCGCGAACTCGCCCATGCGGAACGGCAGCACGATGAGCATCATGAAGCCGATGCCCGCCGCCTCGTTGAGCGACTTGAACGGCACCTTCTCGAGCGGCGAGAGGAGGTTGCCCCAGCGCAGCGTGCGCGCGAGGTGAATCGCGATGAGGATCGCCAGGTACGGCAGGAGCCAGAGGTAGTTCGCTCGCAGGAGCGATTCCTTGAGCTCGTGCCACTTGGTGTCCTTGAACGTCCAGGCGAACGAGCCGACGGTGATCCCCAGGGAGATGATCGCCTGCAGCGCCCGTTTCACGCGGCCGCCTGTAGCCCAACCTCGCGGCTCACGGAAGGCGCCCTTCGAGCAACGCCAGCGGGTTGCGCCCGCACAGCCGGTCCCGGGTGCCCTTGCCCCCGTGCGTCTCCAGGGCCTCCAGCGCCGCCCCCAGCCAATCCTCCAGGCCCACGGGGCCATGCGCGTCGGACGCCGCCACCGCGTACAGCCCTTCGTCGAGGAACGACCGGCTCAGCTTCTGGGCCTGCTTGCCATAGCGTCCGGTGAGCGCCGCCACGTCGAGCTGGGCCAGCGCCCCCTTGGCGACCGCCTCCGCCAGCCGCCCCTTCTTCTCGAACTCCAGGCAGCGCTCCGGGTGCGCGATCACCGGCGTCACCCCCTTCACCTGCAAGCGGAAGACGACGTCGAGCAGCGTGGGCAAGGTGGTGGTGTACGGGGCTTCCACCAGCAGGAACGGCCCCCCGGCCAGGCGGCGCCCCGAAGGCCCGGGAGCCTCGGCCAGGAGCCGCTCGTCGAGGAAGAAGCTCTCCGCGTTCACGAACAGCTCGAGCGGCACGCCGGCCTGACCGAGCGCCGCGCGCACCTCGTCGAGCCGCTGCAGCGCCACGTCTCGCGAGGCGTACTCCGCCCGGTGGTGGGGGCTCGGCGCAGCCTTGCGGTACCCCAGCGCCACCAGTGCCCGGGCCATCGCCAGCGCGTCGTCCATCGACCGGGCACCGTCGTCGACTTCGGGCAGCAGGTGCAGGTGGAGGTCGACGAGATGGGTCATCGCTTGGGGCCGGACAGCCGGCTGGGGAACGTAACCCCCGGGGGCCGTTGAGGGAGTGCTTGTCAACGTAGCCCCCACCACGTACAAACGCGCGGCTGTTTCTCGCCGTCGAGGGGTGCCACCTTTTGGCCACGTCACTCCGGACTTACGTCTTTCTCGATTCTCTCCAGCCACAGCTGGCGGCACACATCTGCACGACCTGCCGCGGCTACTACCCCGTGCCCTACGTGGCCTCGCTCTTCGTCGAGATCGCGCCTGGCATGGCGATTCACGGGCTCATCGACACCGCGCTCAAGGGCACCAAAGTGCAGCCCGCGACGCTCGTCGTCGAGCGCGCCTACGGCATGCTCGAGGTGCACAGCGAGGACAAGGGCGAGGTCCGCAGCGCGGGCGACGCCATCCTCGGGCACCTGGGCGTGAAGGAAGCCGACCGCCTCAAGCCGAAGCTGGTCTCCAACACCATCATCCGTGCCATCGAGCCGATGCACGCGATGATCCTCGACCGCATCCGCTTCGGGTCGATGATCGAGCCCGGCCAGTCGCTCTTCATCCTCGAGTGCGAGCCCGCGGCGTACGCGGCGCTGGCCGCCAACGAGGCGGAGAAAGCGGCCGACGTGCGGCTGGTCGACGTGACGCCGTTCGGCGCCTTCGGCCGGCTCTACATGTGCGGCAGCGAGTCGGAGATCGACTCCGCGGCGGCGGCGGCGGTGGCAGCGCTGCAGGCGGTGGCCGGCAAGGAAGCCGCCCCGTTCAAGGAAAAGTGATCAGCGGTTCAACCCGTAGCACCAACAGAGATCCTCAATGGCAGACGCGCTGGGAATGATCGAGACCAAGGGCTTCGTCGGCATGGTGGAGGCCGCGGACGCCGCGGTGAAGGCCGCCAAGGTCGAGCTGGTCGGCTACGAGAAGATCGGCGGCGGGTACGTGACGATGGTGGTGCGCGGCGACGTCGCGGCGGTCAAGGCGGCGATCGAGGCCGGCGCCCGCGGCGCAGAGCGCGTGGGTGAGCTGGTGAGCACGCACGTCATTCCGCGCCCGCACGTCAACATCGACATGGTGTTGCCGCTGGGCCGCGCGTCGCAGGCGAAGGCCGAGTCCGGGCAGTAAGCCGGCCAGGAGCCCGCGCCCATGCTGCTCGGCAAGGTGGTGGGGACGGTGGTCTCCACCAAGAAAGAGTCGACGCTCGACGGGTCCACGTTCCTGCTGGTGCGGGGCATGGACCTCGAGGGCAAGGACACCTCGACGCTGGTGGTGGCGGTGGATGCCGTCGGCGCCGGCGTGGGCGAGGTGGTGCTCTACGCCTCGGGGAGCTCGGCGCGGCAGACCGAGGTCACCAAGGACCGCCCGGTCGACGCCACCATCATGGCGATCGTCGACCAGCTCGAGGTCGGCGGAAAGCTCAAGTACGTGAAGTGAAGGTGAAGGGCGCCACCTCGGTGCGCACCGTGCACGCGCCTTCGCGCGCGGAGCTGGTGCGCCGGGTCGAGGTGGAAGCGCGGCGGCGGCTGGACACCCAGTCCGGCACCGTGCTCGTGGTCTACGGCGCCCAGGCGGCCAACGTGTTCTTCGAGGCGAAGGTGCCTCCTGCAGTCCAGAGGACCGGGCGATGAACGAAGCGCAGCTGAACGCCATCGTGGAGCAGGTCGTCCTGCGGTTGACCAACCAGGGCGGCACGGCGAAGAGCCCGTCGCGCGGACCGGCGCTGATCGGCAAGCGGCCGGGCGTGTTCGACGATCTCGACTCGGCGGTGGACGCGGCGACCAAGGCGCAGGCCCAGTGGTCGGCCACCACGCTCGACACCCGGGCGGTGGTGATCGAGGCCATGCGGCAGGTCACCCGCGATCACGTCGAGGAGCTGGCCCGCGACGCGGTGGCGGAGACCAAGCTCGGCAACGTGAAGGACAAGCTGCAGAAGAACCTGCTGTGCGCGAACAAGACGCCCGGCATCGAGATCCTCCGGCCGCTCGCCTACTCCGGCGATCACGGGCTGATGCTCACCGAGCGGGCGCCGTTCGGCGTCATCGGGGCCATCACCCCGTCGACCAACCCGACCGAGACCATCATCAACAACGCCATCGGCATGGTGTCCGGCGGCAACTCGGTGGTCTTCAACTGCCACCCCAGCGCCAAGCAGGTGTGCGCTCGCTTCATCGCCTGGCTCAACGAGGCGATCGTCGCCGCGGGTGGCCCGGCGAACCTCATCACCACCATCGCCGAGCCTTCGATCGAGAGCGCCGGCGCGTTGATGAAGCACAAGGGCATTCGCCTCATCGTGGTCACCGGCGGCCCCGCGGTGGTGAAGGCGGCGATGAACAGCGGCAAGCGCGCCATCGCCGCCGGCCCGGGCAACCCGCCCGCGGTGGTCGACGAGACGGCGCACGTGGCCCAGGCGGCGAAGGACATCGTCGACGGCGCCTCGCTGGACAACAACATCGTCTGCATCGTCGAGAAGGAAGTGATGGCGGTGGCGTCGATCGCCGACCAGCTCAAGAGCGAGATGCAGAAGGCGGGCGCCTACGAGGTGACCGGCTCGGCGATCAACGCGCTCGAGAAGCTGGTGGTCGACGACGGCCACCCTGCCCGCGACTGGGTCGGCAAGGACGCCACCAAGATCGCCGAGGCCGCCGGCCTCAAGGTGCCCGCGGGCACCCGGCTGCTGTTCGCCGAGGTCGACCAGATGCACCCCTTCGTGCAGGCCGAGCTCCTGATGCCGGTGATCGGCTTCGTGCGGAAGAAGAACGTCGAGGACGCCATCGCCGGCGCGCTCCAGGCCGAGCACGGCTTCGGGCACACCGCGACGATGCACTCCACCAACATCGACCACCTCCACGAGATGGCGAAGGTCATCAACACGTCGATCTTCGTGAAGAACGGGCCGTCGTTCGCCGGCCTGGGCATGCGCGGTGAAGGCTACACGTCCTTCACCATCGCCTCGCCGACCGGCGAAGGGCTGACCACCGCGGTGAGCTTCACCCGCGAGCGGCGCTGCACGCTGAAGGACTCGTTCCGGATCATCTGACGACGGTGATGGAACTGGCCGGGCCCGCCCTGGGCCTCCTGGAGCTGGAGTCGATCGCCCGCGGCCTCAAGGTCGCCGACGCGCTGGTGAAGCGCGCCCAGGTGAAGCTCGCGCTCGCCGAGCCGGTCTCGCCGGGCAAGTTCCTGCTCGTCTTCTCCGGCGAGGTCGCCGAGGTGCAGGAGTCGTACGAGGCCGCGGTCGCCGAGGCGGGCACGCTGGTGCTCGACCGGCTGATCCTGACCCAGGTGCACGGGGCGGTGCGGCAGGCGCTCGCGGGCCGCGGGGTGAAGCGCGGCGCTGCGGAAGCGCTCGGGGTGGTCGAGCTGCACTCCGTGGCGGCCACGGTGCTCGCCGCCGACGTGGCGGCCAAGCGCGCCGGGGTGAAGCTCAACCACGTGCACCTCGCCCGCGGCATCGGCGGCAAGGGCTACTTCACGCTGAGCGGCGAGCTCGCCGACGTGGAATCGGCGGTGGAAGGCGCCGCCGCCGCGGTCGCGCCCGAGCTCCTGGTGAACACCGAAGTCATCGCCCGTCCGCACCCTGACCTGTTGCCCTGAACGCCTCACGGAGAACCCGCATGTCTCGCCGCCTGTCGTCAGCCGCAGTCGCCGCCGCCCTCGTCTTCGCTGCCTGCAAGAAGGACGCGCCGCCTCCGCCAGGGGCCGCCGTCGCGCCGACCACGGCCGCCGCGCCCTCGGGTGGAGCCGCTCAGGCCGCGGGCCAGCCGGCAGGTGCTCCAGCGGGCAAGAACCCCGAAGGCTGCAACAGCGACCTCTCGGAGCCCTTCGTGGCCAACACCACGTTCACCGAGAAGTGCAGCCCGTACACGGTGAAGACCGAGCTCAACGTGACCGGGTGGGACCTGACCATCGAGCCCGGCGTCGAGGTGCGCTTCGCCGAAGGCGCTTCCCTGTCGGTCGGCTACGGGCAGGTGGGTCGGCTGCTCGCGCGCGGCACCGCCGAGAAGCCGGTGCGCTTCACGGCGGCCGACCGCAAGGAAGCCGGCATCTGGCGCGGGCTGCGGTTCTTCGACAAGGCCGAAGGCTCGGTGCTGGAGAACGCCGCGGTGGAATTCGCCGGGCAGGCCGAAGACTTCGCGGTGATCGTCGAGTCGGGCGACCTGAGCTTCACCAACGTCAGCGTGTCCCAGGTGAAGGGCAAGGCGGTGCAGGTGAAGAGCGCGCTGCCGTTCAAGGCGCTGTCCGGGCTGGATCTGACCAAGGCCGGCGGCAAGGGCGTGGCGCTGGAAGCGCAGATCGGCGCGCTGGGACCGGCCGGGCTCGCGGCGAGCTTCGCGCCCGGTGCGCTGGTCGAGCTGCACGGCGACGTGGAGCGCGACGTGAGGCTCACCAACGTGGGCGCGGCCTACCGGGTGACCAGCGAGGTGTCGATCCACGGCGAGACCGACGGGAAGACGGCCACGCTGACCATCGACCCCGGGGTGACGGTGGAGATGGCGGAGAACGCCGCCTTCTGGGTTGGCTACGAGCAGACGCGCCAGGGCCAGCTCAAGGCCGTCGGCACCGCCGAGAAGCCGATCAGCTTCCGCCGGTTCGGCGACGACGCCGCGCAGACCCCGTTCCGCGGCTTCCAGTTCTGGGCGGGCGCTCGCCCGGTGGAGCTGGACTACGTGGTCATCGACAACGCGGGCACCAAGGACCACGCCGCGCTGATGTTCGAGGACAGCCACAACCTGGGGAAGATCACCCACACCACCATCCGCCATTCCAAGGGCGGGGCCATCGAGATTCGCCGCACGCGCGAGCGCTTCGCGGCCTTCGAGAACAACACCTTCGACGATCTCGGCGACGGCTTCGGGCTCAAGCTGCCGCTGATCTGCGCGCACCAGCTGGCCGCGACCAACACGTTCCCCAAGGGCTCGTGGGTCGAGCTCGACGAGGACCCGCTCGACGGCGACGTCACCCTCACCCCGCTCAACGTGCCGTACCGCCGCTTCGCGGGCCTCACCATCGACGGCGCCGCGCAAGGCAAGAGCGCGAGCCTCACGGTCGCCGCGGGCACCACGGTGCAGTTCGGCAACGACGCGCGGGTCACCGTGTCCTACGCCAACAGCGGCAAGCTGGTGGTCCAGGGCACCCCGGCGGCCCCGGTGAACTTCGGGAAGGTCGACGGCGCGTGGGGCGGCATCGTGGCCGCGGACAAGGCCACCCTGCAGCTCGAGAACCTGGTGATCGACGGCACCGGCGACGAGCTGCCGGCGATCGAGGCCAAGGCGACCAGCCAGGGCAGCCTCAAGGGCATCACCTTCAAGTCGGGCAAGGTCGGCGTCGAGAAGTGCAGCGACAAGGTGACCACCGCCGGGCTCAAGGCCGCGCCGGGCGGCAAGGCGGAGACGAAGGAAGGCTGCTGAACCGCGTGCCGCCGTCGCTGCGCGCGCAGCTCGAGGGCAAGCGCTTCGGCCTGGTGCTGTCGGCCGGCTTCTTCGGCTTCTTCGGCCACGCTGGCTTCGTGGCGGGGCTCCTGTCGCAGGGGCTCGTTCCCGCGGCGTGGTCCGGCACCTCGGCCGGAGGGCTCATCGCCGCGCTGCACGCCGCGGGCATGAGCCCCGAGCGCGTGCGCGCGCTGCTGCTGGCGGTCAAGCGGGAGGACTTCTGGGACCCGGACCCGCTGGGGGCCGCCGCGGATCTCGTGCGCGGAGGTCACCGCTCGGGCGGGCTGCTCAAGGGCCAGAAGTTCCGCGCCTTGCTGGAGCGCGATCTCCCCCGGCGGACGTTCGATGGCTGCGCTCCGCTGGTGCTGGTGGCCACCGATCTCACCGCCAGCGCGCCGCTGGTGATGGACTCGGGCGACCTCGCCACCGCGATCGTCGCCACCTGTGCCTACCCCGGGCTCTTCGCGCCGCAGCGCCGCGACGGCCAGCTCCTGTGGGACGGCGGCATCGTGGACAAGGCCCCTGCCCTGGCCCTGGCACGTCACCCGGCCGCGCGAGGGCTCGACGGCCTGCTGCTGCACTTCCTGCCGTCGCGGGAGTCGCCCGGGGAACCCGCGGGCGTGGGGGCCTGGCCGAAGGGGCTGGCCAAGGGCATGGCGATTCTCCGCCGGGAACACCTGCAGCTGCAGCTCGAGGCGGCGCGCGCGCGGCTGCCGGTGCACGTGGTGACCAGCGAGCTCACCGAGGTCGGGCCCAGGGCACTCCACCTCGGCCCTTCGGCCTACGACGAGGGCTACGCGGCCGCGCTGCGGGCGCTCGAGGCTCCGGCCGACCTGGAGCCTCGCGGCGCCGCCTGAGGCAGCCGGCTCAGGCGTAGTGCCGGTGGTCGACCATCAGGCAGCGGTTCTGGACCACGTCGATGCCCGCGGCCACCAGCTTGGCGGCGACCTCGTCGTGCTCGATGCCCAGCTGCAGCCACACCGCCCGGGGCCGCTTGGCGAGCAGCTCGTCGAGGTGCTTGGGCACGTCCTCGCTGCGGCGGAAGACGTCGACCAGGTCCAGCTCGCCGGGAATGGCGGTGAGGCTGCGGTACACCTTCTCGCCGAGGATCTCGGTGACGTCCGGGTAGTACACCGGCACCGGGACGATCTGGATGCCGGCCCGCTGGAGGTACTGGGGCACGCTGAACGACGGCTGCCCGGCCTGGGCTTCGGTCTTGATGCCCAGCACGGCGACGCGCTTGAGGCTCTTCACCAGGGCTGCGATGCCTTCGGGGTCGTCGATGATTCGAGCCATGCCGGCTTCATAACGGACCGGGGTACAGTCCGCCGCCCATGAACGCTCTGATGCTCGCCTGCGCGCTGGCTGCGGCTCCTGCCGGGAGCCCTTCCGTCTACACGCTCAAGGACCAAAGCTTCACCGAGCAGGCCAAGCACGACCTGTCGACGCTCAAGCAGTTCGTCGAGGGCCTCGAGCGCCTGCAGGCGCTGGTGAAGAAGAACGAGTCGCTCTTCGCCACCAAGGAGCGCCGCACGTATTCCCCCGACGAGAAGCGCACCCTGCTGACCACCTGGGGCGCGTTCTTCAGTTACTTCTCGTCACTGGAGTCGATGCGTCAGCGGTACTGGGACTTCGTCACGCTCTCGCCGACCGACTCGCGGCACCCGTGGGGCTTCCTGGTGACCCACGCCGCGCTCACCTCGATGCTCGCCCACGGCACCCGCTTCGCGGCGATGACGCTGGGCAACCAGCAGCTGGAGACGCTCTTCGACGAGCCCAACGCGGAGTTCGGCGTGCCGGCGGGCTCCTTCGCCCAGTTCAAGGAGAAGGCGCTGCACGTGGCGACGTCGACCCAGCTCTTCTCGGGGGACACCTGGGCCCCGAGCGCGCAGCTGCTGCTCAAGCGGGCCAAGGCCTTCGCGTCGCCCGAGGTGGCCTGGGCCTTCGAGCGCATGCAGACCAACGGCAAGGAAGCCGAGAAGCGCCTCACCCGCCAGGGGCCCAAGCTCTTCGCGGCCAACGCGCTCGACATCTTCAAGGACTCCACCGCGGAGACCATCTTCCCTGCGCAGAAGAACTTCGCGGAGTGGGCCGGCGACACGCGGGTCGCCCGGGTCGGCAAGCCGCTGATCACCCGGGAGCAGCTCGACGCGCTGATCCCTCGGCTGCAGCCGGGCGACGTGGTGGTGGTGCGGCAGAACTGGTTCCTGTCCAACATCGCGCTGCCGGGCTTCTGGCCCCACGCCGAGCTCTACGCCGGGTCCGCGGCCGACCTGAAGGCGGCCTTCGACGCCGACCCCGAGGTGGCGGCCTGGGCGCAGAAGCAGAAGGAGCAGGCGAAGACGTTCACCGAGCTCCTCGAGAAGCGCTTCCCCGCCAAGTGGAAGGCGTACCAGGCGATGGACTTCCAGGGGCACGCGCCGATCCGCGTGATCGAGGCGATCAGCGAAGGGGTGAGCTTCACCGCGCCCGAGCACGCCTTCGGGGTCGACTACCTGGGCGTGATGCGGCCGCGGCTGTCGGCGCTGGAGAAGGCCAGGGCCATCGAGCGGGCCTTCGCGTACCAGGGCCGCCCGTACGACTTCGACTTCGACTTCTTCTCCGACGCGGCGCTGGTGTGCACCGAGCTCGTCTACAAGTCGTACGCGCCCAGCGCGGAGCAGAAGGGGCTCAGCATCGGTCTGGTCGACGTCGCCGGCCGGCGCACCCTGCCCGCCAACGATCTGGTGCGTCAGTACGCGAGGGAAGCCGGCACGCCGTCGCAGCAGCTGGACTTCGTGGCCTT
Source organism: Myxococcaceae bacterium (assembly GCA_019694595.1). GTDB lineage: Bacteria > Myxococcota > Myxococcia > Myxococcales > Myxococcaceae > JAIBBQ01. Next base: position 26,600 of record JAIBBQ010000031.1, read on the forward strand.
CCTCGACGGCCACGAGAAGGACGGCGTGGCGGTGGAAGCCGACGAGAAGGCCTTTCGCGCCTCGTGCGAGCGCGTGAAGTGGGACGTCGCCCAGAAGTGATCAGCGGGGGCGGACCGCGACGCTGAGCGCTTCCTTGCCGCGCTTGAAGTTGAGGAGCGCGGGCTGCCCGGACTTCCCGAGCGTGAGCGCATCGACGAGGTCGGCGAAGCGTTCGACCTTCTGGCCGTTGACGCGAAGCAACACGTCGCCCGACTGGAGTCCGCCGTGCTCGGCCGGCCCCTGCGGGTCGACCTTCTCGATGAGGAGCCCCGGCTCGTTGGGGAGCTCGCGCATCACCACGCCCAGGGTCTCCAGGTGGTTCGCCCCGGGGAGCGGAGACGGCCGCTCGGGCCGCGTGCCCAGCGTGGCGGTGATCTCGAGCGCCTCGCCGTCGCGGACCACGCTCATCACCACCACCGCGCCGGGCGGCAGCGCGGACAGCAGCCGCGAGAGCTGCTGGAAGGTGTTGGCGGGCTTCCCCGACAGCGCGGTGACCCGGTCGCCCACCTTGAGCCCGGCGCGCTCGGCGGGGCCGTCGTCGGCGAGATCGGCCACCTCGGCGGCGGGCTCGGGGCTGCCCACGACGTCGCGCACCGTGGCCCCGAGCCAGCCACGCTCGACCTGACCGTCGTCGAGGAGGTTGGGCAGGAGCGCCTTCACCAGGTTGATGGGCACCGCGAAGCCGATGCCCTGCCCCTGGGCCACCACCGCGGTGGTGACCCCCACCACCCGCCCGTGCATGTCGAAGAGCGGGCCGCCCGAGTTGCCGGGGTTGATGAGCGCGCTCAGCTGGATGAAGTCGTCGTACGGCCCGAGGCCGATCGCCCGTTCCCTGGCGGACACGATGCCGTAGGTGACCGAGGTGTCGAGGCCGAAGGGGTTGCCGATGCCCAGCACCCAGTCGCCGACCTGGAGCGTGTCGCTGTCGCCCCAGGCCACGCGCGGCAGGCTGCGGTCTCCCTGGCGCTCGAGCTGGAGCACCGCGAGATCGGTGGCGGGGTCGACGCCCACCACCTTGGCCGAGACCTCGCGGCCGTCGAAGAGCCGCGCACGGATCGACTCCGCCCGCTGGATGACGTGGTGGTTGGTGATCGCCAGGCCGTCGGCGGTGATGAGGAAGCCCGAGCCGAGCGTGCGGGAGCTGCCGCCATTCTGGGTACGCAGGTTGAGGACGCTGCTGCGCACCGCCTTCACCAGCGGGGCGAGCGACCCTGGCGGCGCGAAGCCCGGCACCGAGGCATCGGGGGCGCCCGGTCGGGCCTCGACGGCGACGGGCGCGCTGCCTTGCACGATCTCCACCGGCCGGGGGCGTTCGCACCCGGAGAGGACCAGCGCCGCGGTGAGGACGGAGACGCGCACGCCCCCGTTGTAGCGAATTCGTCAGGCCTGCGCGGGCTTCACGTAGCGGGCGACCCGCACCCGCGCCGGGCGCACGACCTTGCCCTTGAGCTGGTACCCCGCGCGGATCACCTGGAGCACCTGGCCGTCGGCTGCCGGGTCGGGGGTCACCTCGGCGTCTGCGGCCTCAGCCACCTGGGGGTCGAAGGGGGCGCCGACCAGGTCGAGGCGCTGCACGCCCATGCCGTCGAGCGAGCGCACCAGGTTGTCGCGAATGAGCTTCACGCCCTGCGCCAGCGGCGAGCCGTCGGGCACCGCCAGGCAGAGGTCGAGCTGGTCCACGGCTTCGATCAGCACCTGGGCCACCTGCCCCTTCTCCACGTCGATCATGCGCTCGCGCTCGCGCTGCAGGCGGGCCTTGAACTCGTCGCGGTCGCGCTCCTGGGCCTGGTACGCGCGCGCCAGCTCGTCGACGCGGCCACGGGCGGACGCGAGCTGGGCCTCGAGCTGGGCCACCTGCGCCTGGAGCTCGGCGACCCGGGCGGTGTCCTGCGCCGGTGACTCCGACACGTCTGCCTTGGGCTCGCCGTCGGGGGTGAACCGCCGGCGATCGTTGATCTTCACGCTGGGAGCGGGCTCGTCGTGGGGCTCAGCCATGGCGTGCCCAAGGTAACCAGGGCCCCCCGGCTGTCAACCCGGTCAGGTCAGCAGGTCGCGCAGCTGCCCGACGAAGTAGAGCGAGCCGGCGCAGACCACCACGCCCTTGCCTGCCGCCGCCTGGGCCGCAGCCAGCGCCGCGTGGGCCGACGGGTGCGTCGTCACGTTGGGGCACAGGGTCCGTGCCTCGTCCACGTACTGGGCGGGGTCCAAGCTGCGGGGGCTCGAGACCGGCGAGAGGTAGACCGCGGTCGCCTTGGGGAAGAGCGTGCGCAGCATGGGCCGGTAGTCCTTGTCGCCCAGCACCCCGAACACCAGGTGCACGTCTTGGCCGGGGTAGACGGTGTCCAGCGCGGCGGCGAGCACCTGGGCGCCGGCCGGGTTGTGGGCGCCGTCGAGCACCACCCGCGGGGTGCCCCCCAGGTCTTCCAGGCGCGCGGGCCACTCGGTCTCGGCGAGACCGGCGCGGGCGCTCTCCTGGGAGATCGGCAGCGCACGGTCCTCGAGCAGCTCGAGGATCGCCAGCGCCACCGCAGCGTTCTGCACCTGGTGGGCGCCGCGCAGCCCGGGCCAGAGCCGGGGCACCGAGGTGCGCATGCCGCGGTAGACGTAGCGGCCGCCGGTGGGCTCCGGCTCGAAGCGGAAGTCGCGGCCCTCGAGGAACAGCCGGGCACCCTGGTTGCGGGCCTCGCGCTCGATGACCTCCAGGGCCTGGCGTTCCTGGCGGGCGACCACCACGGGAACTCCGGCGCGGAGGATGCCCGCCTTCTCGAAGGCGATGGCGCTCAGGGTCGAGCCGAGCAGCTCGGTGTGATCGAACGAGATGGGGGTGATCGCGGTCACCACCGCGCGCGCCGCCGTGGTGGCGTCGAGGCGACCGCCGAGGCCCGTCTCCAGCACCGCGACGTCGACGCGCTCCTGCGCGAAGTGCCACAGCGCCACCAGGGTGCCGACCTCGAAGCCGGTCAGCTCGAGGCCTTCGGGGAGCTGCTGGTAGATCTCGAAGAGCCGCTGCGAGAGCAGCTCGTCGCTGATGTCCTCGCCGTTGATCTTGAACCGCTCGTTCACCTTCACCAGGTGCGGCGAGGTGTAGAGCCCCACGCGGTAGCCGTGGGCCGCGAGGCAGGTGGCGACGAAGGCACAGGTCGAGCCCTTGCCGTTGGTGCCGGCGACGTGCACCGCAGGGAACTTGGCCTCGGGGTTTCGCAGCGCGGTGAGCGCGCTGCGCACCCGATCGAGCCCCAGCTTGATGGTCGACGGCGAGAGCGCGAGGAACCGGGCGAGCGCTTCCGCCGGAGTGGCGGGCTTCACGACAGGAGCTTGACCACCTGCGCCAGCTTCGCGCGCAGGTCCTTGCGCTGCACGATGCCGTCGATCATGCCGTGCTCCAGCAGGAACTCGGACCGCTGGAAGCCTTCGGGCAGTTTCTGGCGAATGGTCTGCTCGATGACGCGCGGCCCGGCGAAGCCGATGAGGGCCTTGGGCTCGGCGAAGATCACGTCGCCCAGCCACGAGAACGAGGCCGCCACGCCGCCGGTGGTCGGGTGCAGCAGCACCGAGATGAAGGGCCGGCGGATCTCCCGGAAGCGGGCGATGGCCGCCGAGGTCTTGGCCATCTGCATCAGCGAGAAGATGCCTTCCTGCATGCGGGCGCCGCCGGAGGCCGAGAAGAGGATCGCCGGACAGCGCAGGTCGTGCGCGCGCTCGAAGACCCGGGTGACCTTCTCGCCCACCACGCTGCCCATGGAACCGCCCATGAACTCGAAGACGAAGGCGCCCAGCGACACCGGCGCGCCTTCGATCTTGCCCAGGCCGGACAGGAACGCGTCGTTCTCGCCGATCGCCTTGCGGGTCGACTTGACCCGGTCGCGGTACTTCTTGTTGTCCACGAAGCCCAAGGGGTCGAGCGGCTCGAGCTCGCGGTCCATCTCCTCGAAGGTGCCGGGGTCGACGGTGGCGAGCAGCCGCTGCCGCGCGGGCCACGCCATGTGGTGGTTGCAGTGGGGGCAGACGTTGAAGACCTTCTCCAGCTCGGCCCGGTAGAGGATCTCGTTGCACTCGTCGCACTTCACCCAGAGGCCTTCCATGCGGGAAGGCTCGGTCTCCGGGCTCCCGGGCTGGGCGATCTTGGGCTTCTTGCTGAACCAAGCGGGCATGCGCGGTTTGGTACTGCGCATCGCGCCCCTCGGCAAGGGCGCGTTTCCTGGTACGACTTTGCGTTCCATGGTCACCCAGACCCGGCCGCTGCCCCCCGGGGACGCCCCGACCCAGGCCTCTGGCGCCTGCGCGGGCTGTGGCCAGGTGTCCGACGAGACGCGGTGCCCGCACTGCGGCGTGGCACAGCGAGCGGGCGAGTACCGGGTGCTGCGCGTGGTGCACCAGAGTGCCCGTGGCCGGCTGTACCTCGCCGAAGGTCCCGACGGTCGAAGGGTGGCGCTCAAGGAGCTGGTCTTCGCGACGGTGCCCGACGTGGAGACCATCGAGGCCTTCGAGCGGGAAGCCGCGGTGCTGCGGCAGCTCGAGCACGAGCGGATCCCTCGTTTCCTGGCGAGCTTCCAGGCGGGCCAGGGCGTGCACACCCGCCTGTACCTGGCGCAGACCTACGTCGAAGGCCACTCGCTCGCGCAGCGACTGGAGGCGCACCGCTTCGACGAGGTCGAGGCGAAGGCCATCGCCCGGCAGGTGCTCGAGGTGCTGGCCTTTCTCCACGGGCGCTCGCCCCGGGTGCTGCACCGCGATCTCAAGCCGTCGAACCTCATCCAGCGGCCCGACGGCAGCATCGCGGTGGTCGACTTCGGCGCGTCGCGCGACCTGGCGAGCTCGGTGACCCACGGTTCGACGCTGGTCGGTACCTTCGGCTACATGCCCCCCGAACAGCTCGGCGGCACGGTCAGCCCGTCGAGCGACCTGTACGCGCTGGGGGCCACCCTGGTGCACCTGCTGTCCCGGAAACCGCCGGGCGAGCTGCTCGACCCGTCGATGGGCCTCGCCTTCGAGAAGGCGGTGAACGTCTCGCCGCTGTTCTCGCGCTTCCTCGCCCGCCTCACCTCGCGCGACCCGGCGCAGCGGTTCCAGACGGCGGCCGCGGCCCTCGCTGCGCTGGACGCGAAGCCGACCGCCGCGGCGGCGCCCCAGGCCACGCGCCCCTTCGGCGCCAGGAACGCCCAGTCGCTCACCGCGGCGCTGGCCTTCGAATCGCGCGTGGAGCACGCGGTCGCCAGGGGCCGGCGCACCAGCACCCGCGTCGGGCTGGCGGTGGGCGCACTCTCGGTGGGCGCCGGTTCCCTGGCGGTGGCCTCGAAGGCGCACTTCCCGTGGCCCCTGCTGGTCACCTTCCTGCTGCCCGGCTACTTCGCCACGCTGGTCGGGCGCGAGCTCACCCGCTGGTCGGCAGCGCGGAAGATCGAAGGCTGGGCCGAGGAGCACGCCATCGACCCCGAGCAGCGCCTCGAGCTGATCCTGGCGGGGCGGAAGCTGATCGCCCGCTACGCGCGAGAAGACGCCACCTGGCGGCGGCGCGATCAGACCCGCGACGACTAGCCCGCGGTGCCGGCGATCGCCTCGACTGCGGCCCGGTCCTTGGGAATCGCGGCGGTGAGCACCTCGGGCCGCTCGGCCCCGCAGACGACGTCGTCCTCGATGCGGATGCCGCCGAACCCGCGCCCGCCGTTGAAGGCGAGGTACTGCTCGGCGCGCTCGAAGTCGACCTGCTGCTGGAACTGCGCCCGGAGGTCCCTGGAGCGCAGGATCGCCGGGATGAAATAGAGCCCCGGCTCGATGGTCACCACGTGACCCACCTCGAGATCGCGGTCCATGCGCAGGTACTTGGTGCCGAACTGGGGAGAGCGCTGACGGCCCGGGTAGTGGAGCCGGTCGCCGAAGGCCTCCAGGTCGTGCACGTCGAGGCCGATCATGTGGCCGACCCCGTGGGGGAAGAAGACCGCGTGGGCGCCCTGCTCCACCAGCGACGCCGGATCGCCGCGCAGGAGCCCGAGCGCCACCAGGCCTTCGGTCATCACCAGCGCGGCCTTGGTGTGAATGTCGCGGTACCGCACGCCGGGCCGAACCATGGCGATGCACTTGAGCTGCGCCTCGAGCACCAGCTCGTACAGGTCGCGCGCCTCGGGGCTGAACGGGCCCCCCACCGGCCAGGTGCGGGTGACGTCGGAGCAGTACCCCGACGGCGCCTCCGCGCCCGCGTCGAGCAGGACCAGATCTCCGGCCTGCAGCACGTTGTCGTGTCCGTGGTTGTGCAGCACCTCGCCGCGCACGGAGAGGATCGTGCCGTACGCCGGGCACATGCCCGCCCGGGCGAAGGCGCCTTCCACCAGCCCTGCCAGGGTGCGTTCCCTCACCCCGGGCTTGGACGCGCGCATCGCTTCCAAGTGCGCCAGGAGCGTCACCTTCGCCGTCTCCCGCATCTGCGCGAGCTCATCGTCGCCCTTGCGAATGCGCAGCGCGAAGAGCGTGTCGGCGAGCTCGGGGCGCGTGACCCGGCCGTCGTCGTCGAAGGCGAGGTCGGCTCCGGTCATCTTCCGGGCGCGGGCGGTGGCGCGGGGGTCGCTCACCGCCAGGCTGTCGAGCGGCCGGCCGCGCAGGCGGGCGGCGACGTCTTCCTTGATGCGCTCCAGCGCCTCCACCCGGGTGACCTGCGAAGACTCACGAACCTTCTCGAAGCTGGGCAGCTCGCCGTGCCAGAGCGCGTCGTCGAGCGTGCGCTCGGGAAGGTAGAGCGTCACCGAGCGGTCGTCGGGGTCGAAGAGCGCGGCACTGCCGGGCTCGGGGCGGTCGAAGAAGTAGAGGAAGTTGGAGTCGGCGCGGTACGGGCTCAGGTTGGCCGGGTAGTTTCGCGGCAGCGCCCCGCCGGCGAAGAGCAGCGCCGGGCGATCGAGCTTCGAGAGGAACGCCTCGCGGCGAGTGACGAAGGACATGGGTGAACCCTATCGCCGTGATCGTCTCCTGCAAGCGTTCGTGGTTCGCTCGCACCCCATGCGCGCCGCACGGCTGAACGGCTTCGATGGTCCCTCGTCGCTCGAGCTCGCGGAGGTGGCCGAGCCTCGTCCCGGGCCGGACGAGGTGCTGATCGCAGTGCGAGCGGTCGGCCTCAACCGCGCGGACCTGCTCCAGTGCCTGGGCCTCTACCCCGCGCCTCCGGGCGTGCCCGCGGACGTCCCCGGGCTCGAGTTCGCGGGAGAGGTGCTCGAGCTGGGCGCCGCGGTCACCGAGGTGCGCGTGGGCGACCGGGTGATGGGGCTGGTCGCCGGCGGCGCCTACGCCGAGCGGCTGGTCACCCCGGCGACGGAGCTGCTGCGGATTCCCGCCGGTCTCGATTTTTCCAGTGCCGCGGCGATCCCCGAGGCCTTCGCCACCGCCTTCGATGCGCTGGTGCTGCAGGGCGGGCTCGCGGCCGGGCAATCGGCCCTGATCCACGCAGCGGGCAGTGGCGTGGGCACGGCCGCGGTGCAGCTCGTCGGCGCACTCGGCGCGGTGGCGATCGGGACGTCGCGGACGGAGTCGAAGCTGGAGCGTGCGAAGGGGCTGGGGCTCGCGCACGGCGTCCTCCTCCAGGACGGCTGGGTGGACCAGGTGCGGGCGCTCTCCGGTGGCGCCGGCGTGAACGTGGTGCTCGACCTCGTCGGCGGGGAGCACTTCGCCGGCACCCTCGAGGCGTGCGCTCCCAGGGCGACGGTGATGGTCGTCGGGCTGACGGCCGGGCCTTCGGCCGAGATCCCGCTGCGCGCGGTGCTGTCGAAGCGGCTGCGGATCATCGGCACCACGTTGCGCTCGCGTGGACCTGTGGAGCGCCGCGCGCTCACCGCAGCGCTCACCGAACGCGTGCTGCCGCTCTTCGCCAGTGGTGCGCTTCGCCCGGTGGTCTCCGCCCGCGCCTCGTTCGAGGACATCGCGGCGGCGCTGCAGGGCCTGGCGCGCAACGACACCTTCGGCAAGGTCGTGGCGACGCTCGGCTGAACACCTGCTCGATGCGGAAGTGAAAGGTTCCCGGCCGTTCCGGCATTGAGTGGTGTCGGGGCATCCCCGACGGGCTGTCAGTCTTTGACCCGCGATCCTCGGAACCACTCCGAAGAAGGAAAACGACCGTGAAGACCACTGCTTCCCCTGCAGCGAGGGCGATTCACTCGCTTCCGGCCACGACCTCGGCCCCGGCGACCCGCGCCGCTGCGGAGGTCGATGCGGGTGCGCTCCGCACCGTCGGCCGGGCCTCGTCGGGCGTCGAGGCCGGGAGGCCTGACGACCGCGGTCTTTCCGGGCAGCTGGCGCCCGGGGCCCTCGCCGACGGCCAGGCCGCGCTGGGCCAGGTGGGCCGCTCGTTCAGCCTGGGCAACCAGGCGCCGGTGGAGCTCCCCGAGCTCTCGAGCGCCCTGGGCGAGCTGATGCCCGCGTGGGCCCCGGCCTCGGGCGACCAGGCGACGCTGGCCCGCGCTGCGGCGAAGCAGGCACCCGAGGCGTACCCGGCGCACCTGCAGGCGTTCGCGCTCGCGGTGGGTGGAGGAGCCCCGGTGTCCACCCGCGACCTCGCGGCGGCGGGCTTCGAGGTGGTGACGGCGCTCGTCGACGTGGATTCGGCGCGCCGGGTCCCTGGTGAATCGACCCTCGGCCGCCTGCGCGGCGGCAGCGGGCGAGGTGACCTTCAGCTCTCGGGGGGCGAGCTGGCCGAAGCGTTCCGCCGAGACGTGCGCGCTGCGGGCCTGATGGAGGCGCTCGCCCCGGTGATGGCGTCGCGGCGGGCCGACCGGCCGGCCTTCGAGGCCGACGCGAAGACCCTGGGCGCACGCCTGTCGCCGCTGTTCTCCCGCGCGGCCGAGGCGCTCGACCGCGGACACTGGGACGACGCGACGGCGCCGCTCGCCGAGGCCGAGGCCGCCCTGGCGCTGGCCACTTCCCCCCGATTCGCCAGCGCGGCGCAGGCGACCATCGACGCGCTGCGCAGCCACCAGCGCACCCGGTTGCCGGTCGACGCCAACATCCTGGTCGACCTCGAGGCGCGGAACTGGAAGGTCACCCACCCGATCCAGAACGCGCTCTTCGGACTGCCCAAGGACTTCTACCTCGAGTGACCTGTCGCGCTGGCGCCGGGCCGGTTTGAGGTATGAGCCGGCGCATGGCGTTCGATCCCAACGCAGCAGCGTCCCCCGATTCCGGCGTCTTCGGCCTCCCCCACTCGCCGGACGAGGCGCAGGTGGTGCTGCTCCCCGTCCCCTTCGAGGCCACCACCAGCTACGGCGGCGGCACCGCCGATGGGCCGGCGGCGATCCTCGAGGCGAGCAAGCAGGTCGACCTCTTCGACCTGGAGACGGGGTCTCCGTACGAGAAGGGCATCGCCATGCTCGAGATCAGCGCGCTGGTGCGCGGCTGGAACGACGAGGCGAAGGCACTGGCGGCGCCGATCATCGCCCAGGGGGGCTCCATCGCGGGCGATCCGGTGCTCGGCCAGGTCGACGCCCTGTGCGCCCAGATGAACGCCTACGTGCACGGCGCGGCGAGCGCCTGGCTGGCGCAGGACAAGCTCGTGGGTCTGGTGGGCGGCGACCATTCCACGCCGTTCGGCTGCATCCAGGCGCACGCCGAGAAGTACCCCGGCATGGGGGTGCTGCACCTCGACGCCCACGCCGACCTGCGCGACGCCTACGGAGGCTTCACCTGGTCGCACGCCTCGATCATGTTCAACGTGCTGCGGCGCATTCCGCAGGTGAGCAAGATCGTCCAGGTCGGCATCCGCGACTTCGGCGAGGCCGAGCACGCGCTCATTCGCGGCGAGACCAGGCGCCTGCGCACCTTCTTCGACTCGCAGCTCGCGCGCGCCAAGCTGGGGGGCACCCCGTTCCACGATCTGGCGACCCAGATCGTCGCCGACCTGCCGAAGGAGGTGTACCTGTCCTTCGACATCGACGGGCTCGACCCCACGCTCTGCCCCCACACCGGCACGCCGGTGCCCGGAGGCCTCACCTGGCACGAGGTCAACCGCCTGGTGGCGACGGTGGTGGAGTCGGGCCGCACCATCGTGGGCTTCGACGTCAACGAGGTCGCCCCGGGGCCCGACGGCGACGAGTGGGACGCCAACGTCGGCGCCCGGCTGCTCTACAAGCTCATCGGCTGGGCGCTCAAGTCGCGCGGGTAGCGCGACCGACCACCCGGCGGGCGCTACTCCGCGTTCCAGTCGGACGCGGGGAGGATCTTCCAGCCGGTGTCCACCTTGGGCGCCTTGAAGCGCACGACGCGCAGCGGCCAGGTGCGCGGCGTCTTCGCCGGGCCTTCCTTGCTCACCACGTTGAAGCGCTGCACCTCGAGCCAGTACTTGCCGCTGGTGCCGCTCTTCGCGAGCAGGGGGCGCATCGGGTTCTTGGGGTGCCAGTAGACTTCCTTGCCCACGCGGGTGGCGTACGCGAGCACCGGGTGCGCCTTGAGGAAGTCCTGGGCCTTCTGCAGGGTGGGCTTCATCAGCTTCTCGGCGTCTTCCTTGGACACCTCGACCATCTTGAGGTCGTCGCCCACCGCCTCGGCGCCCATGAGCTTGGTCAGCGCGTGGCGGCCGGCCTTGTCGAGCTCGTTCATCATCTGCACGGCGTGGCCGAGGTCCTTCTCCTCGTGCCTCACCTCCTTGTCCTTGAGCTCCCAGTTGTCCAAGGTGAAGAGCTGGGCGTTCATCGTCACCCCGCCGAGGAGCAGCTCCTTGCCCGCCTCGTCGCCGGCCCCGGTGAGCGCGTTCAGGTAGGTCTCGGCGACCTTCCTCACCTCGGCGTCGTCATCGGCGAAGGCGGGGGCTGCCAGGAGCAGACAGGTGGCGAGGAGCATTTTCATGGGCAGCCTTTTAGTGGATTCTGCGCGCGCCATGAATCACGTGATGCTGCTGACGGTCGCTTTATTCACGTCCGACCTCCAGTCCCGACGGGACGTGGTGGTCGACGTGGTCCAGAAGGTGTCTCCCGCGGTGGTCTACATCGGCACCGTGCAGGTGGTGGAAAGCCGCTTCCGCCCCCGGAGCCCCTTCGAGGAACTCTTCGGCGGCGCCGACGAACGCCGCGCGGTGGAAGGCCTGGGCACCGGCGTGCTGGTGGACCCGTCGGGGGTGATCATCACCAACGAGCACGTGGTGCGCGGGGCGAGCGAGATTCACGTGGTGCTCGCCGACGGCCGCCAGCTCGACGCCGAGGTGGTGGGCGCCGACGCGGAGAACGACCTCGCGGTGGTGCGCATCAACCCCAAGGGCCCGGTGCCGTTCGCCAAGCTCGGCATCTCGAGCGACCTGATGATCGGCGAGAAGGCGATCGCCATCGGTAGCCCGTTCGGCCTCAAGAAGTCGGTGACCGTGGGCGTGGTCTCGGCACTCGGCCGCTCGTTCAAGGCCGACGGGCGCACCTACAACGACTTCATCCAGACCGACGCGTCGATCAACCCGGGCAACTCCGGCGGCCCGCTGCTCAACATCGACGGCGAGGTGATCGGCATCAACTCCGCCATCTTCAGCGGCGCCCAGGGCATCGGCTTCGCCATTCCCGCCGACAAGGTGCGCCGGGTGATCGCCGAGCTGTCCCAGTACGGCAAGGTGCGGCCGGCGTGGGTGGGCCTCGAGGTGCAGCCGCTCACCAGCGAGCTCGGCAAGCGCCTCGGGTGGGACCGCACCTACGGCGCCCTGGTGTGGAACGTGGAAGCCGGCAGCCCGGCCGAGCAGGCGGGCGTGCAGCGCGGCGACATCGTCACCCAGATGGGCACCACCCAGCTGGAGGACGCCGACGACTTCCAGTCGCGCCTCAAGAGCTACCCGGCGAAGACGCCCCTGCCGCTGACCCTGGTGCGCAACGGCCAGGCGCTCAACGTGGTGGTGACGCCGGTGGAGTTCCCCCCGCGGCTCGCCGAGGGCCTCGCCTGGGACCGGCTGGGCCTCAAGCTCAAGGCGACCCAGCTCGGCATGCAGGTGATCGCGGTGCGGCCCGGCTCACCGTCGAACCGGGTGGGCATCGAGGCCGGCGACATGGTGGTGCGGCTCAACAACCAGCCGCTCACCTCGCTCGACGTCTTCAAGGACGCGATCATCGCGGCCCGCGGCGGCAAGAGCGTGCTGCTGCTCGTGCGCCGCGGTCGCGCGGGCTACTACCTGACCCTGCCCTTCTAGAACGCCTACTTCTTGGCCTGCTTCGACGGGTCGATCTCCTCTTCGGAGCGGACCGAGTCGGTGGCGCCCTTCCACTCGGCGCCGGCGCGCAGCTTCCACTCCGCCGGCACGTCGAGCTTCCAGTTGTAGCTGGTGTTGATGTCGCCGCCGGTCGGCGAGCGCGACTGGATCGAGAAGGTGATGTCCGCCGTCTTCACCGCGGCCGGCTTGCCCTTCTCCTGGGGCACCTCGGCGGGGATGAGGTCGACGTCGTAGTGGCCGAGCAGCACGCCGGGCGGGAACCACTTCACGTAGCGCTCGGGCCAGTCGATGCGGCTCGACGGGTCGCCGTCGGCGTTCATCTCGCCCAGGAGCTTCCCCTTCTCGTCGAGCAGCTTCCAGTTGATGTGGAAGGCGGCGGTCGCGGTGACGCGCTTGACCCCGCGCTCGTCGGTGCGCTCCTGGCGCGGCAGCCCCCAGACGACGATCTGGTAGCGGATCTTCTGTTCCCCGCCGGACATCACCGGGTTGGTGGAGACGAGGTCCCAGCGAATGCCCTTGTCGGTGGCGGTCCACATGGGCTCGTAGTTGCCGCCCTGGAACGCGTCGAAGGTCTTGCGCACGTACTCGTACGCCGCCTTCTTCTCGTCGGCGCGGTCGCCGCCCTTGCCCTTCTTCTCCCGCTCCGCGAGCTCGTCGAGGTACTCGTCGAACTTCTTGCTGCCGCCGTACTTGTTGAGGTGCTCGTTGACGTCCTTGAAGTACCAGCGGAGGAAGTCGGTGACCTCGCTCTTGTACGCCTTCTCGTCGGGGATGTTGCGAATCCACGGCACGCGCTCGAGGTACTCGGCCTTGATGCGGGCCGCGCTCAGCTCACGCGCCGACTCCACCGACTTGGCGTCGTACTTGTTGTAGGCGAACGCGATGCCGCCGATGACGAACCCGATCGCGATGATGACGCCGAAATACCGAGTCATGGAGAAGCTGGCTCCTTTGGAAAAGGTGCGCAATTGTGGCCGAATTCGGGTCTGCGGGCCACACACGCTTTGACGATCTACGACTGTCAGACCTGCGGGGCCTGCTGTTGCAACCGGCAGGAGAACCGGCTGGAGCACTTCCACGACTACGTGCAGGTGTTCGCCGAGGACGCCCTCCAGGCCCACCCCAAGCTCCTGGTCCGCCTGGCGAGGCAGAACAAGGAGCGCCAGTGGCACCTGAAGCTCAAGCCCGACGGGTCGTGCGTCGCCCTCGACGGGGAAGTGGGCCAGTCGGTGGGCTGCACCATCTACGAGCTGCGCCCCCAGGTCTGCAAGAACGTGCAGCCGGGCGATTCCGAGTGCCTGACCGCCCGGCGCGAGCGGGGCCTGAGCGTCGAGCCCACGGGCTGACCCGGAAGCCGCCCGGGGGCTCGCCCGCGCGTCAGGACTTCGGCTAAGGGGCCTCGCCCATGGACGGTGACGTCAGCCAGGCGCCGGTGCCGCTCGACCTCGACGAGGTCCGCCGCGCGACCGCGCTGCTGGAGTCGATCGTGGCCGATCGTACCTGCCTGCTGCCCCTGCCCGACGACGTGCGGGTGGCGCTGCTCACCGCGGCAGGCCAGGTGGCCCAGCCCGACGCCCACACCGAGCGCACCCTGGCGCGGGCGGTGCGCCGCATGCGCAACCGGGTCAAGCGCGACCACGACAAGGCGCTGCGGGCGCAGACCGAGATCCGCGCCCTGCGGCGGGAAACCGTCTTCAGCGCGCCCCTGCTGCCGGCCACCCAGAAGCCGCTGCCGGAACCCGAAGGGCCGCTGCTCGAGAACCCCCGCCACTGCTACGTCTGCAAGGTCGAGTACCGCAAGCTGCACCGCTTCTACGACGCGATGTGCTGGTCGTGCGGCGAGCAGAACTACCTGAAGCGCTTCCCCAGCGCCGACCTGCGGGGCCGCACCGCCCTGCTCACCGGCGGCCGGGTGAAGATCGGCTACCAGGCGTCGCTGATGCTCCTGCGCAGCGGCTGCCGGGTGATCGTCACCACCCGCTTTCCCCAGGACGCCGCCCAGCGGTACGTGCGGGAGCCCGACTTCGCGGCCTTCTCAGGCCGCCTGCAGATCCACGGGCTCGACCTGCGCCACGCGCCCTCGGTGGAGCTCTTCGCCCGCTACCTGCTGTCGACCGAGGAGAAGCTCGACTTCCTGGTGAACAACGCCGCGCAGACGGTGCGCCGGCCTCCGGGCTGGTACGGGCATCTCCTGCCGGTCGAGCAGGCCCCGCGCCACAGCCTGCCGCCCGCGGCCCAGCGCCTGCTCGACGGCCACGTGCGCTGCCTCGAGTCGCTCGGCGCTCCGGTGGAGCACGACGGGGCGCTGGTGCCCACGTGGCGCTCGGGCGACAAGGCCCTGGGCATCCACTCGTCGGCCGCGCTGTCGCTGGTGCCGTACGCGCTGGAGCAGGAAGGCGACGTGCACGCGCTGTACCCCAAGGGGCAGCTCGACGCCGACCTGCAGCAGGTCGACCTGCGCCCCACCAACAGCTGGCGCCTGCCGCTGGCCGAGGTGGCGACGGCGGAGATGCTCGAGGTCCACCTGGTGAACGCGGTGGCCCCCTTCATCCTCTGCGGGAAGCTCAAGCCGCTCCTGCTCAAGGACCGCTCGCGGCCCCGCCAGGTGGTCAACGTGTCGGCGATGGAAGGCTCGTTCTCGCGCCACACCAAGACCGACAAGCACCCGCACACCAACATGGCGAAGGCCGCGCTCAACATGCTGACGCTGACCTCGGCGCCGGACTACCTGAAGGACGGCATCCACATGAACGCCGTGGACACCGGCTGGGTCACCGACGAGGACCCGCACGTGCACGCCTCGCGCAAGAAGGACGAGCTCGACTGGCAGCCGCCGCTGGACATCGTCGACGGCGCCGCGCGCGTGGTGGACCCGATCTTCCTCGCGGAGACCGGCGGCCCGCTCTACTCGGGCAAGTTCCTCAAGGACTACGAAGTCACCGAGTGGTGAGCCGTCGGCTCAGCGCATGCGCTGCATGCGCGCGCGCAGGGCGCCCACCAGCATGTCGATGGCGGTGTCGTTGTTGCCGCCGTGGGGCACGATGATGTCCGCCCAGCGCTTCGACGGTTCCACGAAGCCCATGTGCATCGGGCGCACGTGGCGGAAGTACTGGCTCACCACGTGATCGAAGTCGCGGCCCCGTTCCTTGATGTCGCGAGTGAGGCGGCGAATGATCCGCACGTCGTCCTCGGTCTCCACGAAGATCCGCAGGTCGAGCTGGCGGCGCACCTGTTCCATGTGCAGCACCAGGATGCCTTCGATGAGGATGATGTCCGCCGGGTTGACGGTGACGGTGCGCGGTTCCCGCGTCGAGGTGACGAAGTTGTAGACCGGCTTCTCGACCGCGCTGCCCGCCTTGAGCTGCTTCAGGTGCTCCACCAGCAGGTCGGTGTCGAAGGCGTCGGGGTGGTCGAAGTTCACCTCGCGCCGGTCTTCCAGCGTCATGCCGGTGAGGTCGCGGTAGTACGAGTCCTGATCGACGAAGGCCACCCGTGACGGGCTGAGCGCCTCGTGCACCTTGCGGGCGACGGTGGTCTTGCCGGACGCGGTTCCACCCGCGATCCCCACGACGAGCGAGGTCGACATTGCTGCGCCGCCATACCACGGCCGGCGCGGCTGGGAACTACAGCTCGAACTCGTCGCCCAGCTCGAGCACCCGGACCGGCAGGTGCCGCACGGCCTGCTTGAGCTCGTGCACGAAGGCCGGCTTCAGGTGGTACAGCAGGACCTCGCAGCCGTTGCGGGCGGTGAACTTGTCGAGTTCCTTGGCGAGCGTCTTCGGCGTCAGGTGCCCCGAGAGGTCGGCCAGCCACTGCTGGGAATCGGGGAACGACAGCTCGAGCAGCAGCGCCTTCAGGTTCTTGGTCTGGTTGAGCAGCTTCCAGAGCTTCTCGGTGGGGCCGGTGTCGCCGCTCATCGCCAGCGCCGACTTGCCGTCGCTCAGCACGTAGCCGCACGACTCCACCGGGTGGGTGACCTCGACCGAGCGCACCTCGTACTTGCCGACCTTCACCTTGGCGCCGGCCTTGAACGGCCGCAGCTTGAGCACGGGGTGCTTCTTGTCCGGGATGACGGTGAAGTCCGGCCAGAGCACGTCGTTGAACATGTTCTCGCGCAGGGTGTCGATGCACTCCTTCGAGGAGTGCACGGTGACCGGGGCCTTGCGGCGGCCGACGATGAGATCCGCCATCAGCGGCAGATCCTTCACGTGGTCGAAGTGGCTGTGGGTGAGCAGCACGTCGTCGACGTCGCAGAGCGCGTCGAGATCGAGCGTCGAGGTCAGCGCCCCGGCGTCGAGTGCCAGGCGATCGTCGACCAGGAAGCAGGTGCTCCGGCAGCCGGGGAGCTCGCCGCCGTGACAGCCCAGGACCTTGAGCTTCACGTCACAGGTCCCCGAACCGCCACTTCATCTCGAGGTAGCGCAGGAAGTCGAAGAGCCGGGCGGTGTCGCGGATGGTGAGGCGGTCGCCCTGCACGTCGACCAGCCCCGAGCGCTCGAGGCGGTGCACCATGAAGCGAATGGCCGGCTCGCCGACGGCGAGCTCTCGCGGCAGATCCTTCACCGGGAAATCGACCTCCACGCCCTCTTCTCCCGCCCTGCCCTTGGTCTGGCAGAGGTGGAGGATGTGGTGAATGACCCGGCTCGACGGATCGTTCAGCAGCAGGTTCTCGATCTGGGCGTCGGCGTCGGACAGGCGCTCCGCGAGCTTCTTGATCATGCGGACCGCGATCTCCGAGTTGCCCCGGATCATGCCTTCGAAGGTGCGGGGGTCGATCACCAGCACGCGGGCGTCCTCTTCCACCACCGCCGACGCGTTGCGCGGCTTGTTGGAGATGATCGCCATTTCCCCGAAGAACTCGCCGGGGCCCAGCACCGCGAGCACCTTCTCGACGTCGCGCACCTTCTTGGCGATGGCCACCTTGCCCGACTGGAGAACGAACATCTCCTTGCCGAGCTCGCCTTCGCGGAACAGCACGGTGCCCTTGGGGAGCTCCTTGCCGAACTTCTGGAAAAGCGTCTGTTCGGCGCTCATCGGATGCCTCGGAGAAAACAACCTCGCTCGGATGCGGTCAAGGAATCGTCACCGTGGCATGCCCGGGCACGCCTTGGGGGGCCTTACTTGGAGGTGGCGGTATACACCCCGTCCCACCCCGGGCCGGGGGGCGCGGTGCGGAAGTGCTCGATCTCTTCCAGGTAGCGCCGGCTGGGGCCGTCTTCACCCCAGAGCGCGAGCGCGGCCTCGAACTTCTGCTGCGCGGTGTCCCACTGCTGCTCGGTGTAGGCGTCGAGGGCGCCCTCGAAGGCGGCGATGGCCTCGGCTTCCTTCCCCACCGGGGTGCCGATGCCGCGCAGCTCGAAGATCTTCACCGGCTTGCGCTTGCCCTTGACCCGCACCGCGCCCAGGCGCCGGCAGATCACCTGTCCCTGCACCTGCGCGTAGGTGCCTTCGCTGAAGATGATGCGGGTCTCGTATTCCTTGTTGGTGCCTTCGAGGCGGGACCCCAGGTTCACCGCGTCGCCCAT
>JAIBBQ010000237.1 GCA_019694595.1 Myxococcaceae bacterium
CGCTGCGCGTCTTCCCGCTGGGTGGCGGCAGCGCGCTGGTGGCGGCGGAGCAGGGCGGCTTCCTCGCCGAGTCGGGCTGGCTCATCGCTCCGGCCTGGCGCGACGCGCTCGACGGGCCGGGCCTGCGCGCCGTGGGCGCCTCGGCCAGCGGCGCCACCTGGCTCGCGCACGAGACGGGCCTCTTCCGCCTCAAGGGCGGAGAGCTCGCCAAGCTCACCGGGCCCGACGGCGCCATCACCGGCATCACCGCCCTCGCGGTGGGCCCGGGCCTCGACCAGGCCGAGGCGGTGTGGTTCGCCCGGGGCGAGACGGTGTCCTCCGCGCAGCTCGACGCCTCGCAGGCCTGGGTGGTGCGCGCCGCGGGGCTCACCTCGGCGCAGCTCGAGGGCGGCGCGGTGGCGCTCGCCGGCACCTCGCCGGCCCCGGGCACCGCGGGGCAGCTGTGGGTCGCCACCGCCCACCGCCTCTTCGCGCTGGAAGGCGGCACCTGGTCGCGCCTCGACCTCGAGGAGACGCCGTCGGCGATGGTGGGCGCGGGCCGCACGGTGTGGCTGCGCGCGGGCGACGTGCTGTACCGCTACGACGCCGACCTCAAGGCCTGGGGGCAGGTGGAGGGACTGTCCGGGCCCGCGGTGGTGCTCGCGGCCGACGCCAGCGGGGCAGCCTGGGTGCAGGTGGGAGACAAGACGCAGGCCGTGGCGCCCGCGCCGCTGGTGCGCGCCCAGACGCTCTTCGAGGCCGGCGCGGTGCACCTGCCCGAGGTGGTGGTGAAGGTGGCGGTCCCCGCGAGCGCGATGCCCAGCGAGGTGCGCTTCTCGTTCGACGAAGGCCCGCCGGTGTCCGCGCTGGTGAAGGACGCGCTGGCAGGCAGCGGCACCCTGCAGGGGCAGCTCGTCTTCTCCATGGGCGGGTTCGACGCCGCGGGCCGCGACAAGGCCTTCTCCTTCGCCGCGCTCTCCCAGGGGCAGCACACGCTGCTGGTGAAGGCCGAGCTGCCGGGCAACGTGGAGTCGGTCCGCCGCCTGCACTTCGACTTCCGCGCGGCGAGCGAGGCGCCGGTGTCCTTCGCCAAGGACCTCTTGCCCATCGCCACCAGCCGCTGCGCCAAGTGCCACACCAGCGGCCCAGGGCACGAGCTCAAGACGTACGAGCAGTGGAAGGCGGAGAAGGACAAGGTCGCCGCGGCGGTCTTCGAGTCGCGCATGCCCGCCGACGGGCCGCTCGACCCGGCGCAGGCGGCGCTCATCCAGCGCTGGGCGAACGGGGGGACCAACCCGTGAAGCGCCTTCGCTTCCTCGGGGGGCTGCTCCTCGTCGCGGCCTGCGAGCAGGGCGGTGGGGCGCAGTCGGGCGGCGGCGCCGGCGGTGGCCCGCCGATGGAGGACCTCTGCCGCGACGTGCCGGCGCTCACGCTCAAGGCGTCGCCGACCAAGGTGCACGTCAACGCCTCGGCCACGCTGGAGGTGACCGGCGGCTCGGGCCGCACCACCTTCACCCTGGCGGCAGGAGGCTCGGGGGGCGAGGTGCGCGGCGGGCGGCTGGTCACCGGGCCCACCCCGGGCACCGACACGGTGACCGCGGCCGACGACTGCGGCCACTCGGCGATGGTGAAGGTGGACGTGGTGGGCGCCTTCGACGTCAGGCCCACCCGCGCCACGGTGAAGCCGTCGAGCCCGGGGTTCCAGGTGGAGGTCACCGGCAAGCTCGGCGCCCCCAAGTTCTCGGGCCAGGCGATGGCCTCGGGCGGCTCCATCTCCGCCACCGGGAAGTACGTGCCTGGCGCCACGCCGGGGGTGGACCTCATCGTGGTCTCCGACGACGCCACCTCCGAGCAGGTGCTGGTGCAGTACGCGGTGAGCACCTCGGCGGCGTTCGCGGGCAGCCCGGGTGAGCTGGCGTTGCCGTCGGGCGCGTCGGTGCCGCTCGAGGTGAAGGACGGCAGCGGCGAGGTGACCTGGACCAAGAAGAGCGGCCCGGGGGCGGTGGCGGCGGGCGTCTTCAGCGTGGAGGCCGACGCCGGCGGCGTGGCGGTGCTCGAAGGGAAGGACCGCTTCACCGGGGAGACGGCCACGGTGCGGGTCAAGGTGCTCGAGGAACTCACCCGCCCGACGCGCCCGCACGGCCGGCTGTCCGACGTGGCGAGCATCGTCACCGGCGACTTCGACGGCGACGGCGTGGCCGACGTGGCGCTCGGCGTGCCGGAGAGCGACCTCGGCCGGCCTCAGGGCGGCGCGGTGTTCATCTTCAAGGGCAGCCCGGGCGGCCTGCCGGACAAGCCCACCTGGACCATCACCGGCGACACCGACACCGCGCAGCTCGGGGCGGTGATGGCGGCGGGCGACCTCGACGGCGACGGCAAGGCGGACCTGGTCATCTCCGAGCCGGGCGCCGACGTGACGGTGGCCGACTCCGGCGCGGTGCTGCTCTACCGCTTCGATGCCGAAGGCCCGAAGCTGCTGCGGCCGCCGCTCACGGGCCTGGGGCGCGGGAACTTCGGCGCCGCGCTGGCGGTGGCCGACGTCGACGGCGACGGCGACCGCGACCTGCTGGTGGGCAGCCCTGGCGGAGACCTCGCGGCGGCGGGCGCCATCAACTCGCGCGGGGTGCTCGACGTCTTCCTGCTGACGCCGGGGCAGCCGATTCCCGACCTCGGCACCCTGCGGCTGGGCGGGGCCGACCTCGCGGTCGACGGCACCATGAAGGCCACGGGGGGGCTGCGCTTCGGCCGCTCGCTGGTGGTGGGGGACTTCAACGGCGATGGCCACCCCGACGTGGCGTGGCTGGGCGCGGTGAACAACACCTTGCTGGGCGGCGTGCCCGCGACGCGCAACCAGATCGCCGCCGCGGTGCACTTCGGGCGCGCGATGACGCCGGTGCTCGCCGACCAGCCCGACCTCTACCTGTTGCCCAGCAACCCGGCCGACGGCAACGAAGGCACCTGGCGGCTCGGGCTGGTGCCGGCGGTGGGCGGGAAGCCGGCGCTGCTGCTCCTCGCCGCCGACGCGAGCGACTCGCCCGACCTGTCCGCCGACGCTGGCGCGCTGGGCGTGAAGAGCGGCGGCAACGCCGGCGGCGTGGTGCTCTTCGACGTGAGCAGCCTCAAGCCGGCCGGCGCGCCCGCGGCGAAGCCCACCCAGCTCGGCCGCGCCGAGGCCTTCGCCCGCCTGTGGGGAGACGCGGCGGGCATCGCCGCCGAGCGCAGCTTCGCCGCGGTGGACGTGGACGGCGACGGCGCGCTCGAGCTGGTGCTGGGCGCTCCGTACGCGAGCGGCCTCGCGGCCGACGGCGGCAGCCTCACGCTCGGCGGCCGGCTGCTCGTCTACCCGCTGGCCACGCTCACCCCGGGCGTGCAGGTGAACAAGCCCAAGGAGTTCCGCGCCGCGCCGGGAAAGGTCGACGTGCTGGGCGTGGCGGTGGCGGAGTGGAAGCCGGGCACCGCGAAGGGCCTGGTGGCCTTCAACGCGCGCGCCTCGTCGGCGGGGAGCGACTTCACCGGCCGGCTCGACGCCTTCCTCGGGGCCGGCGCGCTGTCGGCACTGACGCGCACCTCCGCCGAGGTTCCCGCGAAGGTGGCGGCGCAGCAGCACGGCCAGTGCGTGGAACTCGCGCCGGTCGCAGGCGCGATGCGGGCCGCGGTGGGCATGCCGGGCTACTCGGGGCCCGGAGTGCAGGGCGACGGCAACGACGTCAGCGCCGGGCAGGTGCTCGCCTACACCCAGGGCCAGGGCGGGAGTCCGGCGGTCGTCGCCGAGGGCGCCGGCACCGCGTACGTGGACAACGGGGTGAAGGCGTACGCCGGGCGACAGGTGGGGCTCGACGTGGCCTTCACCGACTTCGACGGTGACGGCCTGGCCGACCTGGTGGTGGCGGCGCCCAACCTCTCGACGCCGCCAGCGAGCACCACCGAGTTCGCCTCGGTGAAGGCGGCGTGTGCGCCCGCGACGGGGCAGACCAACGGCGGCGTGCTGGTGCGTACCGCGAAGGCCGACGGCACCTTCCGCGACGGCTTCCGGCTCTGGGCGCTGGCCGACATTCCCGGGTGCGCGAGCCCCGACGGCGGCACCGCGCCGGGCTGCAAGCGCAGCGGCCTCGCGCGCAGCGGCATCGCGGGCGGGTTCGACTTCGACGGTGACGGGAAGCAGGACCTTGCGGTCACCCGCAGCAACGGCCTGGAGATCTTCCTCGGCCGCGCCCCGGACGACGCGCAGTACGCCAAGCCGTCGATGGGCTGCGACCCCGCGTACTCGTTGCCGGCGCTGGTGCAGGCGACCTCGGCGCCCGCGGCGCTGGGCGACCTCGACGGCGACGGCTGCCAGGAAGTGGGCGCGCGCTACTCCGACGGCACCCGCAGCGGCTGGCTCATCGTCTACGGCTTCGACGCCACCGGCGTGCGCTGCATGGGGCACGACCAGGCGAGCGTGCTGCGCATCTCGGGCGACCCGGAGACGGGGCTCAACAACATGCAGCTCGGCGTCTCCGGCGCGCGTGTGGGCAACGTGCGTGGCGGCGCGAAGGACTTCCTCGCCGTCTCCGCGGCCCTCTACCCGCTTCAGGGCGTCTCCCAGCCGGTGGTGCTGCTGTTCGACCTCGCGGAGCTGAAGGCCAAGCGGCCGGCGCCGGGCACGAGCGCGGTGGTGGGCGCGCTCAACGACGGCCTGACGCCGATTCCGCTCTCGTACCGCGAGCGCGCGCCGGGGTTCGGGCGCATGGTGGCGGGCAACGTCGACGTGAGCGGCGACGGGGTGGCGGACCTGGTGGTCTCCGCGCCCGGCGCGAGCGTCAACGGCGACGGCACCGGCGCGGTCTTCATCTTCGCCGGAGGGCCCACGCTCGGCGGGCCGTCGTCGCCGTACCTCACGCTGGTGGGCGACGGCGCGGAGCGCGCCGCGGTGGGGCAGGACCTCTTCCTCTCGCCGGGGCAGGGCGCGGTGAAGCCGGCGCTCGGGGTGGGGGCGCCGATGAGCTACCGCACCGGCACCGCCAACGGCACCGCCTGGCTGCTGCCGCTGGGCAACTAGGGACGCCCGCGCGTGCGCCTGCGCTACAGCAGCGCGCGCACGTCGGCCTGGGCCAGCGCGCCGCCCGGAGTGCGCACCAGCACGCGCGCGCGCTCGCGCAGCGTGGCCTCGTCGATGGGCCGCTTCCAGGTGAGCGCCGCCTTGCGGTCGGGCTCGAGCTGGCCGGTGGCCACTACCTCGCCGTCGAGCTCCACCTCCACGGTGGCCATGTGCGAGGCGTCGGTGCCCGGGGGCGAAGACGTCTGGGCGCGCTCGCCGCCGCCGTAGATGCAGCCGGTGGTGAAGTCGACCGCGAGGCAGATGATGCCGGGCACCAGCCCCGGCAGGAGCCAGAGCAGGTCGATGACGAGGATGAGGGGGTCGACCTTGCCGCCCCGCCGGCCGTTGCGGCCCGGGTAGAGCAGGTAGCCGCAGCCCGAGGCCCCGAGCATCAGCGCGGTGCTGGCGAGGAGCTGGCGGCGGGGAAGCACCGCGGGCGTCGCGGACGGCGTGACGAGGGTCGAGGTCATGTCGGCTTTCGCAAAGGGAGTCGAGGGAGAGCGTCAGGCCGAGGCGGGGCCCCGGCGCACGGTGCGGACCGAGAGTACCGCGACCACGGCGAGCCACAACGGACCTGCCACCAGCAGCAAGTCCGCCGCTCGAGGCGAGAAGAACTGCAGTGCCACCGGCACCGTGAGGAGCCCCGCCACGGCGCTCCCCGCGCGCAGCCACGCAGGCCAGCGCCCCTGGCTGCCGAGGGCCAGCAGCACGAGGCCCAGGCCGAGACAGGCGTTGAAGGCGGAGTCGAGCAAGAGGCTCAGCTGCAGCAGTGCGGGTCCCGCGGAGGCTCCCGCGTGCACCGCGGCGATGGGCGCCAGGGTGCCCGCGGCATCGAGGACCGCGCCCAGGGCGAACCAGTGCGCGCCTGCGCGGAAGGTGGAGGAGGTGGCCGGCGCCGCGAGGCCGAGGAAGAAGACGGCGAGCGCCACCAGCCCCACGGTGAAGGCCCAGCCGCTCGCCGCGGTGGCCTGCGGCGCGGCGGCGCACTCGGCGAGCCATGCTTCCAGCGCCTCCGGACGGTAGGCGTGGGGAATGGGGCGCAGGAACGCCACCGCCGCCACGTTGAGCGCCACGCCAGCGAGGCCGGTGAGGCCCAGCCCCAGGGCGGGGCTTCGTCCTTCGGGCGTCGGCGGGCGCGTGTCCGTCATGGTCCGGTTGGATAACTCGGCACGCCTGGCGGCGCAGCCCCCTCCAAGCGGCCCCCACCTTGGCTTCCCGGGGGCGTTTCCTGCATTCTCGCTGCGTGAATCGACTCCTCGTCTTCCTGGGACTCCTGGCCGTGGTCCCCGAGGCCTTTGCGACCGACGTCTGGGACGACCCGTTCCCCGGAGTGCGCCACCTGCACCGGACCGGAGCGTCGAACCTCAACATCCACGCGGCGGTGGTGGACCTCTGCGCCCCGGGCGTGTCGGTGCGCACCACCGCGTACGCCGAGCGCGCGCAGCGGACCTCGGCCTTCGCCACCGCGGTGGGCGCCCAGCTCGCCATCAACGCCGACTTCTCGTGCCGCCCCGTCGATGTGGCGCCCGGCAGCCCCTTTCCGCCGTGCCTCGGCCACGTGGCCTACGTCACCTACGGCATGGCGATGCACGACGGCGTCACCTGGCCCGGGACGCTGGGGCTCGACGCGCTCCTCGCCTTCGGGGTGGACCGCGCCCAGATGTACGACAACGCCGACAAGCAGCCCTTCGAGTCGTGGATGCGCGAAGGGACCAGCGGACACTTCTCCAACGTCATCAACGGCGCGGCCAACGGGTACGACTGCCCCATCGACCCGCGCACCGCGATGGGCCTGTCGAAGGACCGCACCAAGCTCATCCTCGTGGTGGCCGACGGGCGCAACACGTACCGGGGCATCACCTGCCGCGAGGCGGCCGACCTGATGGTGGAGCTGGGAGCGGACCGCGGCACCGGCCTCGACAGCGGCGGCTCGTCGACCATGTGGTTCGCGGGGCAGGGCGTGCTCAACCACCCCTCCGACGGCACCGAGCGCGTGGTGGGCAACCACCTCGCCATCTACGCACCCGGGGTGGGCTCGCCGTCGCACTGCGCGCCGCCGCCGACCACCATCAACGCGTCGGCGGCGCTGCCGGCGGTGGCGCCCTTCGGCGCGCCCGGCCGCTTCAACTCCATCGTCCCGGTGCGGCTCTTCGACACCCGGAGCGCGGGCAGCTCGGCCAACCTGCTCACCCTGGCGCGCGACGCCGACCAGCGGGTCTCCGCGGGCTCGACCTTCTCGGTGGAGATCGCCGGTGCCTTCGGCGTGCCCGCCAACGCCACCGCGGTGGCCGCCAACCTGACCGCGACCGACGCGCTGGCCGGGGGCTTCGCCACCGTGTGGCCCGCGGGGCTCGCCAAGCCCGTCGCCTCGTCGCTCAACTACGGCGTGGGCGGCGCGGTGACCAACACCTCGCTGACCGGGCTGGGCACTCAAGGCCGCATCTCGGTGAGCCCGAGCACCCCGGCCCACTTCGTGGCCGACCTCCAGGGCTACTTCGCGCCCACCGGGGCCGGCTTCGTGCCGGTGGCGCCCCGCCGTCTGCTCGACACCCGCAGCGACCCCGGCGGCATCCTCAAGGCGGCCACCCCGCGCACCATCGTGCCCGCGGCGACGCCGCAGCCGCTGGCGTACGCGCTCAACCTGGCGGTCACCGGCTCGACCGCGGGGGGCTTCGTCACCGTGTACCCGTGCGGCCAGAGCGTGCCCACCTCGTCGAGCATCAACTTCGCCGCGGGGCAGACGGTGAGCGCCGCGGTGCTGGCGTCGACGGGGCCCACGGGCATCTGCGCGCAGGCGAACGTCGACGTGCACCTCATCGTCGACCGCAACGGCACCTTCGAGGCGACCGGTGGGCTCGACTTCCAGGCGCTGGCGCCGGTGCGCCTGGTGGACACCCGCGACGCGGCGAGCCCGTGGGTGGGCCGCACCACGCGGCAGACGCCGCTGCCGCTCAAGCTCGACGCGCTCGCCGGGCTGCCCGCGCAGACCAAGGCGGTGGCGCTCAACGTGACGGTGACCGGCGGGGTCGACGACGGCTTCGCCACCATCTACCCGTGCTCGGGCGGCTGGCCGGGCACCTCGAACATCAACTACCGGGCGGGGCAGACCATCGCCAACTCGGCGCTGGTGGGCCTGGGCACCGACGGGAAGGTCTGTCTCTACAGCTCGGGCCGCACCCACGTGGTCATCGATCTCACCGGCGTCTTCTTCGGCGCGCTCCCCGCGCAGCCCGACGCCGGCGTGGTGCAGCCCGACGCGAGCATCCTGGATCCCGACGCGGGCAGCGAGCCGCTCGACGCGGGCGCCGGCGAGGTCCCCGACGCCAGCATCCCCGGCGGCTCGGGCGGAGGGACCGGCAGCTCCGGAGGGTCGGGCGGCGGCACCGGCGCTTCGGGTGGCGGCAAGCCGATCGACTGGCCGAGCGAGAACCCCGCGGGCGGCGGCCCGTGTGGCTGCAGCGGCGGCGCACTGGGCACGCTGAGCGCTCTGGCGGCGCTGGCGTGGCTTGCGCGGCGGCGGCGCGCGGCGCGGAGCTGACCCGAGTCGTGCAGACGTCATCGACCGAGCTCATCACGTCGGGCCTGGTGGGCCTGTTCGCGCTGGTGTGCCTGGTCTGGGAGAAGCTCGCGCCCGCGGTGCCGCTGCCCAGCTCGCGCACCTGGTACTGGCGGCTGCTCGCGGTGGTGGTGATGACCTCGGTGACCGGCCGGCTGGGCCGCGTGCTGGGCGAGCCGCTCGCTGCGGTGGACCTGCCCACCAAGGTGCTGGCGCCGCTGCCGCCGTGGGCCCAGGGGGTGGTGGGGTTCCTCCTGCTGTCCTTCGTCCACTACTGGTGGCACCTGGTGCGGCACCGCAGCAGGTTCCTGTGGGACCTCTTCCACCAGCTGCACCACAGCCCGAGCCGCATCGAGGTCTTCACCGCCTACTTCGTGCACCCGCTGGAGACGCTGGGCTCGTCGCTGCTCAACGCGCTCGTCTTCTTCGGCATCGGCGGGAGCATCGAAGGCAGCTACTTCTTCGTGGGGCTCTTCTTCCTCTTCGGCATCTTCAGCCACGCCAACGTGCGCACCCCGCGGTGGCTCGACCTCTTCGTGGGCACCCCCGAGCTGCACCGCATCCACCACATCGAGGGGAAGCACTGGGGCAACTTCTCCGGCTTCCCCATCATCGACCGGCTGTTCGGCACCTACATTCCCCGACAGGAGCCGGAGCCGGCGGTCGCCAAGGGCTTCCGCGACGACCTGGAGCAGCGCTTCCTCGACATCCTCCTGCTGCGGAACGTGCTCGACCGGTTCCCCAGGCGGTCTGTCCTCCCCAGCAAGACAGAGTGATGGAAACTCGATGTGCCAGGGACGCGCCCGCGGGGGGGATCTCCGCGCGGTCGCGGGCACTTGGGCTGCGGCACCGCGCTTGCTCTGTGACAGGGCATGCGACACGTACTACTGGCGGCCCTGCTGTTGACGGCGTGTGAAGGCGCGGTGGTGGGCGGCGGCCGCGGCGGAGGCGCCTCAGAGGGCACCGGCGGCGGCCAG
>JAIBBQ010000238.1 GCA_019694595.1 Myxococcaceae bacterium
TGGCCGTGCGCGGCGTGCGGGCGGCGCGCTCGACTCCGGCGGCGAAGCGCTCGAACGGAATGGCGGCCTCGAAGCGCCGCTGCTCGTCTTCGAGCGCCTTGAGGCGGACCTTGCACTGCTCGCAGGCCGCGGCGTGCGCCACCAGCTCGGCGCTGGCGTCCTGCGCGAGGATCTGCCGCAGCGTGAGCTCGCCGGGGTGGGACGTCATGGCGCCGGCTCCTCGAGGGCGTCGGCGAAGCGCAGGCCGGTCTCCTCGGCGAAGGTGGCGAGCCGCTTGCGCACCGTGGGCACGCTGCGGCCGAGCAGATCGGCCACTTCCTGCAGCGTCATCTCGTCGACCCAGTAGTGGATCACCGCGGCCTGGGTCTCGGAGTCGAAGCGGCCGAGCGCCCGGCGCACGAGATCGCGCGCTTCCACCAGCTGGGGCCCGCCGTGGGCCTCGCCGCGGGCCTGCTCCAGCGCGGCGTACTGCTGGTGCCAGCGGGCCTGCTCGCCGCGCAGCAGGTTCAAGCAGTGGTTGGTGGCGATGCTGATGAGCCAGGTGAGCGGCGCGGCCTGACCTCGGAAGCTCGACCCGGCGTCGATCGCGCGGGCAAACACGTCCTGCATGGCGTCCTCCGCCCGGGTGGGGTCCTTGAGCAGGTACGTGCAGCGCGCGTGCACCGCGCTGCCGTACTTCACGTACAGCGTCTTGAGCCACGCCCGCCCGGCGCTCTTGCCACCTTCGATGACCTCGAGCGCAGGACGGCCCACGGCCCTGATCTTACGGCGAAAATCGAGAATGCCTCACGACGGTTCACCTTCCAGACGGTTGGCGCCAGGCGCCAGTCGTCCGTTGGACACCGCCGCTGCCGAAAAGTGAAAGTCGGCGTCGAGCGCGCTGCCCTCACTGCCAGGACAGCTGCACCCTCACGCGCTTCTCGTCTTCGAAGAGCTTGCTCCAGCTGACCTTCTTGGCGCCCAGCAGCCCCAGGGTCGCCGCCACGCCTCCCAGGCTCGCGAAGGCGAGCGCCGGCGGGGTGTAGGTGAGCTCGTACGTCGCTTCCCCACGGGCAACCACACCGACGTCGGTGAAGTTGTTCACCGTGCGGTTGGCGGAAGGGGTCCGGGTGACGAAGCGCTGGGGCCCATCGAGCCGGACCATGGAGAGCAGGGCGCGCCCGCCTTCCGTTTCATAGAAGGCGTTGGCGGCGCGGCTGCCGTACTCGAAGAGCGAGGCGTCGGTCAGCGGGCCACCGACGACGGCGGCGACCGCGAGCGAGATCAGCTGCTCGTACACCCGGTGCGTCACCGAGTCGGGGGGCGGGCCGTCGAGCGAGAGGCCCAAGGCTTCCACTCGCCTGGCGAGTTCCGGCGAGGCGGCGGCCTTGAGCAGGTGCAGGTGCGTCTCGACTGCCGGTCGAAACCAGACCCACTGACTGGAATCGTCGCTCTTCATGGGAATGGCGCCCCCCGCGCCGACGTCACCATACGGCTAGCCCCCAGCATCCTTCTTCTGGGCCGCGGGCTCCAGCACCTCGGCGGCGGTGAAGGGAATCTCCGTCAGCCGGGACGCGTCGCCTTCCAGGACCTGGTCCCGGTTGCCGCGGAAGTAGATGAGGCCCGGCTTGCCCGGCACGTCCTTGCCGAGCTCGAGGCGCGCCAGCACCGCCCCCGCGCCGTCGACGAGCGTGACCGAGCGCGCGCTGGGGCCCAGGCCGTACTTCGCCCAGTCCTTGGGCCTGGTGTCCCCGAAGGTGGTGGCCTTGAGGGAGCCCAGCGTCCACAGGAGCGTCGCCAGCTTGAAGGGCTTCGCCGGGCCACCGCCCGGGCCCTTGACCGCCCAGGTCTCGGCGCCGCCGTCGGTGCCGGCCGAGCGCTCGAGGACCACGTCGTCGCCCGAGGCGGGGTGCACCCGCACCGAGCGCACCGCGTCGCGCGGGAAGGTGAGAATGGCGCGATCCTTCAGCTCGCCGGCCGAGCGATCGAGCGGCCCCGGCGCGGTGGGCGCGACCTCCGCCAGGAGCGGCCCCAGGGCGCCGTCGCGCGCGACGAAGGCCCGGGTGTCACCGCCGTCGGCCTGCTGCCGCGAGAAGGTGAGGGTGGTCTTCTGCGCCCCGGCGGTGGTGAAGGTCGCCACCAGCGTCGGCGTCTCGAGCCCCACCTCGTGGCGGAACGCGGCCCCGTCGTCGGGAAACGCGATCGCCTTCTCGTTCTTGAGTGCGCCCAGCATGCCCTTGAGCGCTTCCTGATCGGCGGCATCGTCGAAAGGCTGCACGATTCGCCAGCGCTTCTCGCCGTCGCGCTCCGCGGTGAAGCTCGAGTGCGTGCCCTTGACCGAGAGCGCGATCACCTCGGACTCGTCGGCCGGGAAGATCGACTTGTCGCGGAGGTCGAACGTCGTCTTGGCGAACGACCAGCGCACGCCGCCGGGCACCGAGTACACGGTGCGCTCGTGGTTGCGGCGGAGAAAGACGGTGCCGTCGAAGGTGTTCTCGATGCCGCCTTCGAGCGTGACGGTGCGCCGCTCCTTGGCGTCGCCCACCAGCACCTCGGCCACCAGCACCCACTGGGGGGCGACGAGGCCGTACTTGGCCTCGGCGGCGGCGTCGGGTGCCTCGTCGATCACCGCCTTGATCTTGGTGGTCTGCAGCTGGCTGGTGACGGCGTCGATGGCGAAGCGATCGGCCGGCGCCGCCACCGGCGCGGTCACCTGCCAGGCGCCGTTGCCGTTGCGCTCGACCGTGGTGGTGACGCCGGACGTGGTGAGCGTGAGCTTCACGAAGGCCACCTCGACGGTGCCGCCGTCGGCGCCCTTCTCGCCCACCTTCTCGGGCGCGAAGAGCCGGTCGTCGTGATCCTTCTGGGCCTCGTGGCGCTCGTCGGCCTTCTGCACGCCCCAGCTCGCGTACAGGGCGAGCCCCGCGCCCGCGGCGGCCAGCACGACCAGGGTGATCAAGGTCCGGGTGGTCTGCTTCATGGCTAGCGGTCGCGGCGCAGGGTGGTGATGGTGAGCCCCAGCCCGACGAGCACCAGCGGCAGCGCGATGATGCTGAGGAACTGGATCTTGGCGCGCATCGGCTGGTCGATGTCGATCACCGAGATGTCGCGGTCCGGCGGGCGAATGGTGATCTTCGAGGTCTGCGCCGAGGCCCAGGCCACCGAGTTGAGCACCAGGTTCCGGTCGGCCTCGTCCTTCCACGCGGCGTCGACCAGGAGCTGGGAGTCGCCCATCACCACCACCCGGGTCTCGTCGAAGCGCTTGTTGGCTGCGTCCTTGGTGGGGCGGGTGGCCGCCACCACCATGGGAATCGAGCCGGCCTTCTCGCCGCTGTCGGGCGCCGGGCGGTCGCCCGGGCTCGACTCTTCCCATGCGTAGGGGCTGGTCACCACCAGCGGGGTGGTGGTGACGCCGTCGAGCGTGCCTTCGCGCAGCACGGTGAGCCCCCGCGCGGTGAACATCTTCACGTTCATCTTCTGGCTCTTGAGGAGCCGGGTGATCTCGTGGTCGGCGAAGATCGGGGAGACGACCAGGAACGGGTCGCCCGGGTTCACCTTGTCGTCCGCGAGCAGCCCGTCGTCGACCTTGACGCCGTACTTGGCGAGCACGGAATCGAGCCCGGGGTCGGCCTGAAACTCGGCGAAGTAGAGCAGGCGGCCGCCTTCGGCGAGGTAGTCGTCGATGGCCTTCACCTCGGCGGCGGTGAAGCGGGTCTTGGCGCCGGCGATCATCACCACCGCCGCGTCGCGGGGGATCTCGTTGGCATGCTCGGCGAGGTTGAGCTCGGCGGGGGCGTAGCCGTCCTGCATCAGGCTCGAGCGCAGCTCGCTGATGGAGCGGATCGACTCTTCGTCTTCCGGGCCCGAGGGGGGCAGGGCTTCCATCGTCCACTCGCCGTGGCCGACCAGCGCGTAGAGCTTCTGGGTTCCCACCTCGTCGAGCTTGATGAGTGCGTTGGTGAGGTCCTGCTCGGAGATCACCGACAGCGAGGTGTGCGACTCCTTGGCCCCCTGGCCGCGGGTGAGGATGACCGTGGTCTGCCCTTCCTTCAGCTGGTACTTCGCCGCCAGCAGCGGTTCCTTGCGCGGGTCCTTGAACTCCGCGTGGAACTGCTCGCTCTCCTGGGCGTAGCGGCGGAAGAGCTCGTCGAGCTCGCCGAAGGCGTAGTGGTCGGGCGGCAGGAAGCCGATGGCGGTGACCGGTTCCTTGAGGTTCTTGAGGGTGGTGACCGTCTGCGGTGCGAGCGAGAAGATCTTCTTGGCGGTGAGATCGTAGGTCTTCGCCCGCTTGGCGACGATGTAGTTGGTGAGCCCGAGCAGGCCCACGGTGAGGGCGATCATCACCGTCGCCGAGCCGTAGAAGAACCCGCTGCGCGCGGCCGCCGAGTCGACCGCCGGGCCTTCGGGCCGCTTGGGCCCCCCGCCGACCACCACCCGCACCGTCACCAGCACGCCGCCCACCACCGCGAGCGCGATCGCCAGGCCGTAGCTCGACGTCAGCCCCGCGGTGAGCGCGGACGCCACCAGCATCAAGATGCCCCAGCGAACGGCGATCTTCCCCAGCGTCTTCATCGCGTCGCCCCCTTTCAGGTCCAGCGCTGCGCTTCGACCGCGCGGTGGGTGAGCACGATCGACAGGACGATCGCCGAGAGGAAGAAGACCACCGCCTTGGGGTCGAAGACCCCCTTCATCAGCGGCTGCAGCTGCGAGTCGAAGTGCACGTAGCGGATCACCGAGCGCAGCGGCTCGTCGACCGAGCGCACCAGCACGCCGAGCGCGATCCACAGCAGCAGCACCACGAAGGTGAGGATCGCCGCCAGCGCCTGCGACTCGGTGAGCGCGGAGATGAACATGCCGATGCCCATGCAGGTCGACGCCCAGAGCATCAGCGCCAGGTACCCGGTGAAGACGGTGCTCCACTCGAGCACGTGGCCCGACTCCGACGAGCCGAAGACCGCGAGGATCGCCGGGTAGATGAGCGTGATGCCGAGGATGGCGCCGATGACGCCCACGCCGCCCAGGTACTTGCCGAGCACGATCTCCAGGCTGCGCACCGGCGCGGTGAACAACAGCTCGAAGGTCTTCTGGCGGCGCTCTTCCGCGAACAGGCGCATGGACAGGAACGGCGCCACGAAGAGGGTGATGAACAGCAGCACCCCGAAGAGGTTCACCACCACCCCGTCGGTCAGGTTGCGCAGCCCGGGCGCGTCGCGCCGGCCCGAGGCCTGGAGCTGCACGAAGCCTTCGAGCAGATCGAGGAAGAAGAAGGCGCTGATGAAGGCCATCGCCGCCGCGCCGAACCAGCCCCACGCGGTGGTGAAGTAGATGGACAGTTCCTTGCGCGCGATGGTGATCACGTTCCGCATGGAGGCTCCTTTCAGGCTGCGGTGAGGCGAATGAACGATTCCTCGAGGCCGTTTTCCTTGCCCTGGGAGAACGCCTCGATGGCGTCGTGCGCCACGATCTTGCCGCGGTTGATCATCAGCACCCGCTGCGACACCGCCTTCACTTCCGACAGGATGTGCGTGGACAGGATCACGGTGTGCTTGCCGGCGAAGCTCTTGATCAGCGTCAGCACTTCCTGCCGCTGCCGCGGGTCGAGCCCCTCGGTCGGCTCGTCGAGGATGAGCAGCTTCGGCGACCCCAGGAGCGCCTGCGCCAGGCCCACCCGCTGCCGGTACCCCTTGGACAGGTTGACGATCAGCCGGTCGAGCTCCTGGGTCACCCCCGTCGCCGCCGCCACCCGCTCGAGGTCGTTCGCCAGCGCCTTGCCCTTGAGCCCCTTGAGCCGCCCCACGAAGGCCAGGTACCCGCGCACGCTCATCTCCGGGTAGAGCGGCGGCGTCTCCGGCAGGTAGCCGATGCAGCGCTTCGCTTCCAGCGGCCGCTCGAAGACGTCGAAGCCGCCGACCACCGCCCGCCCGCTGGTGGCGGGCATGAACCCGGTGAGGATCTTCATGGTGGTCGACTTGCCGGCGCCGTTGGGACCCAGGAAGCCGAGGATCTCGCCTTCGCCCACCGTGAAATTCAGCGCGTCGATCGCCACCCGATCGCGGTAGCGCTTGGTCAGGTTCTGCACCTCGAGCATCGCCATGGTCGACCCCTTCGATCGCGCCTCGCCGGCCACGCCGTCGTGGCCAGAATGTGCGGGTGAAGAACCACACGCCCCAGGGTCTGTCAACGGCGCAATTTCATGAAATCACGAGGAAATCTTCCCGCGACGGAAGGGCGGAAACAGCCGTGAGCCGCCGCGCATTCCTCGGTTGGCGGCTGGCAAGGAACGTGCTCTGCCTCGTTCCTCGATGACTGCGCGCGTGGTGCAGAAGTTCGGCGGTTCCTCGGTGGCTGACGCAGAGAAGCTGCGGAAGGTGGCGCGCAAGGTCCAGGCGCGGCGCGCCCAGGGCTGCGAGCTGGTGGTGGTGGTGAGCGCGATGGGCGACACCACCGACGAGCTGCTCGGCCTGGCGCGGCAGCTGTCCGCCGACCCGCCGCGGCGTGAGCTCGACATGCTCCTGAGCTGCGGCGAGCGCATCTCGATGGCGCTGCTCTCGATGGCCTTGCAGGAGCTGGGCGTGCCCGCGGTGAGCTTCACCGGCTCGCAGAGCGGCATCATCACCGACGAGAGCCACGCCCAGGCGCGGATCGTCGAAGTGAAGCCCACGCGCATCGTGGAAGCGCTGGGGCAGGGCAAGGTGGTGATCGTCGCCGGCTATCAGGGCGTCTCGCGGTCGAAGGAAGTGACCACCCTGGGCCGCGGTGGGTCGGACACCTCCGCGGTGGCGCTCGCCGCGGCGCTGGGGGCCGACTGCGAGATCTACTCCGACGTCGACGGCGTCTTCTCGGCCGACCCCCGCGTGGTGCCCGAGGCCAGGAAGCGCGAGTCGCTCAGCTTCGAGGAGATGCAGGAACTCGCTTCCGCGGGCGCCAAGGTGCTCAACGCGCAGGCGGTGGAGTTCGCCCGCGAGGCGGGCATCACCATTCACGCGCTGTCGACCCACGTCGCCGGCACCGGGACCCGCATCGAGGCGCTCGCCGCCGGGCTGGGGGTCAAGGGCGTCACCGCCGAGAAGGAGCTCTGGGTGCTCGAGGTGCGCGAGGGCCTCGCCGAGGTGCTCGCCTTCCTCGACGAGCGGGCGGTGAAGCCGCGCGCGCTGCTCGGCAGCCCCGGCGCCCACCTGGTGCTGGTGCCGCTGCACGACGTGCACGGGCCCGAGGCGCTCTCGGCCGCGCTCACCGAGCGGTTCCGGGGCGCGCTCGCCGTTCGCCACGCGCTGGGCACCGTGACCTGCGTGGGCACCGGGCTCAACGCCAGCTTCACCGTGCTCCGGGGGGCGCTCGAGGACGCGGCGGCGCTCGGGGCTCCCGTGGCGGGCCACTCGCTGACGTCGCTGCAGCTGACGCTGGTGGTGCCCCGCGAGCACCTCGGAGCGCTCACCCAGCGGCTGCACCGCCGGTTCGTCGGCTGACCTTGCGCCCCGCAGATCCTGCGTTAGCTGTACCCCATGGTGCGCTCTTCCAGGCTGTTCGGCCTCGCTCCCCTCAAGGTGGTGGTGGTGGGCGAGGAGGCGCTGCGGGAGCGACTCTCGACCATTCCCGAGCGGCTCACGGTGACGCCGTCGACCGCGCACCTCGAGGTGTCGGTGCGTTTCGCACAGGCCGACGCGGTGGTGATCGACCTCGGCGCTTCGGGGGCGGTCAGCCGGCTTCCCAGCCCGGCGCTGGTGGTCCCGGTGCTGGCGCTGATCCCCGGAGACGACGGGCTCCCGGCCATCGCCGCCGGGGCGAGCGGTGTCCTGCATCGCGACAGTCCGCCGGAGGCGATCGCCGCGGCGCTGGCGGCGCTCCACGAGGGGCTGGCGGTCTTCGACCGCGCCTTCGTGGCCCACCTGATCCCCCAGACGCCGGTCGCCGACGTGCTGGAGGCGGCGCCGGTGGCTGCCCCGGCGCCATCGGAGCTGCTCACCCACCGCGAGCGCGAGGTGCTGGGGCTGCTCGCCGACGGCCGCTCGAACAAGCAGATCGCCACCGCGCTGACCATCAGCGAGCACACCGCGAAGTTCCACGTGAACTCGATCCTGCAGAAGCTGTCGGCCGACAAGCGGGTGGAAGCGGTGGTGCGGGCGGCCAAGCTGGGGTTGCTCGAGCTGTAGCGAGGTGTCGCACGCGGCCTGCACCGCTCGCTTTGCCGGGAACATGAGGCTGCCTAAGCTCGTCCCACCTGCTCGTGGCGGAAGGCACTCGACTCGGCCGTTACACGCTCGTGAAGCGCCTGCACGTCGGTGGGCTCGCCGAGGTGTATCTGGCGGTCGCCGGGGCCAAGGGCTTCGAGCAGGCGGTGGCGATCAAGAAGCTCCTGTCGGCGGCGGCGCACGACGAGGAGTTCCTCACCATCTTCCTCGACGAGGCGCGCATCTCCGTCCAGCTGAGCCACCCGAACATCGTGCACGTGCTCGAGGTCGGCTCGGAAGACGAGACGTACTTCCTGGCCATGGAGTTCGTGGCCGGCCGCACGCTGGCGGACCTCGCCGCGCGCCTCCGCCCCGACGACCTGGCGCTGCGCGTGCCGCTCGCCGCCTTCGTGGTCTCGAAGATCGCCGAAGGGCTCGACTCCGCGAGCCGGTGCACCGACGGCCAGGGCGTGGAACTGAACATCGTCCACCGCGCGGTCTCGCCGGGCAACGTGCTGGTGTCGTACTCCGGCGAGGTGAAGCTGCTCGACTTCGGCACCGCGCGCGCCAGCAACCGGGCGCAGCACACCCAGGTCGGCATGCTCAAGGGGAAGCTGGGCTACCTGAGCCCCGAGCAGCTGCGCGGCGCCGAGCACCTCGACCGGCGAGCGGACCTGTTCGCCGCGGGGGTGGTGCTGCACGAGCTGCTCACCGGAGAGCGGCTCTTCCCCGACGGCTCGATCCTCCAGTCGCTCGAGCGGCTCAACGACCGCCAGGTGCCGCCGCCCAGCCAGAAGAACCCCCACGTGCCGCCGGAGCTCGATGCCGTGGTGGCGCGCGCGCTCGCCGATCAGCCGGACGAGCGTTTCCAGTGGGGAAGGGAGCTGTCCGCGGCGCTGGGGCCCTTCATCACGGGCGCGGTGCGCTCGAGCGCCGAGCTGGCGTCGTTGCTCAAGGACCGCTTCGCAGCGGAGTTCGTGAGCGACCAGGAGCTGCTGCGCAGGGCGCTGGCCTCTCCGGGACCGGCCCTGCCGGAGCCCCGGCTGAGCGCGCCAGGCCGCCCGAGGCCGCAGGCCGTGACCCCCGGAGAGCCCGAGCCCCGGCTGAGCGCCCCGTCGCGGCCGCCGTCGCGCACGGCGTTGCCCCGGGTCGAGAGCGATGCCACGCGGGCGGCGTTCCCCGTTCTGGCGGCGGGAGAGACCACGTCTCCGGGCAGCGCCGCGGCGCCCGGGCGCGCGCCGTCGCGCAGCAGCCTGCCGCCGGTGGCCGCGCCGCGGGCGACTCCCGCGCGGCCGGCGTCACGAT
>JAIBBQ010000032.1 GCA_019694595.1 Myxococcaceae bacterium
AACGGCGGCGGCTCGGCCTCGAGCACGGGCGGCGGCAGTGGCGCGACCGGCGGAGGCACCGCGGCGGCGGGCGGCGGAACTTCGGGAGCCGGCGGCGGCAGCGCGAGCAGCGGCGGCGGCACGGGCCAGGCCGACTCCGGCATGTCGGTGGTGCCCGCGGGGCCGTTCCTCATGGGCTCCACCACCGGCGACGCCGACGAGAAGCCGGTGCACGAGGTGACGCTGTCGCGCTTCGAGATCGACCGCACCGAGGTCACGCAGGCGGCGTACGGCGCGTGCGTCACTGCCGGCAGCTGCACCGCGCCGTCGGCCAACTTCGACCCCGTGGGCCGCGCGGCGTTCCCGGTGGTGAACGTGAGCTGGGCGCAGGCCCAGGCCTTCTGCGCCTTCCTCGGCAAGCGGCTCCCCACCGAGGCCGAGTGGGAGAAGGCGGCGCGCGGTCCGGACGGCGGCACCTACCCGTGGGGCGAGGCGGCACCGACCTGTGCGCTCGCCACCACCTCGGGCTGCGGCGACGGCGGCGCGCAGCCGGTGGGCCAGCTCCCCGCGGGCCAGAGCCCGTACGGCGTGCTCGACCTCGCCGGCAACGTCTGGGAGTTCACCGCCGACTGGTACGCCGACACCTATTACTCCGTGTCGCCGCTGGTGGATCCGCAAGGGCCCGACGCGGGCACCATCAAGGCGTACCGTGGCGGCAGCGCAGGCAACGGCAGCTCGCTCGCGCGCTCGGCGAACCGGGCGTCGACCTACAGCCCGGCGGTCGGCGGCTCCGGCCTCGGCTTCCGCTGCGCGCGCTAGCCGAAGAGCCGCCGCAGCGCCTCGTCGAGCTCCTGCGCGCCCGGCCGGCGCCCCAGCATCCGCTCGAGCTGACGCAGGAGGTCCAGCCGGCTGCGCCCGGTCGCCCGCTCCTGGCGCGACCAGAACTCCTCCCAGAACCCGGGCGGCTCGACCTTGCTCGCGCCGGAGTACTCGGTGGAGCGCCCGGTATCGCCGTCGACCACCAGGCTGCCCACGCAGCGCGCGTCCCGGTACACCGCCTCGATGCGCTCGGCGAAGCCCGCCATCTCCGCCTCGGTCACCTGGGCCGAATCCGTCG
Organism: Myxococcaceae bacterium; assembly: GCA_019694595.1. Classification (GTDB taxonomy): domain Bacteria; phylum Myxococcota; class Myxococcia; order Myxococcales; family Myxococcaceae; genus JAIBBQ01. The sequence continues at coordinate 1,097 of JAIBBQ010000032.1, forward strand.
CCTGGTAGAACTGCACCGTCACGCGGATCGGGAAGCGCGCGTCGCGGCGAATCGGCAGGTGGCCCAGCTCGCGGAACGGCCCCTCGAGCTCGCCGTGGCCGATGACCGCCTGCTCCACCCCCGCGCCCCGCGGGCGGGCGCACTTCGCAGCCATCGGCGCCGCGCAGGCATACGAGCCCGTCCCGCCGTCGAACGCGCGCTCGCGGCGCGGCAGCTCGAGCGGCACCTGGATGAGCAGCACCTGGTTGAGGCCCCGGCCCTTCGCCTCCTCCACGCTCGAGGCGCCGTCATGCTCGTCGCCACCGCGCGCGGTGAAGTCGCTCAGCCGCTCGCCGGTGAAGCTCGCGCGCTGGCCCGCCTGGTTGAAGAACAGCCGCTGGCCCCAGCCGGTCCCCGAGCCCCACTCCGCGCCGTTGTCGATGATGGTCGCGCTGGTGCCTTCGCGCGTGGCGAGAATGGCCAGCACCGCCGGCGCCCCCGGCGAGCTCTGGTAGTTGAAGAGCACCGGGTTGAAGCGCGCCACGCCCGCGCGCGGCACCGGCAGGAAGCAGGCCTGCGCGCTCACCAGCACCTGCGCGTCGCGCGGCGCCAGCAGCGAGCGCTCCTCGCCCGCCCACGAGCCCGGCACGCTCAGGTGCGAGCGCAGGTCGTTCAGGTACTCGCCGAGCCCCAGCCGCCGCAGCGAGCCGCCGCGCTCGTTCCCCACCCGCAGGAAGAGCTCGGAGACCGCCACGTCGCCGGTGCGGTCGGAGAAGTTCGGAAAGCGGATGACCGGCATCAGCCGCGCGCCGCGGTCCGACTGCACCTGCAGCGTCAGATCGCTGATGTTCGGCCCCACCGCCGAGCCCTTGAACCGCGCGGTGTCTTCCCAGGTGAGGTCGAGCACCTGCAAGCCGTGCCGCCTGGCCAGGGCCTGCGCCCGGCGATCGCCCACCATCCCCGCCACCCGGTCCACCACGTCGCCGCTGCCTTCCGGAACCGCCCGGAACATCTGACTGAAGAACGAGCCCATGTGCGTACGCCCCTTTCAAGAGGTCAAACGCGGGCGGAGCGCCATCGGTGACAGCCACGAAAGAAGCCCGCCATTCGGGCAGGTTCGATGCACTTGGCCAGGCGGTACGTTACCTTCCGAACCGCCATGGCCCAGAAGCAGCGTCCCGGCGCCGACGACGGCGACACCGGGGTCGTCACCGAGACGAAGAAGAAGGAGAAGCTCGCCAAGCCCCCGCTGTTCCGGGTGCTGTTTCACAACGACAACTACACGACCATGGAGTTCGTGGTGCTCGTGCTGCGCGACATCTTCAACAAGTCCGAGTCCGACGCGGTGAGCATCATGCTCAACGTGCACGTGAACGGTTACGGCGTCGCCGGCGTGTACACCTACGACGTCGCCGAGACCAAGGTCTCCAAGACCCACGCCCTCGCCAAGCAGCACGAGTTCCCGCTCAAGCTCACCATCGAGCCCGAAGACAACGCCTAGGACAACCACGTGGCCAACCCGATCATCGCCAAGGAACTGCAGGCCGCCATCTACTTCTCCATCTCGGAGGCCAAGCGGCTGCGCCACGAGTACCTCACCCTCGAGCACCTGCTGCTCGGGCTCCTGCGCGACAGCCGCGCCACCGAGGTGCTCAAGGCGGTGGGCGCGAACCCAGCGCGCCTGCAGAAGAAGCTCGAGACGTTCCTGGTGGAGACCGTCGAGCGCCTGGGCGACGACGAGGACCGCGAGCCCCAGCAGACCATCGGCGTGCAGCGCGTGCTGCAGCGCGCGGCGTTCCACGCCATGAGCGCCGAGCAGAAGCAGATGGACAGCTCCGACGTGCTGGTCGCGCTCTTCCGCGAAGACCAGAGCCAGGCGCTCTTCTTCCTCAAGGAAGAAGGCGTCACCCGGCTCGACCTCCTCAACTTCATCTCCCACGGCATCAAGAAGGACGGCACCGGCGGCGAGCCGGCGGGCGCGGGCCACGGCGCGGGCGCCGACGAGGACGAGGGCACCGCTCCGGCGCAGAACCCGCTCGAGGCCTACTGCAGCGACCTCAACGCCCAGGCGAAGGAAGGCAACATCGACCCCCTCATCGGCCGCGCGCTGGAGCTCGAGCGCACCGTGCAGGTGCTCTGCCGCCGCCGCAAGAACAACCCCATCTACGTGGGCGAGTCGGGCGTGGGGAAGACCGCCATCGCCGAAGGCCTCGCGCTCGCGGTGCACGAAGGCAAGGTGCCCGAGCCGCTGAAGGACGCGCAGATCTACTCGCTCGACATGGGCGCGCTGCTCGCGGGCACCAAGTTCCGCGGCCAGTTCGAGGAGCGCATCAAGGCGGTCTTGAAGGCGCTGCAGGAGAAGCCCAACGCCATCCTCTTCATCGACGAGATCCACACCATCGTCGGCGCGGGCGCCACCAGCGGCGGCTCGATGGACGCGTCGAACCTGCTCAAGCCGGCGCTGTCCACCGGCAAGCTGCGCTGCATCGGGTCCACCACCTACTCGGAGTTCAAGGCCAGCTTCGAGCGCGACCGCGCGCTCGCGCGCCGCTTCCAGAAGATCGACGTCACCGAGCCGTCGGTGGAAGACACCATCAAGATCCTCATCGGGCTGGCGCCCAAGTACGAGGCGCACCACGGCGTGAAGTACGAGCCGCTCGCGCTGGAAGCCGCCGCCAAGCTCAGCGCCAAGCACATCAACGAGAAGTTCCTGCCGGACAAGGCCATCGACGTGATGGACGAGGCGGGCGCGGTCGACCGCCTGAAGCCGAAGGCCGAGCGCTCCGGCAAGGTCACCGTGCCGGACATCGAGCTCATCGTCTCCAAGATGGCGCGCATCCCCGCCAAGACGGTGCAGGCGGGCGAGAAGCAGCAGCTCCAGAACCTCGAGAAGGAGCTCAAGGGCGTCATCTTCGGCCAGGACAAGGCGGTCGAGGAGCTCGCGGGCACCATCAAGCTCTCGCGCTCCGGCCTGCGCGCGCCCGAGAAGCCCATCGGCAGCTTCCTCTTCGCGGGCCCCACCGGCGTGGGCAAGACCGAGCTCGCCAAGCAGCTCGCCAAGGTCATGGGCGTGGAGTTCATGCGCTTCGACATGTCGGAGTACTCCGAGAAGCACACCGTCTCGCGGCTCATCGGCGCGCCGCCGGGCTACGTGGGCTTCGACCAGGGCGGCCTGCTCACCGACCAGGTGCGCAAGCACCCCCACGCGGTGCTGCTGCTCGACGAGATCGAGAAGGCCCACCCCGACCTCTTCAACATCCTCCTCCAGGTGATGGACCACGCCACCCTCACCGACAACAACGGGCGGCAGGCCGACTTCCGCAACGTGGTCATCATCCTCACCACCAACGCCGGCGCGCGCGAGCTCAAGGTCAAGTCGCTCGGCTTCGGCGAGCGCAGCCCGGTGGACATGACCAAGTCGAAGGACGCCATCGAGCGCACCTTCAGCCCCGAGTTCCGCAACCGCCTCGACGGCACCATCCTCTTCGGCGGGCTCACCAAGGAAGTCATCCTCAAGGTGGTCGACAAGGAGCTCAAGCTGCTCCAGGGCCTGCTCGACGAGAAGAAGGTCACCCTCTCGTTGAGCCCGGGCGCGCGCGATTACCTGGCGCTCAAGGGCTACGACCCCGAGTTCGGCGCCCGGCCGATGGCGCGCCTGTTCGACCAGGCGCTCAAGAAGCCGCTCGCCGAGGCCATCCTCTTCGGGGCCTTGAAGAACGGCGGCGCCGCGGTGGCCGACGTGAAGTCGGGCGGCGACGGGCTCGAGCTGCACTTCCCCACCGCCAAGGCCTGACGGCGGGGAGCGCGCGTGGCCCCGACCTGGCACCTCGCGCACCACGACGGGCTGCCGTACCGCTTCACCCTGCCCGACGGGTACGACCCGGCGCACCGCCGCTACCCGGTGGTGCTCACGCTCCACGGGAGCGCCGAGCGCGGCGACGACACCCAGGCCCACCTCACCAACGGCGTCGACGCGCTGGGCGCGCTGCCGGTCATCGCGGTCGCGCCGCAGTGCCCGCGCGAGGACACCTTCGGCGGCAGCTGGTACGGCGGCGCGTCCGCCACCCAGGCCAAGGTCGCCTCGCTGGTGCGCGAGCTGGCGACGCGCCGCTCGGTCGACCGGGAGCGGATCTCCGTCATCGGTTTCTCGATGGGCGCCATCGGCCTGTGGGACCTGCTGCTGCGCCACCCCGGGCTCTTCAGCGCCGGGGTCCCCATCGCCGGCGACCTCGACGTGGCCACGGTGCGCGCCTTCGACGGCCTCCCCATCTGGGCCTTCCACGGAGAGCGCGACGACAAGGTGTCCAACCTCGCGGTGCGGGTGGCGGCGAAGACCCTGAGGCCGCCGTTCCGCTACACCGAGTTCCAGGGCGTGGGGCACGACTCGTGGCGCGGGGCGTTCGGCACGCCCGAGCTGTGGCCCTGGCTGCTCTCGCAGCGCAGCCGCGTCACCGCGGAGCGCGGGCCCCACGAAACTTGAGGCCAGGGCTCCGGGCACGGAGCTAGAAGCCCGCGCATGGTGCTCCTCGCCACGCTGGTGCTCTGCGCTTCGCCGCTCGAAGCGTCCGCCGCTTCCCTCACGCCCCACCTCGAAGGCGCGCTGCTCGACGAGACGCGCTCCGAGGCGGGCCTGCTCGCCGACCAGCCCGGGGTGCGCGCCCGGCCGGCGGTGATGTTCTCGGTGGGCGTCTTCACCGCGATGTTCGCCGCGCCGACCTCCCTGCTCCTCGGCCGGTGGATGGGCTCCTGGTCCAACTCGCTCATCGGCGCGGCGCTGCCGGCGCTGCTGGTGCCGCTCCTCCTGCCGCCCATCGCCGTCGCGCTCGCCGAGTGGTGGACCGCCGACGACGAGGCGCCCGGGCTCTACCAGCGGCTCGTCCCCATCCTCGCCACGGTGGGCGTGCAGCTCGCGGTGATGGCGGTGTGCGTGCTGGGCGGGCTGAGCTCCGGCAACGCGCAGGGCGTCGCCGGCTTCACCGCGGTCGACGCCGTCTTCCTCCCCGCCGCGGCCACCCTGTCCCTGCGCCTCACCGCGCAGGAGCACGCGCCGACCGCGATGGTCGCCCCCATCCTCGCCACCACCTTCTGACCATGCTCGCCCCGCTCACTGCCGTGTGGCTCGCCGCGACCTGCCCTCAGGGCCAGGTGTACCCGGCCGACGACTTCGTCGACCGCACCGCCGACGCCAAGCTCTTCCGGCCCGAGGCCGTGCAGGCGCTCGAGGACTACGCCTTCACCCTCACCGGCGCCGACGAGGAACGAAAGGGCCTGCGCACCGACGCGGTCGTCATCCTCAAGAACGGCGAGCTCGTCTACGAGCGCTACGCGCGCGGCTCGGCGGCGAGCAAGCGCCACATCGGCTGGAGCGTCACCAAGACCTTCAGCAACACGCTGACCGGCGTCGCGGTGGCGCACGGCGCGGTGAACATCGACGAGCACCTCTGCGCGTACCTGAAGCTCGACGCGCCCGACGCCTGCGCCCAGGTGACGGTGCGCCACCTGCTCGAGTTCTCTTCCGGCTTCGACTGGAAGGAACTCTACGAGAACCAGTCGAACCAGGAATCGTCGACCTTGGCCATGCTCTACGGCGTGGGCCACGCGGACATGGCGAGCTTCGTCGCGCGCCACGCACTGCGCGACCCGCCCGGCACGACGTACATGTACTCGACGGGGGAATCGGCGCTGCTGCTGTCCACCGTCAACGCGGCGATGAAGCCCAGGTACGGCGCCGAGTGGCCGTGGACGCTGCTCTTCGAGCCGCTGGGCATGAAGAGCGTGGTGCTGGAGCGCGACGCCTCCGGCGGCTTCTCGGGCGGCAGCCACCTCTTCGCCACCGCGCGCGACTACGCCCGCTACGGGCTCTTCTGGCTCCACGACGGCTGCTGGAACGGCAAGCGCATCCTCCCCGAGGGCTGGGCGGCGCAGTCGAAGCAGATCTCCCAGGGCTTCAAGCAGAAGCCGCTCGAGCGCGACGACGGCGAGGTCTACGCCTGGCAGTGGACGGTGAACACCGCGGTGCCCGAGGTGGGCCAGGTGGAGCGGCCGTTCAAGACGCTGCCTGCGACCGAGTTCGCCGCGCGCGGCCACTGGGGGCAGAGCGTCACCGTGCTGCCGGAGCAAGGCGTGGTCATCGTGCGGCTCGCCGACGACCGCGAGAGCGGCTTCGACTTCGAGAAGTTCGTCACCCTGGCGCTGGCGGTGACCCCGTGAAGCGCGCCCTCCTGGCCGTCGCCTTCCTGGCGCTCTCGTGCACCGGCAACACCAGCCAGCGGCCGTACGACAACAGCGACCTCCAGCTCATCACCGGCTACACCGCGAAGGAGTTCTGCAGCTGCCTCTTCGTGATGGAGATGCCGATGGACTACTGCCGCGCGTGGACCAAGGCGAGCCCGCAGGTCGCCAAGGTGGGCGTGGACTTCGACCGCAAGGTGGTCGAGGCGAGCGCGCTCATGCAGTGGAGCGCCCGCGCCCACTACGACGGCCCGCGCTTCGGCTGCGTGCTGGAGAGGTAGGCACGCACTCGACACTGCAGGGCGCGAAGACCGCAGCCCCTCAGGGGCGTCAGCCCGCGGGCTTCTCGGCCGCCGCCGCTGCCTGCAGCGCCGCCAGCTGATCCGCCGGCACCGGCTCCGCACCCACCGCGTGGTAGCCGCCGTCGACGCGGATCAGCTCGCCCGTGGTCTTGGGCATCCAGTCCGAGAGCATCATGCAGGCGGTCTTCGCCACCGCCTGCACCGAGGCCTCGTCCTTCGCGCCCCAGCCGAGCGGCGCCTGCTTGCCCCACTTGTCCTCGAGGTACTTGAAGCCCGGAATGCCCTTGGCCGCGATGGTGGCGATGGGGCCGGCCGCGAGCGCGTTCACGCGGATGTTCTTCGGGCCCAGGTCGCGCGCCAGGTAGCGCACGGTCGCTTCCAGCGCCGCCTTGCAGACGCCCATCCAGTCGTAGAGCGGCCAGGCGTTGGTGCTGTTGTCGAAGTCGAGCGTCACCACGCTGCCGCCCGCGGTCATCAGCGGCGCCAGCGCCGAGGCGAGCTCCTTGAGCGAGAAGGTCGACACGTGGAAGGCCTGCTGCACCGCCTCCCACGGGGTGGTGAGGAAGCGGCCGCCCAGCGCCGCCTCGGGCGCGAAGGCGATGGCGTGCAGCACGCCGTCGAGCTGGCCGAAGCGCTCCTTCACCGCCGCCGCCAGCGCGGGGAAGTGGGCCGGGTTGGTGACGTCGAGCTCCAGCACCTCGGGCGCCGGCGAGAGCTTCTTCGCGCTCCGCTGGGTCAGCGACATCGGCCGCCCGAAGCTGGTGAGCAGCACCTGCGCGCCCTGCGCCTGCGCCAGCTGCGCCACGTGAAAGGCGATGGACTGCGGGGTCAGCACGCCGGTGATGAGCAGCTTCTTGCCCTGGAGGATCATGGCGCAGGCTCATACCTCAGCCGGGGCGGCGTTAAGCGCCTGACAGCGAGTCCGACTTCGGAGTAACAGGGGATCCCGTCCGTGCCCATCCAGAGCCCAGCGGGTCCGCTCAGCACCCTCGAGGAGTACGTGTACCTGGCGCGCGGCCTGCGCGACCGGCTCGACACGCACTTCGTCGACCCGGTGCTCCTGGTGGTCGCCCCGGCCGAAGGCTGGGCGGAGACCACCAGCATCCGCCACCGCGCGGAGTCGGGAATGATCTCCGTCAAGATGCTCCCGACGCTGGTCATTCCGGTGAAGGGACAGTCGCCGGTCACCTTCGGCCGCGGGCCGCAGAACGCCGTCATCCTGCCCTTCGCCGCGATGTCCAAGGCGCACGGCGAGCTCAAGCTCGAAGGTGACGCCTGGAGCCTGAAGGACATCGGCTCCAAGAACGGCTCGTTCGTCGACGGCGGCCGGGTGCCTCAGGGTGCCTTCGTCGGCCTGCGCGACGGCGCCTCGATTCGCTTCGGCGACGTCACCGCCAAGTTCATGCTCGCGCCGACCTTCCGCGCCGACTTGAAGCGCCGGCTGCTCGAAGTCGGCGCCTGAGTTTGCCTGCCGGCCGTCGCCTGGGCGATGGTGCGCGCATGTCCAGCACGCGAATTCCCGGCAGCTCCTCGATGCCGCCGATGCCCAAGCAGCCCGAGCCCGGCACCCAGACCTCCGACCGCTACGGCAACGTCATCGCCACCCGGCCCGCGCCGGCGCCCGAGCGCCCGCCCGCCGGGCCGCCCGCGCCCACCAGCGACCGCTGGGGCCACGTCATCGCCCCGCCCACCGAGCGCGCCCCCGGCGTGCCCACCAGCACGCTCCACTTCTCGGTGCACCCGGGCATGGATGAGGTGAAGGGCTACGCCGAGCAGCAGGGCTGGCTCGCCAAGGGCTTCACCCACCTGAGCATCGTCTGGCAGGACCTGGTCTTCACCACCGACAACTGGAAGACCACCCGCACCCTGCGCTCGTCCGACGTGCCGAGCCCGGTGGTGAACGGCCGCTTCCTGATGCCCAACGTGCCCAAGGGCGCCCAGGTGGAGTTCGCCATTCACGTCGGCGTCTCCTGCCACGCCCCGTCGGACATCGGCGGCTACCGCGAGCGCGGCGAGCTCTGGCTCAACAACGCGGGCCAGAACTTCCGCCAGGTCAGCAGCTAGACCTATTCGCCGAAGCGCAGCAGCAGGGCGAGGTTGAAGGTGAAGAACCCGCCCCCCACGCCCTGGGGCATCACGATGGTGTTGCCCGGCGCGGTGCGGTTGTTGAAGTCCAGGTACAGCGCGCCGTACTTGAAGATGACCCCGCGCAGCACGAAGCCCAGCCCGAAGTAGCGGGTGAGCCAGTACTCGAAGCGGCCGCCCACCTCGGCGTTGAAGCCGTCGGTGCCGATGCGCTGGCCGCCGATGCCGTAGCCGAAGCCGAAGAAGAAGCTGGCGTCGATGGGCAGCGGCCGCTCTTCCTTGTTCATCCACAACAGCTGCAGCGGGTGCCAGGCCGCCGTGCCGACCAGGAAGCCGGCCCCGCCCCGCGTCACCTCGGTGAGCCGCCAGCCGGTGCCGGTGAGCTCGAGCCCCACCGTGGCGTGGCCCTTGATGTTGTAGCCGAGCCCCAGGGTCAGGGTGTGGCCGTTGGTCAGGTCGCTGGTGAAAGCGTCGGCCACCGCCGGGCCGGCCTGAGAAGCGATGAAGTTGCGATCCATCAGCCAGAACCCCGGTCCGTACTCGAAAGAGATCCGGAATCCGCCCTCTTGGAACTTGGGGGTGGTGGCCAGGGCCGGGGTGGCCAGGAGCAGGGTCAGGAAAAGTGAGCGCACCATGGAGGGTTGGCCCGCTGCGTAATAAAGAGAGGGCAACATGTCGAACCCTCAGGACTCCTTCCTCACTGGCTCGAACATCGACTTCATCGAGGCGCAGTACCAGCGCTTCCTGGACGACCCCAAGAGCGTCGACGCCACCTGGGCCGACGCCTTCCGCGCCATCGCCCCGTCGGGCCGGCCGCTGATCATCGACGGCCTCAAGCTCGACACCCCGAAGCGGCGCGGCCCGGCCGACGCCTTCGTCCAGAACGCGGCCGGCGTGGTGGCCGCCGAGAGCATGGGGCTGCAGGGCAAGGTCGACCAGACCGTCTTCGCCTTCCGCCTGCGCGGGCACCTGCTCGCCCAGCTCGACCCGCTCGGCGTGCCGCGCCCCACGCTCAAGCACGTGGCCGACCTGGGCATGGTGAGCGAGCAGCACTTCACCCCTGCCGAGCTCGACGCGCTGGTGGATTCCCAGTTCGTCTTCGACGAGCCCCGCGTGCCGCTGCGCCGGGTGCTCGACCGCCTGCGCAAGACGTACACCCAGCACATCGGCGTGGAGTTCATGCAGCTGCTCGACAGCGAGCGCCGGCGCTGGCTCCAGCTGCGCATGGAGCGCAGCGAGAACCGCACCGGCTTCGAGGCCCAGGACCGCCTGCGGCTGCTCACGTCACTGAGCCGCGCCGAGGCCTTCGAGACCACCATTCACACCAAGCAGCAGGCGGCCAAGCGCTTCTCGGTGGAAGGCGGCGAGAGCCTCATTCCCATGCTCGACGAGCTCATCGAGGCGGGCGCCGAGCTGGGCATCCGCGAGGTGGTCTTCGGCATGGCGCACCGCGGCCGGCTCAACATGCTCGCCAACGTGCTCGGCAAGCCCGCGGCGGAGATCTTCAGCGAGTTCGCGGGCCCCGCCGACCCCACCGCGTACCTGAACCGCGGCGACGTGAAGTACCACATGGGCTACTCGAGCGACCGGGTGACGCGCAGCGGCGCCAAGGTGCACCTCACGCTCGCCTTCAACCCCAGCCACCTCGGTGTGGTGCACCCGGTGGTCGAAGGCCGCGTGCGCGCCAAGCAGGACCGGGTGGGCGAAGGCGGCAAGCACGCCATCCTTCCGCTCGTGGTGCACGGCGACGCGGCGTTCGCCGGGCAGGGCCTGGTGGCGGAGACGCTCAACCTCTCGGGCCTCGCCGGCTACGACACCGGCGGCACCATCCACATCGTGGTGAACAACCAGCTCGGGTACACCACCGAGGCCGACCAGGGCCGCACGTCGATCTACTGCACGGCCATCGCGCAGATGCTCGACATCCCCGTCTTCCACGTGAACGGAGACGACCCCGAGGCGTGCATTCACGTGCTGCGCATGGCGACCGAGTACCGCCAGCGCTTCCACACCGACGTGGTCATCGACCTGGTGTGCTTCCGCAAGTACGGCCACAACGAAGGCGACGTGCCCGACTTCACCCAGCCCAAGATGTACGAGCTCATCCGCGCCCATCAGACGGTGCGGCAGCTCTACGCCGCACAGCTGGTGAAGGACGGACAGCTGACGGCCGAGCAGGCCGCGCAGGTGCACGCCGACTCCGAGAAGCTCTTCTCCGACGCCTTCGCCAAGGCCCGGACCGACAAGCTGGTGAAGGACCCGTCGGCCAACCTGGGCATCTGGGCCAAGCACCGCGGCGGCGCCGACGCCGACTCCCCCCAGGTGACGACCGGCCTGCCGCTGGAGACGCTCAAGCCGCTCCTCGCCCAGCTCGCCGCGGTGCCCGACGGCTTCACGCTCCACCCCAACGTGATGCGGGTGGTCATCGAGAAGCGCGTGAAGATGGTCGAGGGCACCGAGAACCTCGACTGGGGCGCCGCGGAGATGCTCGCCTACGCCACCCTCGCCACCTCGGGCACCGTGGTGCGCCTCACCGGCCAGGACACCGAGCGCGGCACCTTCGCCCACCGCCACGCGGTGCTCCACGACATGAAGACCGGCCGCACTGCGTTCCCGCTCGGCAAGCTCAAGGCCGGCCAGGCGCGCGCCGAGGTCATCAACAGCCCGTTGAGCGAGATGGCCTGCATGGGCTTCGAGTTCGGCTACTCGCTCGACTACCCCGACGCGCTGGTGGCGTGGGAAGCCCAGTTCGGCGACTTCGCCAACAACGCCCAGGTGATGATCGACCAGTTCATCGTCGCCGCCGAGGACAAGTGGCGCCGGCTCACCGGCCTCACGCTCCTGCTGCCGCACGGCTACGAAGGCGGCGGCCCGGAGCACTCCACCGCGCGGCCCGAGCGCTTCCTCGAGCTGGCCGCGGAAGACAACCTCCAGCTCTGCTACCCGTCGACCGCGGCGCAGTTCTTCCACCTGCTGCGGCGCCAGGCGATGCGCAGCATTCGCAAGCCCCTGGTGGTGATGCTCCCCAAGAGCCTGCTGCGCCTGCCGGAGGCGGCCTCGCCGTGGAGCGCCTTCACCCAGGGCACCTACCAGCGGGTGCTGGGCGAGACGAACCCTGCGGTGGCGGCGGCCTCGGCGCGCAAGCTCATCCTCTGCAGCGGAAAGGTCTACTTCGACCTGCTGGCGGCGCGGGAGAAGGCCAAGCTCACCGACATCACCATCGCCCGGCTCGAACAGACCTACCCGCTGCCCACCCCCGAGCTGCAGGCGCTCCTCAAGGCGCACTCGAGCATCAAGGAAGTCACCTGGGTGCAGGAGGAGCCGAAGAACGGCGGGTCCTGGCGCTTCCTCCACGAGCCGCTCGCGGCCCTCGTCGGCGAACACCCGAAGAAGCCGACCCTCACCTACGTGGGGCGGCCGGAGAGCGCCAGTCCGGCGACCGGGTACATGAACGCCCACACCTACGAGCAGAATCTGCTGGTGGATCAGGCGCTCGCGAAAGGAAGCTAGGGAAATGTCCGTCGAGCTCAAGGTGCCGAACCTGGGTGACTCCATCACCGAGGCCGTGGTCGGGAAGTGGTTCAAGAACGTGGGCGACGCGGTGCGCGCCGACGAGCCGGTGCTGGTGCTGGAGACCGACAAGGTGACCGTCGACGTCTCGGCGCCCGCCGCCGGCGCCATCGCGGACATCAAGTTCAAGACCGGCGCCAAGGTGCGCATCGGCGACGTGCTGGGGAGCATCAACGCCGGCGCCGCCGGCACGGTGAGCGCCACGCCCGCGCCCGTCGCCGCTGCCGCCACCCCCGCCCCCGCTCCCGCGACGCGAGGCGAGGAGCGCCCGGCCCCCACGCCGGTGGCCCGCGCGGTCGCCGCCGAGAAGGGCATCGACCCGGCGAGCATCGCGGGCTCCGGCGTCAACGGCCGGGTGATGAAGGACGACGTGGTGCGCGCCGCCGCGCCGGCCGTCACCACCACCGCCGCCGCGCTCCCCGCGGCGCAGGTGCTCGCCCGCACGCCGGGCGCCCGCGAGGAGCGGGTGGCGATGACCCCGCTGCGCAAGCGCGTCGCCGAGCGGCTGCTGCAGGCCCAGTCGAGCGCCGCCATCCTCACCACCTTCAACGAGGTGGACATGGGCGCGGTGATGGCCCTGCGCAAGACCTACCAGGAGCGCTTCGAGAAGAAGCACGGCATCAAGCTCGGCTTCATGAGCTTCTTCGTGAAGGCGGCCATCGAGGCGCTGCGCGTGTACCCCGCGGTCAACGCCAGCATCGACGGCGACGACGTCGTCTTCCACCACTACTACGACATCGGCGTGGCGGTGTCGGGCAGCCGCGGCCTGGTGGTGCCGGTGGTGCGCGACGCCGACCAGAAGTCGATGGCCGAGCTCGAGAAGACCATCGCCGAGCTGGGCACCCGCGCCCGCGCCGACAAGCTGACGCTCCCCGAGCTGCAGGGCGGCACCTTCACCATCTCCAACGGCGGCATCTTCGGCTCGATGCTGTCGACGCCCATCCTGAACCCGCCGCAGACCGGCATCCTCGGCATGCACAACATCGTCGACCGCCCGGTCGTGCGAGACGGGGAAATCGTGGTGCGGCCGGTGATGTACCTGGCGCTCAGCTACGACCACCGCCTGATCGACGGCCGGGAAGCGGTGCAGTTCCTGGTGCGGATCAAGGAGTGCATCGAGGCGCCCGAGCGGCTCTTGCTGGAGATCTGAAACCAGCGCGGGGCGGCTCGACTTGCGCGCGGGAGCCGCTCTAGGCTCCTCGACCGTCTTTCGGCACAAGAAGCGCGGGGGACCCGGCGGTGTTTTCGCCGTCGGTTTCGAAGAGGAAGAGACGAAATGGCGACTGGTACCGTGAAGTGGTTCAACGACGCGAAGGGCTTCGGGTTCATCGTGCAGGACGGCGGCGGCGAAGATGTCTTCTGCCACCACACCGCCATCCAGATGGATGGGTTCCGCACCTTGGCCGAAGGTCAGAAGGTGCAGTTCGACGTGGCCCGGGGCCCCAAGGGCCTGCAGGCGCAGAACGTTCGCGCGGCCTGATTCCGCGTCGCCCCTACTCCGGGGCACTCGCTGAGAATAAGCCCGGCACTCTCTTCGAGAGCGCCGGGCTTTTTTCTGCTCTCTGTCTTCGCGAGGGCGCTGCCCGCGAAGACGGCGGGGCTCACGCCCCGTCCCACGGGTGGAGGGCTCGGGGCTCTCGCCCGGCGCCGTCCAAGGAAGAGGTGGTCGCGAAGATCGCCGCGCCTTCAGGAGGCGCCTTCAGGGAGAGGGCGGAGCGTCCTTCAACATCTCCTTGAGGAGCGCGTCGTCGTCGGGCTCGTCCTCCGGCGCTTGCTGCGCGGCGCGCTCGGCTTCGGTGCAGGGCCTCGGGTGCAGCGTGTCTTCCTGCACGCACTCCAGCTTCCAGGCTTCGCGGGGCGGTTCGCCGCGTGCGGCGGCCTCGGTGCGCAGGCGAGCCGCTTCGCCTTCCACCCCGATGGTCGACAGCCGAGGCACCGCCATCACCAGCAGCAGACAGCCCGCCAGCACCGCCACGAAGGGCAGCACTGCCCGCGACAGCTGCGCCATCGGCACCCGGAAACGGAAGGCCGCCAGGAACAGGTTCAGCCCCAGCGGCGGAGAGCTGAAGGCGAGCTCCAGGTTCAGCACCACCATCACCGCGAGGTGAAACGGCGAGAGGCCCGCGCGCGCCGCCAGCGGCACGATGAGCGGCACCGCCACGATGAGCGCCGTCACCCCGTCCATCAACATGCCCACCACGAACAGGAAGGCGTTGAGGAGCACGAGCACCCCGAGGCCCGAGGTCACCCCCGCACCCGCGAGCGACTCCAAGAGCCGCGTCGGCACCCGGGTGTCGATGACGTAGTTCATCAGCGCGCTCGCCATCATCAGCACCAGCACCAGCGCGCCCGCGAGCGCCAGCGCCTCGCGCACCGCCTCCGCCCGTGCCGCCCCCGGCAGCTCCTTGCGGATCCACACCAGCAACCCCAGCGCAGCGAGGAGGCCCAGCGCCGCCGCCTCCTCCAGCGCCACCACCTGCGACAGCACCAGCCCCATCAACCCGAAGAGCAGCGCGAGCTCGCCGCCCGCCCCGGCCAGCGCCCGGCCCGCGGACTTGAGCTCGAAGCGCTCCGTGGGCAGCTTCTGCTTGAGCCCCTGCCCCACCGCGAGGCCGGCCAGCGCCAGCAGCACGATGAGCCCGGGCAGCGCCGCCGCCTGGAACGCGAGCACGAAGTCCACGCCCGCCACCAGCCCGAAGACGAGCAAGGGCAGCGCCGGCGGGAAGAGCAGGCCCACGCTCCCCGAGGTGGTCACCAGCCCCAGCGAGAAGCGCTCCGGCACCCCCTGGGCGCGCAGCAAGGGCAACATCAGCCCGCCCACCGCCACGATGGTGATGCCCGAGCCGCCTGACAGCGCGGTGAAGGCCGCGCTCGCCACCAGACACCCCACCGCGAGGCCACCCGGCATCCACCCCAGGAAGGCCCGGGACACCGCCACCAGCCGCGCCGGCGCCTTCGAGCCCGCCAGCAGGAAGCCCAGCACCGTGAAGAGCGGAATCGTCACCAGCACCGGAGAGCCTGCGAACTGCTCTTCCAGCACCCGCGGGGCCAGCCGGTTGAGCGGCGCCCCCGCCTGCAGCCACGCCAGCGCCGCGCCCCCCGCCATCACCGAGAAGAGCGGCGCGCCGAGGAGCGCCGCGAAGAGCGCCACCGCCAGCCACGGCGACACCAGCAGCCCCGCGAGCGCGGACGCGGTCAGCGACAGCCCCAGCGGCCACGGCGTGAAGGGCGCCTCGGCGTGGCCTTCGCTCTCCGGCACGCCCACCGCCGCACCGAGCAGGAAGCGCAGCGCGAGGTAGAGGAGCCCGAGCGCCACCAGCAGGTTGAGCGACTTCACCAGAAGCGCGCGCGGCGCCTCGGTCGGCGTCACCGTGAGCGGCGCGCGGCGCTCGCCGTCCGCCGCGCGGGGGAGCGTCACGTCGCTGCCGTAGTGCGAGCGCCAGTCACCGGCGTCGAGCCACGCGTTCCATTCCTCGGCGGTCAGCACCTGGTCCCAGCGCTCGCCCGCGAGCACGCGGGGCAACGCGCGGGCATCCAGCGCCACCTGCCGCCGCGCCAGGAAGAAGTGCCGGGACAGGCCGGCGCCCAGCCCCTGGCCCTCGAAGGCGTCCTTGGCGATGAAGTCCGCGAAGCCGTACGCGGACGCCAGGCACACCACCGCGGCGAGCACCGCCCCCGCGCGCCGGGCGAGCTGCCGCCAGCGCCCGGGCAGCGTGCGCGTCACCACGTCGAGCGCCAGGTGACGGCCCTGCGCCGTGGCCAGCGCCGCGCCGGTGAAGGCCAGCGCCAGCGTCAGCCGGATCGGCACGCCGCGCAGCCCGCCGACGAGGGTGAGGAGCGAAGCGTCCTGCAGCCAGGCGAAGAGGTTGCCCGCCCAGGCGCCGTGGCGCGCCAGCGCGCTCAGGCCCGCCCAGAGGGCGAGGAGCACCGCCAGCGTCCACATGAGCAGCGACCCCAGCCGCGCCTCCAGACGGGCGAGCGCGGCGTCGAGGCGCTTCAACGCGCGGCCGCCTCGATGGCGTCGACCACCGCCGGGGTGAAGGAGCCGGCCTTGAGCTTGGCGCGCGCGGCGGCGAAGACCTTCTTCCAGGCAGCCCGCTCTTCCGGCGTCGGGTCGACCACCGTCATGCGCTTCTTGAGCCGCTCCAGCGCGGCGGCGTCCTCGGCGCGGATCCGCTCGGTGAGCGCCTTGCACGCCACCTTCGCCGTCTCCACCACCGCGGCGCGCTGCTCGCCGGTCAACGCCTTGAGCTTGTCCTTCGAGAGCACCACGCCGCCGATGTTGGGGGCCACCACCATCAGGTTCAGCTGGTCGAGCCGCGGCGACAGCTGGAGCTGCTCGGCCGCCAGCGCGGAGATGGAGAACACGTCGACGTTGCCGGCGGCGAGCTCGGGCAGCGCCTCGGGCACGCTGGTCTGCTTGGTGACCACCCCGCCCACCGCCTGGAAGACGGCGGGGAGAATCGGGTCCTCGCGCCACACCCACGGCGTGCGGCCCTTCACGTCGGCGGGCCCGCGCACCGGCTTGCCGTGCGCCATCAGGTGGTCGAGCCCGACGTCGCCCCACCCGACCAGGGTGACGCCCTTCTCGTCGAGCGCCTTCTCGAAGCCCGGCCGCATCACCTCGCGCGCCTTGTCGAAGCTCGCCCAGTCCTCGAAGAGGCCGGGCATCTGCAGGGCGTTGATGTCGTTCACCAGCGCGCCGAGGCCGACCGCGGTGACGCAGGCCCCGTCGAGCTGGCCGGTCTTCACCTTGCCCACCTGCGCCGGCTCGTCGCCCTGGGTGCCGTTCCAGTAGATCTCCAGCTGCACCTCGCCGTGCGTCTTTTCCTTCACCGCCTTGGTCCAGACCCGCAGCACCTGGCCCCAGGGGGACTCGCGCGGCGCGATGGAGCCGATCTTCAACGTGACCGGCTCGGCGGCGAGCAGCGACAGCAGAACGAGTGACGTCATGGGGCCCTCGCGGTGAAGCCGCAGCGGGCGAGCCGCGGCGCGCCCAGGTAGCGCAGCGCCTTCTTCCGGGCGATGGTGTTCTCGAGCCGCTGCGCGGGCAGCACGTCGCCCGCGTCGACGACTTCCTTGAGCAGCGCGCGGTACTGCGCCTCGTCGTGCGCGTTGCAGGCCCAGGCCTGCGCGTACATCAGCTGCACGGTGAGCGCCTGGCGGTGGGTGAGCGAGAGCGCCTGCTCGAAGAGCGCCTTCGCCTGGCCGAGCTCCGCGTCGGGCGCACGTGCGTGGTAGGCGCCCAGCGCCGACAGCCCGAGGCCGTAGGCGAGCGTCGGCTCGAGTTCCACGCTGCGCTCGAGCAGCGCCACCCCCACGAAGAGGTCGGCCACCACCTCGGGCTTCTCGGCGGCCACCCCGCCGCGCGACAGCCAGGCCGCGCCCACCCAGAGCAGCGTCTCGGCGTCTTCCTTCCCGAAGCCCTTCAGGTACGCCGCCATGGTGTCGGCGTTCTTCTGGGCGGCCGCGAAGCCGGGGCGCTTCTGTTCCAGCAGCAGGGTGCCGAAGTGCACCGCGCGCGCGTAGGCCTGCTCGGCGCGGCCCGCGTGCAGCGTCTCGCCGTCGTCGTCGCCCGCGTCCACCGCGCGCTCCCAGGCGTCCTCGATGAAGGCCGAGGCGTAGCCGGTCCACCCCTGGACCAGGAGGAACAAGCCATCCTCGTTGTCCGGCGCCAGGGTCTGCATGCCTTCGAGCTGCACCAGGCTGGAGCCCGCGCCTTCCTTGGCCACCTCGAGGTCGCTCAGGGTGTCGAAGGCCTTCGACGCGTCGCGCGTCGACTTCAGCGTGCCGTCGAGAATCATGCGGTCCAGGCAGCCGGAGAGACCGAGGGCGGCGACGAGCGCCAGGGCGAGTCGGGACATGGTCGCGCGTCCTACAGCAGAACACCTCGCGGGGGCGACCCGGTGTTGGCGGCGCAGCACACTGTCCACTCCAGGCTTCGCGTCGAACCGGCCGCACCGCTGTCAATTCAGGCGGCTGCGGGTGGCGCGCGGCGGCGCGCCGTTTGCTCAAGAAACGAGACATGAGCGTTCCCAAGGCAGTGCACCGGCTGAACCTGAACCTCCACGAGCTGAAGGCCGACAAGCAGAAGCTCGCCACCCACGTGAAGGCCGAGAAGTCGCAGCTCTCGACCATCGCTCACCAGCAGCAGCAGTACATCGACCAGTTCCAGCACCCCTCGGCGGAGCTGACCGCCAAGGCCGCGGGGGTCCGCGCGAAGTACGACCCGCTCATCGCCAAGGACAAGCGGGAGATCACCCACGACCGGCACGTGGCGCTCTCGCACCTCCACGCGGCCGAAGAGCGCATGGGCCTCAAGGAGACCAACCGCGACCGCAAGGCGCTGGGGCTCAAGCCGCTCAAGCACGCGGTCTGCAACCTGAAGACCGTGCAGGGCTGCGCGAAGTACCTGCTGCAGTCGAAGAACGTCAGCTTCTGGTCGGGCCTGTCGACCGGCAGCGACCGCAAGAACCTGGAGCGGCTCGCGCGCGGCGAGAAGGCCTTCGTGCCCGCGACCGGCGGCCACGTGCGCCCCAAGCTCAAGATGATGCAGGCGCTGGTCGCGATGTCGAAGCACGGGCACATCATGATCAACGCGCTCACCGGCGGGCACCACTCGACCGGCTCCAACCACTACCGCGGCACCGCGGTGGACCTCGACCTCAGCACCGGCAACCACTCGATGATCGAGCACATCGCCCGGCGCTACGGCGGCATCCGGAACTTCGAGACCAGCCACATCCACCTCGATTTCTAGAACCAGGCGGTCGGTCCCGCCTCCGCAACCACCAAAGCGCCCTGCCGTGCGATGATGCCGCCCCATGCGGTGGCTCCTGGCGCTCTCGGTGGTCCTCACGTTCGGGTGCAACGACGGCGCGGGCCCGGGCAGCGACCCGTGCAAGACGGGCAAGGACTACTGCACCGACACCCGGTTCTTCTTCTGCGACCAGGGCGTCTCGCGGGTCATCACCTGCAAGGGCAAGTGCCTCACCGTCTGCGACACCTCGATGCACTCGCTCGGTGACGGCTGCCTCGCGAGCGGCAAGCTGCGCTGCGACCCGCTCGACCAGCAGCGCGCGCTGCAGTGCCGCGACGGCGGCTACGAGGTCTACGAGACCTGCAGTGGCCCGCGCGGGTGCTTCGTGGAGAACAACGCCCTGCGCTGCGAGCTGACCGTGGGCGACAGGTGCCCCGCGAGCTCCGAAGGCCGCTACAGCTGCGACACGCTCGACACCAACCAGATCGTCCGCTGCGTCGACGCGGGGGTCATCGGAACCCAGCGCTGCCCGGGCACCCAGAACTGCATCACCGCCGACGGCGGCCTCGCCTGCCAGTAGCGCCCTACTCCGGCGGGACCTTGCTCCACAGCGCGGTCTGCTCGCCCTGGTAGACGAGCGTGCCTTCCTGGTGGAACTCGAACTCGTACTTCGCGAGCACCTTCTCGGTGCCGGTGCGCGCGTGGGTGCACCACCCGGTCAAGATGACCGGCGGCCCCAGCCGCGCCAGGTTGTGGAAGCGCGCCGACTGGATGCGCACGCCGTAGCCGACCCAGCCGTCGCGGTGGCGCAGGTCGAGCACGTAGTAGGCGTGCACGTAGCCGAGCACGCCGGTCATGTGCACCATCAGCCCGCCGGAGACGTGCGCGGGGTGGAAGCGCGGGTGGGTGCGCTGCTCGCGGGTGAGCGGCAGCTCGCCGTGCGTCGGCATGCGCGCGCGCACCAGCGACTTCGCCTTGTCGACTTCCAGCACCTCGTCGATGAGCTGCCCGCCGGGCCCGTACGGGCAGTCGGCGACGAACGCCGGGTCGAGCGCCATCAGAGCGTCTCCTTGAAGAAGCCCGCGATGCTCTGCCACAGCCGCTCCATCACCAGCGGCTCGGGCACCATGTGGGTGAAGTTGGACAGCGGCAGCACCCGGTGCGGCTTGCCCGCGCGGAAGAGCGCGTCGGACAGCTTGAGCGAGTGGAAGAAGTACACGTTGTCGTCCGCGGTGCCGTGAATGAGCATCAGCGGCCGCTGCGCCTTCTCCACGAAGGCCAGCACCGAGCTCTTCGCGTACGCACCTTCCGCCGCCGGCGGTACCCCGAGGTACCGCTCGGTGTAGTGCGTGTCGTAGTCGTGCCAGTCCACCACCGGCGCGCCCGCCACCCCGCTCTTGAAGACGTCGCCGCGCGAGAGCGTCAGCACCGAGGCGAGGTAGCCGCCGAAGCTCCAGCCGTAGACGCCCACGCGGGCGAGGTCGAGCTCCGGCACTTCCTTCGCCAGCGCCTGCAGCCCTTCGACCTGGTCGCCCGCCGGCACCGAGGCGAAGTCGCCCTTGATGACCCGCTCCCAGTCGCGCCCGCGCCGCGGCGTGCCGCGCCCGTCGAGCTTCACCACCACGAAGCCCTGGTCCGCGAGCCACTGCAGGAGCAGGTTCTCGCGCAGGGACTGCACCACTTCCTGGTGCCCCGGCCCGCCGTACACCTCGAGAATGGTGGGCAGCTTCTTGCCCGGCACGTAGCCGTGCGGCCGCAGCACCATCGCCTTCAGCTTCTTCTCGCCCACCGTCTTGAGCTCGAGCTGCAGGCTCAAGGTGGGCTCCTTGGCGACCGAGGGGAGCTCGCCGACCACCGTGCCGTCGGTCTTGAGCACCACCGTCTTCGGCATCGCCTGCACGCTGGTCGCCGTCACCACCAGGAGCTGCCCGTCTTCCGACAGCAGGCCGTTCTCGGTGGCGGTGGTGAAGCCGGTCTTCACCCGCTCCGGCGCCTGGCCCTGCTGCGCGCGATAGATGGCGGTGGCCACGCTGTCGGGGCCGCCCGCGAAGTAGAGCGTCTTGGTGCGCTCGTCGTACCCCACGAGGTCGTTCACCCCCGCGGAGCCGCCGTAGCCCGCCTCGGGCGAGAGCCACGGGCCCACCAGCGTGCCGTCGCTCTTGCGCAGCTCGACCTCGGGCGCGCCGTGGCGCTCGGTGCCCCAGAGGAAGCCCGAGCCGTCGGGCAGCCAGAAGGGGAATTCCTGCGAGAGGTTGACCCACGCCGCGTCTTCCTCGGTGAGCAGCACGGTGGTGGCGCCGCTCTTCACGTCGACCGCCAGGAGCTGCTCCTTCGTCTGCTCGCGGTTCTGCACCAGCACGCTCAAGGCGCCCTTCTTCGGCCAGCGCACCGTCGCCAGGTACGGGAAGGCCGCGCGGTCCCACTTCACCTCCACCGGAGCGCCGCCCTTGCGCGCCTGGAGGAACAGCTTCACCTGCGCGTTCGCCTTGCCCGGCCGCGGGTAGAAGAAGCGCTCCGCCTCGGCTTCCGGGTGCATCGGGTCCGCGATGCCGAACTGCTCCAGGCCCGCGTGGTCGGTCTCCTGGTACGCCACCATCTGAGCGTCGGGGCTGAACCAGTAGCCGGTGAAGCGCGACATCTCTTCCTGCGCGACGAACTCCGCCAGGCCGTGGGGCTTGGCCTCGGTGCCGCCCTTGGTGACGGCGCTCTCCGCGTTCTTCGAGAGGTCCACCAGGTGCACGTCGTGGGCGCGCACGAAGGCCACCGCCTTGCCGTCGGGCGTGAAGCGCGGGTCGATGCACGCGCCCGCCCCCGTCTTGAGCTCCTGCACCTTCTTGCTCTCGCGCTCGACGACGTAGAGCTTGCCGGACAGCCCGACCAGCACCCGCGTCCCGTCGGGCGAGAGCTGGAAGCTGATGAAGCCGCGCGCGCTCACGCGCATGCGCTCCAGGCGGGCCTTCTCTTCCACCGAGAGCGTCTCCGCGGCGCCGTTGAGCAGCGACTCGGGGGTGAGCAGCTCCACCGTCTGGCCGGTGGCCACGTCGAAGGAGAAGAGCGTCTGCTCCGGCGAGGTCGGCTTGGCGCGCAGGAAGAGCACCGTCTTGCCGTCGGGGGTGAGGCGCACGTTCGCCGGGCGGCCCGCGAGGTAGCGGCGGGTCTGGGCGAACTCGCGCAGGAAGCTGGGATCGGCGGAGGCGGTGGCGGCAACGATGGTCATGAGCAGGGCCTGCATGTGGGTGCGCGTCTTACCCAAAAAGCCCCGCTCACTTTCTGATTTCGCCCGCCGTCGTGTCGAATGGGAAAGCCATGAGAGCCACCCTCGGAAGCCTCGCCGTCCTCGCGGTCGCCGCCTGCACTCCGGGGCAAGGCGGGCAAGACGCGGGCACCCCGCACGTCTACGCCACCGCGCTGCCCGACGGCGGCACCGCCACCTGGTACCGCGACGTGGCGCCGCTCGCGCAGAAGCACTGCCAGGGCTGCCACAACGCCGGGTCCATCGCCCCGTTCTCGGTGGAGACGTTCCAGGGCGTGAAGGGCTGGCACACCGCCATCGGCAACGCGGTGAGCGAGCAGCGCATGCCGCCGTGGATGCCGTCGGCCGCGTGCGGCCAGAAGTACCGCGACGACCGGCGCATGAGCCTGGACGAGGCCGACGTCTTCACCGCGTGGGCCGCGGGCGGCGGGCTCGAAGGCGACGTGAAGGACGCGCCGCCGGCCTACGTGGCCCAGCAGGGCCTGGAGTGGACCGACCTCAGCATCGCGCCCAAGGCGGCGTATACGCCGAACAACACGCGGCCCGACGACTACCACTGCTTCCTCATCGACCCCAACGTCACCCAGACCAAGGACGTCGTCGGCTTCGAGGTGGTGCCCGGCGTGCGCGCCGAGGTGCACCACGTGCTGCTCTACGCGGTGGACCGCGCGGAGGCGCAGAAGGCGGACGACGCCGAGCCCGGCGAAGGGTGGACCTGCTTCGGCGGCCCCGGCTCGAACAACCCCATCCTCATCGGCGGCTGGGTGCCGGGCACCGCGGCGGTGCGCTACCCCACGGGCGTCGGCATCCCGCTGCCGGCGGGCAAGGTCTTCGCGATGCAGATTCACTACAACACCGCGCAGGTCCGCGAGCCCGACCTCACCTCGGTGAAGCTGCAGTACGCCAAGGGCGCGGTGACCCAGGCGCTGCTGATTCCGCTCGCCGACCCGTTCTTCTCGGTGCCGCCGCACGCGATGGACTGGACGCCGGCCTACCACCCGGTCTCGACGCCCAACCAGGTCGGCGCCGACCTGCGAGCCTGGGGCGTGTTCCCGCACATGCACACCAAGGGCAAGCGCATCACCGTCACCGGCCCCGACGGCTGCATGGTGGACATTCCCAAGTGGGACTTCCAGTGGCAGCAGCAGTACTTCTTCGACCAGCCTCGCCGCATCAAGAAAGGGGAAGCGGTGAAGCTGGGCTGCACCTGGGACAACCCGGGGGACAAGCCGGTGGGCTGGGGCGAAGGCACCGCCGACGAGATGTGCCTCGCCTACCTGCTGCTGTCGCTCTGACGAAGGTGCGGCGAAGCGCCGCACCGGCCGTTACCCTCGCGCCGCCGTTCCACCGCTGCCACCCGGCAGCCCACGCGAGAGGGGTCGAAGATGATCGTCGTCACTGGAGCCACCGGGAAGGTCGGAGAGCCGCTCGTCGCCGAGCTGCTCGCCGCCAAGGCGCAGTTCCGCGTACTGGCGCGCGACCCCAGGAAGCTGCCCGCGGGCGTCACCGCCGTGCAGGGCGACCTGGGCGACGAGGCGGCGCGGCAGAAGGCCTTCGCGGGCGCCACCAAGGTGTTCCTGCTCACCAACTCCACGCCCGACAGCGCGGCGCTGCAGAACGCGGTCATCGATTCCGCCAAGCGCGCCGGGGTGCCGCACCTGGTGCGCCTGTCGGTGCTGGGCGCCGACGAGAAGAGCCCGGTGACGCTGGCGCGCTGGCACGCGCAGACCGACGCGCACCTCAAGGCCTCGGGCATGAAGTGGACCATCCTGCAGCCGGGCTACTTCATGCAGAACTCGCTCTCGGCGGTGCCCACGGTGAAGAAGGACGGCGCCATCTACGGCAACCAGGGCACCGGGAAGTTCGCGCCCATCGACGCGCGCGACATCGGCGCGGCGGCGGCCAAGGTCCTCACCTCGGCCGGACACGAAGGCCAGACCCACGTGCTCACCGGCCAGGAGCTGCTCACCAACCAGGACATCGCCGCGAAGCTCGGCGCGCGCCTCGGCAAGGCCGTGAAGTACGTGAGCCTGCCCGACGACGCCTTCCGCGGCGCGCTGCTGCAGGCAGGCCTCCCCGACTGGCTCGCCCAGGACTACGTGCTCATGGGCCAGACGGTGGCCCAGGGCCACGCCGCGTCCATCGCCCCGGCGCTCAAGACGCTGCTCGGCAAGACGCGCAGCTACGACGACTTCCTCCAGGCGTACGGTCAGGCGTTCGCCTGACGGCCCGGGAGCGGGTGCCCGCGCGCGCTGCGCACTGCGCAGCGGCCTGCGCTGGCGCTCGGTCGGGCCGGTCCTGATTCAAGAGGCTTGCGTTGGCACCCCGCGTGGAACGGGGCCGCCCATGCACTCCCTGTCCCGCCTCCCCGTCCTCCTCCTCGCGCTGCCTTCCCTCGTCCTCGCGGAGCGCCCGCCCGAGTTCGAAGCGGTACGCCCCACACCGCATTCCAGCCGCCCGCCGACGGACGCCCCGGTGGTGCAGCGCCCGGCCGAGGTGCGCACGCTGCTCCCCCCGCCGTCGCCTCGGCAGCTGGCGCTCGACCGGGTGGCCAACCTCGAGCTCGGCAGGTCGGTGCTCATGGGCACGACCGCCACCCTCATCGTGCTGACGTTCGCGGCGGGCATGGCGTGGGCGACGATGCAGGGGCTCACCGCCATCAGGGGCGTCGGGTGCTACTCAGGCTGCTCCTTCTCCGGCCCGGACACGGGCTGGAACAACGCCAGCAAGGCCTTCGGCTTCGGCGCACTCGGCGGCACCGGGCTCACCATCGCCAGCGCCATCGGCGTCCTGGCCCTGCGCTCCGAGCTCGCCTCGGCACGTCTGGATGCGGCGGCGCTCTGACGGGCGGCGCCGCTGCCCAACCGGCGGATCCGCAAGTCCCGGGGCCCGTGCTACGAGGGAGCCATGAGCTACACGGTTCTCGCCCGCAAGTACCGCCCCCAGGCCTTCGAGGAGATGACGGGCCAGGAGCACGTGGTCCGCACCATCGAGAACGCGCTCAAGCTCGACCGGGTGGCGCACGCGTACCTCTTCTGCGGCCCGCGCGGCGTGGGCAAGACGACCGCGGCGCGCCTGCTCGCGCGCGCGCTCAACTGCGAGAACGGCCCCACCGCCAAGCCGTGCGGCACCTGCCGGGCGTGCACCGAGATCCGCGACGGCACCAGCGTGGACGTGGCGGAGATCGACGGCGCCTCGAACAACGGCGTCGAGAACGTGCGCGAGATTCGCGAGAACGCGAAGTACCTGCCGCAGCGCGACCGCCACAAGATCTACATCATCGACGAAGTGCACATGCTGTCCGGCTCGGCGTTCAACGCGCTGCTCAAGACGCTCGAAGAGCCGCCCGGGCACGTGAAGTTCATCTTCGCCACCACCGAGCCGCACAAGCTGCCGGACACGATTCTCTCGCGCTGCCAGCGCCACAACTTCCGCCGCATCTCGCAGAGCGCGATGGTGGCGCGGCTCAAGGACATCTGCGCGCAGGAGAAGGTGGCGCTCAGCGAGCGCAGCCTCGCGCTCATCGTGCGGCAGTCCGAAGGCGGCATGCGCGACGCCCTGTCGCTGGTCGACCAGGTGCTCTCGGCCGGAGGCACCTCGCCCACCGACGAGCAGGTCGCCGACGCCCTGGGCGCCATCGACCGCACCCTGGTGCACGCCTTCGCGCAGGCGCTGGTGCGCCGTGAAGCCAAGGTGCTGCTCGAGCGCACCGAGGAAGCCTGGAGCAAGGGGCTCGACCTGCGCCGGCTCGCCGAGGAACTCGCCTACCAGCTGCGGCACATCTACGTGGCCAAGGCGTCGGGCGCGGCGCCGGAAGAGCTCGCTGACGTGGACCGCGAGCAGGTCACCGCGCTCTCGCGCGAGGCCGACGCCGCGCAGCTCGCCCGGCTGTTCGACCTGGTGCACGGCGCGGTGTGGGAGATCGCCCGCGCGGCGCAGCCCCGGCTCACCTTCGAGATGGTGCTGCTCAAGGGCGTGACGCTGGCGCCGCTGGGCACGCTCGCGGAGCTGGTGCACAAGGTCGAGGCCCTCGCCGGGCCGTCGACCGCGGCCGGGGCGTCGGGAGGTCGCCCCGCCCAGCCGAACTTTCGCGCCTGAGCTGAAGCGCCCCGCTCCGAAGGGCGACGAGGTCCTCTTCGCGCCCCCGCCTCCCGCGGGTGGCTGCGCGAGCGGCGAGTGTCTGCCCGGTGAGTCGCCGGAAGCGCCTGCCGTCGCGGGGACTCCCCAGGCGCCACCCACACCGTCCCTCGCGGCGGCGGCCGCGGCGGCGCCCGTCTCACCCGCCGGCCCCGTCCCACCCCGGGTCGCCGTCTCCGTGCCGGTGAACGCACGCGAAAGCGAACCCGTCAGCCCCCCACGCCCCTCCCCCCCTCCTCCCTCGGCCCCGCCTCCCTGGTCCTCCGAGCCGGCACCCGTCCCCCGCGCCCAGCTGCCGATTCCCGGCTCCGCCTCGCTCGGTCCGGCGACCACCGAGCTCGCCTCCTGGAACCAGGCCATCGAGCGGGTGCGCCGCGAGCAGCCGCGCCACGGCAAGTCGCTGTCCTTCGGTCGCCTCATCGCCGTGGGCCCCACCGCGGTCCGCCTGGCCTTCGCCGCCGACGCCGGCTTCCA
Source organism: Myxococcaceae bacterium (assembly GCA_019694595.1). Classification (GTDB taxonomy): domain Bacteria; phylum Myxococcota; class Myxococcia; order Myxococcales; family Myxococcaceae; genus JAIBBQ01. The sequence continues at coordinate 27,888 of JAIBBQ010000032.1, forward strand.
CCGCGCCACGGTCTTCGACTCCGGCCGCGCGGTCATCGAGAAGCTCCTCTCCCAGCACTACGGCCGGTCGCTCCACCTCGAGGAAGAGTCCGACCGCGCCGCGCACGCCGCCGCGCCGCGCTCCATCGCCGAGCAGGAAGTGGAAGCCCGGGAAGTCCGCGAGAGCGCCATCGACCACAAGGTGCGCACCCACCCCGCGGTGGCCAGCGTGCTGCGCATCCTCGGTGGGCGGCTGGAGCACGTGCAGGTGCTGGAAGCGGCCCCGGTGCCCGCCGGCGGCGACGAGCCGCCTCCCGCGGCCGACGAGGAAGCCTGACGGGCTCGCGCCGGGGCGCTCCTGCGCTATACGGCGGTCCGTCGTCCTTAAAAGCGCCACACCCTTCAAGCCGTCAGGAGCACGTCATGCCCGGAGTCGATCTCAACTACTTCATTCGCCAGGCCAACAAGCTCACCGAGAAGATCGAGCAGCGGAAGGTCGCGCTCGCCGAGGAGACGGTCGAAGGCAAGGCCGGCGACGGGCTGGTGGTGGCGACTGCCAACGGCGTGCAGGAGATCAAGGGCATCAAGATCGACAAGAAGGCCATCGACCCCGCGGACACCGCGATGCTCGAGGACCTGGTCATCGCCGCGGTGAACGCCGCCATCGCCGCCAGCAAGGACCACATGCAGAAGGAGCTGGCCAAGGTCTCGGGCGGCATCAAGATCCCCGGCATCACGTGACCCCCGACGCGCTCAACCGCCTCGTCGCCCAGCTCGCCAAGCTCCCCGGCATCGGCGAGAAGACGGCCCAGCGCCTCGCGTTCCACCTGCTGCGCGCGCCGCCCGAGCTCGCGCGCGGCCTCGCCCAGTCGCTCACCGAGGTGGTCGACCGGGTGCGCCTGTGCTCGCGCTGCTTCAGCCTCACCGAAGGCGAGGCGGGCGCGCCGTGCGGCTTCTGCACCGACACCCGGCGCGACGACCGCGTCCTCTGCGTGGTCGAAGGCATCGCCGACGAGCTGGCGCTGGAGCGCACCCGCGAGTTCCGCGGCCGCTACCACGTGCTCCACGGCGCGCTCTCGCCGCTCGAGGGCATCGGCCCCGACCAGCTGCGCATCCGCGAGCTGCTGGTGCGGCTGCAGGGGCAGGCCTTCGAGGAAGTCATCGTCGCCACCAACCCCGACGTCGAAGGCGAGGCGACCGCGCTCTACCTCACGCGGTTGCTCAAGCCGATGGGGCTCAAGGTCACCCGGCTCGCGCAGGGGCTGCCGATGGGCGGCGACCTCGAGTACGCCGACCAGGCGACGCTCGCGCGCGCGCTGTCCGCGCGCCGAGACCTGTAGGCCCCCTCGGCCCTGCTGGCGCCAACGGGCCGACGCGGGCGACTCACAGCCCGCAGCAGGTGACCATGCCGTACCGGTACTTCTCTTCCATGAGCCCGGAGCGCTGCGACTTGCCCTTCACGCCGCAGTCGCCCCAGACGTAGCGCGGGTTCGTCGGCGTGCCGCCGATCATCCCGCACGCGTACATCGCGCTCCAGATGATGTCGGAGTTCGTGATGCAGTACCCCGTCGAGTAGGTGAGCGCCTGGCAGCCGGGAGGAATCGTCAGCGCCGAGCTCACGCTGGCCTGGTCCCCGGAAGTGTCCGCGCCTGCCTGCCGCGCCCCCTCCGGGACCGGCCCCAGCGTCACGTTGGGGTCGGCCTGCCCGACGCCGCAGCCAGCCAGCACACCGCCCAGCACGACCCCCACCGCACACACCTTCGCTGCGCCAGCTCGAATGGTCTTCATCACGCTTCCTTCGCCGAATGGTTTGAACGTCGACCAGACCAGCTGCAAGGTGCGCGCCCGCCCTACCTCCGGCGCTGACCAAGGGGGACCGGGGCCGACACCGCGAGAAACCGTAAAGCGGGCCATTGCACCGTCGCCTCGGACGTGACGGCTGGCTGTGCCTTCCTGGCGCTAGGGGGCGGTGGCCTTGACGGTCACGAACGCCACCCCGTCGCGGCGCTCGATGCGCTGCACCACGAGCGGCAGCTCCCGCCGGAGCAGGACTTCGCTCTCGCCGGTGTTGCCACTGACGAGCCCTTGCACCGGCGCTTCGATGTCGATGACCAGCACCACCGGCACGCGCCCGGCCGCGGCGCCCTGCCGCGCGAACCGCAGCGCCATCGACGGCTCCAGCGTGGTGAAGGCGTAGCCGGGGTCGACCAGCGTCGCGCCGCGCTTCAGCTCCGAGCCGAGGAGCGCCGCGCCCCGGAACAGGCGCAGCCCTTCGGGGAGCGTCGTCGCGCGCGCGATGGCGCCGTCGAGCAACGCGCGCTCGGCGCCGTACGCCGTGCTGCCGCTGCGCAGCGCCTCGTTGATGACGGGCGCCACGTTGCCCCGCGGGCCTTCGTACGAGGTGAGCTCGGCGACCTGCTTCGCCTGCAGCGCCGTCAGCCTCGCCATCGTCTCCTTCGACAGCGACTCGTACGCGCGCGCGTCGCCGTCGGTCATCAGGTCGAAGCGCAGCGCCTGGTCCACGAGCTTCGGCAGCGTCAGGGCGCGCACCTGCTTCTGCGAGCCGAGGTCGAGCAGCGACCTCGCGGTCACCGGTGGCGGCAGTGCCTCGCCGGCGAGGCCGCCAGCCAGCGGAATGCCCTTCCGGTCGAGCTCGAAGGGCCCGAAGAAGCGGTCGGCCTGTCCGACGCTCGTCACCCCGAAGTAGACGGTGTTGCGCTGCTTGAGCGGCGCGAGCTTCCCTTCGGCGCGCTCCGGCAGGTACGCCGAGATGATCTGCTCGTCGGGCGACGCCACGGCGCCCTGGCTCTCGACGATGACGCGCCCGAACCCGTGCGGGACCTCGGCCGTCGGCACCTGCTCGGCCTCGGCCTCGACCGCGTGCCAGCCGAAGGTCGCTGCCGCCTGGATGGTCGGTGGCGCACGCAGCCCCTGCTGCGGCGGCAAGCGCGACGGGGTGAACGAATCGACCGCCCGGGTGAGCGTCCGACCGTCGACCTTGCCGCCGAGCGCCAGCGCGCGCGTCACCAGCTGCTCGTAGGAGAAGGCGCGCCCCGTCTCGCGGCCGCGCGCGAAGGCGGCCTTGAGCAGTGCGTCGTCGACCTGGCGACCTGCGATCAGCATCCGGCCGGCCTCGCTACTTGCGCGTGTAGGTGAACGGCACGGTGATGGTGACTTCCTTGTCGCGGTGCGCGGGGAACTGCATCTCCTTCACCACGCCCTCGACGCAGCGGCTCACCTGCTTGCCCGGCAGCCCACCGGACACGTTCACCGTCTTGCCCGAGCTCACGATGGTGAAGGTCACGTCGAGCTGACCCTGCGCCGCCGGAAGCTCGCCGCTGAACTGCTCGAAGCACTTGGCCACCTTGCCCGAGAAGCGGCGCACCACGCCCATGATGAGCTTCTGGTCCAGCACCACCGGCCTCGACGGCGCGGGGGCCTTCACCCCGGCGTCGACCACCGGGGCCACCGCCCCCGCGTCCTCCACCGCCACCGGCACCGCGGCGACCGCCGCGTCCGGCACCGGCTCGGGCATCGCCCCGGCATCCGCGGCCACCGGCACCACCGGGTCCACCGCGCCCCCGGCCGGAGGACGGAAGAGCACCGCGCCCACCGCCACCGCCGCGCCCAGCGCCAGCACCCCGAGTGCGCCCGCGAGCAGCAGCGCGCCCCGGCGCCGCACCGGCCGGCCGGCCACCGTCCCCGGAGAGACGACCTTGGTCGCCACCGTCGCGTCGGAAGCCCCGGCCTCGGTCTTGGGCGCGTAGGGGTTCGAGTACCCCGGCACGTCGACGCCCTTCTTCGCCATCTGGGCCAGCGAGTCGATGCTCACCTTGGAGCTCATGCGCTCCGGCCCGAAGAAGCCCGCCATGAACGTCGCCAGGCTCGAGGTGCCGCCACCCGACGTCGTCACCGCGAGGAAGCGCTCGAGCTCCTCCGCGAACTCCTCCGCCGTCTGGAAGCGGTCGTTGGGGTCGGGGCTGAGCGCCTTGACGATGATGCGCTCCACGTCTTCCGGCAGATCCGGGCGCAGCTCGCGCACCGGGCGGAACTCGTTCTTGAGCACCGCGTTCAAGATTGCCAGGTCGCTCTCGCGCGCGAACGGCCGCGTGTTGGTGACCGCCTCGTAGGTGCTCACCCCGAGCGAGTAGATGTCCGAGCGGCAGTCCACCACGTCGGACCGCGCCTGCTCCGGCGACATGTACTGGTACTTCCCCTTCACCACCCCCGCCGTCGTCTGGGTGATGCGCGACTCCGCGCGCGCGATGCCGAAGTCGAGCACCTTCACCTGACCGGTGTAGGTGACGAAGATGTTCGACGGCGACACGTCGCGGTGCACGATGTTGAGCCGCTGCCCCTGCGCGTCGGTGAAGCTGTGCGCGAAGTGCAGCCCGCGCGCCGCTTCCGCCAGCACCCGCAGCGAGATGGCGAGCGGCACGTATTCCCGCCGGCGCGCCGCGGTGCGCAGCAGCGTGCTGAAGTCCTCGCCCGGGAGGTACTCCATCGCGATGTAGTAGCAACCGTCGGTCAGCCCGAGGTCGTTGATCTGCACGATGTTCGGGTGCGCCAGCCGCGAGGCGAGCCGCGCCTCGTCGAGGAACATGTTCACGAAGTCGGTGACCCCGGACAGGTTCTGCAGCATGCGCTTGATGACCACGTCGCGCTCGAAGCCCTGCACGCCGACCTGCTTGGCGAGGAAGATCTCCGCCATGCCGCCTTCGGCCAGCTTGCGCACCAGCACGTAGTTCTGCCCGAACGCCCGCGCCGCGATCGCGCCGACCGGCTCCCGCTCTCCCTGGCCTGGGCTGCCCTGCACGGTCATCGGATCCGGCGAACGGTGTACACCTCGGCGGCGCCCTTCACCATCTTGCAGATGAGCCGCCCACCGGCGAGCGACGGCACCGCCACGTCGAACCGCGCCTTGTCGTCGAGCGGCACCGCGCGCCCGTTGCAGAAGACCTTGGAGCCCACCGGCGCGATGCCCACCACCTTGGCCTGCGCGCCCACCGCCTGGCCGTTCACCGGCGACTTGAGCGTCAAGGCCGGCACCGCGTTGTCGTAGCTGATCTCCAGCTTGTTGAGCTTGCCGCCCTTGAGGCTCGCGTCCTTCGCGTCGAGCGGCGTCACGCCCCACACGTAGCGGCCTTCGTCGAGCGTGCCTTCGGGCACCACCACCTTGAGCTCCTTCACCTGCCGCTCCAGCACCGGCTTCTTGAGCTCGCCTTCCTTGAACACCTGCACCCGGTAGCGCGCCGCGCCCGGTTCCTCGGCCCACGAGAAGGTGACCACCGGGGTCTTGTCCTGGAAGTAGATGGTGGTCTTCTCGGCGCCGTCCTTCACCTCGTTCTTGTTGCGGTCGAGCTCCCCGCCCGCCCGCGGCTCCGGCGCGAAGTACGCGCTGCCCTGGTCCACCTGGGCCGCGCCGTCGAACACCCGCCAGTAGAGGTTGCCCTTCTGCGGCGCGGCGACGTTCACGAAGCGCTGGTGCACCACGCCCGACAGGAGCGGCGCGGTGAAGCTCGGGTCCTGCGCTACCTCCACCCGGTACGCCTTGCCGTCGGCGCCGTCCCAGGTGAGCGCCACCCGCAGGAGGCCCGGGTGAAACACCTTGAGCCCAGGGCGCGCCGGCAGCGCGAACGGCTCGCGCCCCGCGTCGGTCGCACGCACCGTGTCGGTGATCTCCGCCACCTGGCCACCTTCCACCCGCTCGTCGCGCTGCCCGTCGCGCTGCACCACCACGTCGCCCGCGAGCGCGCTCAGGCTGTAGCCCCGCTCCGTCTTCTCCAGCTCCACCTGGCCGCCCTGCTCGCTCACCAGGCTCACCTCGCCCAGGGCCAGCACGCTGCGCTTGCCGGGCGCGAAGCTCGCCGCGAGACCGCCCTTGTTGAGCGTCACCGCGGTGCGCCCCGGGGCCGACTGCACCACGATGACCTCGGCGCCCTTGCTCGCCACCAGCCGGCCGCTCCCGCCTTCGAGCACCGCCCGCCCGTCGCGCACCCGCACCGCGTCGCCGCTCTCCAGCGGTGTCGGCCGGGCGCCGCTCACCAGGGCCCACTTCGTCTGGTCGCGCTTGCGCACCTCGGCCTTGCCCGACACCGACGCGATGACGATGGGCACCGCGGGCATCACCCACGGCGTCGCCCCGGTGCGCGAGAGCACCTGCGCCTCGCCCGCGGCCACGGTCACCGCCTGGCCGTTGCGCGAGACGAGCTCGATGCTGCCCACCTTCACGTCGACCTTGGCGCCGTCGTCGCCGACGTCGAGCGAGACCTCGCTCTGCCCGACCCGGGTGAGGCCGAACGGCGTCTGGATGCGCAGGGTCACCTGCGGCCCCGCGGCGGCATCGGCCGGCACCCGCGAGAGGATGAGGCCCCGCGCCACGTTGAGCACCAGCCCCTGCGCGTCGGAGGTGAGGATGAAGCGCGCCTCGGGCCCCAGCTCCACCACCCGGCCGCCCGGCAGCGTCACCACCGCCCGGCCGTCGGCGCCGGTGGACAGCGCGTCGTCCTGGAACAGCGGCCCGGGCTTCGCGGCGCTGGCCTGGCCCGCGCGCTCCAGGGTCACCGCCCCTTCGACCTCGGTGAGCTGCCCGTCGCTCGCCCCGGGCGGGCGCCGCGCCGACCCGCCGGCGTCCACGGCCGGGGGCGGCGGCGCCTCGGTGCACGACAGCACCGCCAGCGAGAGCGCGGCGGCGATGGCGCGAGCGGCGAGCTGAGCTGACCCCGAGCGCCACATGCCGCTGCCGTCACCTCGGGTGCAGGTCGACGTTGAAGATGGCCTGGTCGCCGTCCTTCACGGTGACGCTCTTGGTCTGGGCCAGGAAGCCGGGCGCCGAGATGGTGACCGTGTACGTGCCGCCGGGCACCTGGAACGAGAAGCTCCCCTGGGCGCTGGCCTTCGCCTTGAGCCTGAGCTCCCGCACCTCGAGGTCGGCGGCGACGGGCGCGCCGCCCGCGGTGCTGCGCACGATGCCGGTGAGGGTGGCGGGCACGCTCTTCTTGAGCGGCACCAGGGTCAAGGACACCGCGGAGTCCTTGCCCGCCACCACCGCCGCCGTCTCCTCGGCCGGCTGGTAGCCGTCGAGCCGGGCCTTCACCCCGACCGGCCCCGGCGGCAGGCCGGACACCAGCGCGGTGCCGCCTTCGGCGCTCGTCACCTTCTGGTCCGCGACCTCGAAGGCGACGCCCGGCAGGCCCTTGCCGTCCTGGCCGACGGCGGTCAGCTTGAGCCCGCCCACCCTGGGCGGCTCGCGCTCCAGCTTCACCGTGAGCGGCAGCTCCTCGTCGGCCGAGACCTCGGCGTCGAGCTGGCCGCGCAGGTACCCGCCCGCGCTGGCGGTGCCGGAAACCCGGCCCGGGTCGAGCCCGGAGAGGTGCGCCTTGCCGTCGGCGCCGGTGGTCGCGGTCCGCGCGCCCACGCCCACCTCGACGCCGGGCAGCGGCGCGCCGGAGGCCGCGTCGACCACTTCCACCAGGAGCCCCCCGAAGCGGGGCCCGCTGGAATGGCCTTCGCGCCACTTGAGGTCCACCGCGCCGCCGGCGCGCACCACCGACTGGGAGCCCTTGAGGCCGCTGGAATCGCTCAGCGTGTCGGACACGTAGCCCACGTCGGCGAGCACGCCCCAGCGCAGGAAACCCACGTCGAAGAGGTTCACCCGGATGCCGCCGCCCACCCCGAAGCCGCTCGAGCTGGTGGCCGCCGTGGCCGCGGTGGTGGCCAGGGCGATGGGCACCTCGGCGTGGGCCTCGAGCTCGACGCGGCCCAGGTCGACGATGCCGCGGGCGGCGAGCAGCACCGCGTGGCGGGTGACGGGGGCGAGCGACGGGGCGCTCGAGCTGCCGAGGAACGGCAGCTGCTGCAGCGCGTAGCCGGCGCTGGCCTCGAGCCGCACCGGCCCCAGGGCGAGCCGCCCGGCGGGGCCCAAGGAGAAGCGCAGCAGGCCGCCGCTGGTGACCTTGGTGCCCCGGTCGTAGAGGGCGAAGCCTTCGCGCTGGAGCGCCAGGGTGCCGCCCAGCTTGCCGTCGAGCAGGAACCAGCCCCACCCCTGGAGCGCCAGGTCGTTGGGGGTGAGCCCGCTGTAGGTGAGGCCGGGGCCTTGATCGGTCTGGGCGCCCGAGCGGACCGCGACCCCGTACCGGAGCCGGGCCTGGAACATGTCGTAAGGGTTCAGGACTTCGTCGCCCGGGGCGGCGGAGACCGCCGCGTCCTGGGCCAGGGCCGCAGACGCGACCAGCCAGCAGAAGGCCGCTGCAGCGCGTACCCCCGAACGCAGGTCGACCCGGTTCACGATGTCGGGAAGTATAGGGGGCCCCTCGGGGCAATCGTAGCTTTCTGGCACACCGGCGCCCCCCATGCGGCAAATGGTGAAAGGCGCCGCAGACCTTGGTAGGAACCCATCTCTCGTTTCCCTTCCGAGGGGCGCACCCACTCATGGCTGCTCAGTTGGTGATGTACGAAGAGGAGTTCCACCGGATCAACGCCGTGTGTGATCGCCTCACCAAGGAGGCGAACTCCAAGGTCGTCTTCCTGGTGGACAAGAACGGCCAGCTCATCTCGGCGGCGGGGCAGACCCAGAACATCGACACCACCTCGCTGGCGTCTCTCACCGCCGGCAACGTGGCGGCGATGGGGGGCCTCGCCAAGCTGATCGGTGAGAACGAGTTCCCCAACCAGTTCCACGAAGGAGCGAAGGACTCGCTCTACATGACGATCGTGGGCAGCCGGGTGGTGCTGGTGGTCATCTTCGACAACCGCACCTCGCTCGGCCTGGTGCGGCTGCGCATCAAGAAGGCCTCCGACGAGCTCACGAAGATCTTCGAAGGCCTGGCGAAGCGGTCCGAGGCTCCTGGTGCGGGATCTCCGTTCGCCGAGATCTCCGACACCGACATCGATAACCTGTTCAGCGAATAACGGCCCGCGCCATGTCCTTCATCAACTACTCAAGTCGCGAGATCAACTGCAAGATCGTCTATTACGGCCCCGGTTTGTGCGGGAAGACGACGAACCTGCAGTACATCTACAACAAGACCAACCCCGAGACGAAGGGCAAGCTGATCTCGCTCTCCACCGAGACGGATCGCACGCTCTTCTTCGACTTCCTGCCGCTGTCGCTCGGTGAGATCCGCGGCTTCAAGACCCGCTTCCACCTGTACACGGTGCCGGGCCAGGTCTTCTACGACGCGTCCCGCAAGCTCATCTTGAAGGGCGTCGACGGCGTGGTCTTCGTCGCCGACAGCCAGGTCGAGCGCATGGAAGCGAACATCGAGTCGATGGAGAACCTCCGGGTCAACCTGCAGGAGCAGGCCTACGACCTCAACAAGGTTCCCTTCGTCATCCAGTACAACAAGCGCGACCTGCCCAACGCCGTCTCGGCCGAGGAGCTCAAGCGGGTGCTCAACCCCCGCAACGTGCCCGAGTGGCAGGCGGTGGCGCCCACGGGCGTGGGCGTGTTCGACACGCTCAAGTCGGTGGCCAAGCTGGTGCTCAACGAGCTGAGGAAGGGCGGGCAGTGATGCGCGCGGCCTGGGTGGTGGGGACGCTGGCGGCCTTGACCGCGTACGGTCAGGGCACCGCGCCCGCCGCTGCGCCTGCGGCGGCTCCGGCCGCGGCGGCGGCTCCGGCGGCCGGCAAGCCGGTGACCTCCGACGAGGCGTTCCAGACGCGGGTGAAGACGCTCGAAGAGCAGATCACCGACCTCAAGGAGAAGATCAACAGCACCAAGTCGCGCCTGCAGCTGTTGCAGGAGCGCGTGCTGGGCGGCGACCTCACCATGGGCGCGCGCGCGGTCATCTACCACCGCAACGAGATGGGCGCGGCCTTCGTGCTGGAGTCCATCGCGTACGCGCTCGACGGCGCGCCCATCAAGACCCAGGTCGACAACAACGGCGACCTCGCCAAGCAGGAAGAGTTCGAGGTCTTCAACGGCCGCATCGTGCCCGGCACCCACAACCTCTCGGTGCGCATGGTGTACCGCGGCTCGGGCTACGGCATCTTCAGCTACCTCGAAGGCTACAAGTTCAAGCTGGTCTCCAGCCAGACCTTCAACGCCGAGGCGGGCAAGGTGACCGAGGTGAAGGTGGCCGGCTGCGAGAAGGGCGGCATCACCGCCGACATCAAGGACAAGCCGGGCATCTGCTACACGACCACCTCGACCCACGACGCCAACCCCAAGGCGCCCGACGCGGCCAAGCCGGCCGACGGCGCCGCGCCCGCGAAGTAACGGCCCGGGTCCTCGCCGATGCTCCGACCGACCCGCGCGGCCCTGCTCCTGGCCACCCTCGCCTCGGCGGCGCACGCTCAGCCGTTGCCCGGCGGCGAGCTCGCGGTGCAGCTCGAGAGCATCGACCAGTCGGTGCAGCGCTCGGGCAACGAGCTGACGCTCATCGAGAAGCAGTTCACCAAGACGCCGGAGCCGACCGACGAGGCGGCGCGCGACGAGCGCTACGCCCAGGCGGAGATCGCCTACCTGCTGGGCGACCTCGAGAACGCGTCGCTGCTCTTCTACGACCTGGTGGCGAACAACGAGTTCCACGCGTCGCCGAACTACCCCAACGCGCTCTTCTACCTGTCCGACGCGCTCTACCAGCAGAAGAACTACCTGGGCGCGCGGCTGTACCTGAAGCAGCTGCTGCAGCTGCGCCGCGCGCACTACGCCGACGCGCTGGCGCGGTACCTGGAGATCGCCGGCCGCTTCAACGAGTTCGCCGGCATCGACGAGTACATGAACCAGGCGCGCGGGCTCGCCGGCGGGCAGCTGCCCGACGAGCTGGCGTACGTGTACGCCAAGTGGCTCTTCCGCCGCGAAGACCTGCCGCTCGAGCAGCGCATCACCCGCGCGCAGAACGCCTTCTCCGCGCTGGCGCAGGGCGGGCGCTTCCGCTTCCAGGCCGGCTACTTCATCGGCGTCGGCTACGTGAAGCTGAAGGACTTCGAGAAGGCGGCGGCGCAGTTCCAGGCGCTCACCAAGCTCAAGGCGACGGACAAGAAGGAACGCGAGATCCAGGAACTGGCGTCGCTCTCGCTCGGCCGGGTCGACTTCGAGATGGGCAAGTTCGACGAGGCGCTCGACCACTACCAGGACATTCCCCGGGAGTCCGACAGCTTCCCCGAATCGCTCTACGAGATCGCCTGGACCCACGTGCGCAAGGGCGACTTCGCGCGCGCGCGCAGCGCGACCGAGATTCTCCTGCTGGTGGCCGAGGACTCGCCGCTGGCGCCGGAAGCCAAGATTCTCCAGGGCACGCTGCTGCAGAAGCTGCAGAAGTACGACGAGGCCACCGAGACCTACAACGGCGTCATCAACACCTACGCGCCGGTGCGCGACGAGATCGACGCGCTGCTCACCGCGAACCAGGACCCGGTCCGGTACTTCGACGACCTGCTCGCGCGCAACGACAAGAACCTCGACGTCACCTCGCTCCTGCCGCCGCTGGCGCTCAAGTGGGCGACCACCAGCAAGGAAGTCGCTTCCGCGGTGCAGATCCTCAAGAGCCTCGAGGTGAGCCGCAAGGGCGTGGAAGACGGCCAGAAGATGGCCACCTTCATCCTCCAGAAGCTCGACGAGCGCGGGGTGGAAGCCTTCCCGTACATGCAGGAAGGCATCGCCCGGGCCGAGGTGGTGGACAACAACCTCACCCGCAACGAAGAGCAGCTGGTGCGCATCGAGGCCGGGCTGGTGTCGGGCAGCCTCTCGCCCGAGCAGAAGGACGCGCTCGCCAAGGCCAAGGCCGAGAGCGAGGCGATGATGGGCCGCCTGCAGACGCTGCCCGCGACGCCCGAGGCCGCGCAGGCCCGCAAGGAGATCTTCAAGAAGCAGATGGGGGCGATGGAGACCGAGGCGTTCAAGCTCCACACCCAGCTGCAGTCGGCCTACGCGGAGATGGCGGCGATCCAGAAGTACGTCGACGACGGGCGCCGCAAGCGCAAGGGCTCGCAGATGACGCCCGACGAGAAGGCCTTCCTCGAGGAAGTGCTCAACGAGAAGAAGGGCATGGACGGCACCCAGGTGGCGCTCGACACCCTGCGCCAGAACATCCGCGACGAGATGCACAACGCCGAGAACTCGATTCTCGGAGAGGAAGCGCTCAAGCGGGAATACGACGAGGCGCTCAAGAAGCAGAAGGCGCTCTTCGACCAGGTGCGCTCGAGCCTGCCGCCGCAGTCGGCCCAGCTGATGCTCAAGAGCGACGCCATTCGCCAGCGCATCAGCCAGGTCCGCACCGGCGTGAACGAGGCGAAGGCGGTGCTCCGCGAGCGCGTCACCCGCCGGGCGAACCAGATCCGCGACACCGTGCACGCCGAGCAGGCGCTGCTCGAAGGGTACGGCCGCGAGGTCGGCGGGGTGAGCACCGACGCCAAGGACCTGGTGGGCCGCATCGCCTTCGATTCCTTCAAGCGGGTGCGCCAGAGCTTCTACGAGCTGGTGCTCAAGGCCGACGTCGGCGTGGTCGACGTGGCCTTCACCCGCAAGCAGGACAAGACCCAGGCCATCCAGAAGCTGGCCACGCAGAAGGACCACGAGCTCAAGCAGCTCGAGGACGAGTTCAAGGAAGTGCTGAAGGACACTGATTAATCGGGAAGGGCGCGGCAAGCGCGCCCAGCCCGGAAAAGAAGAAACGGCAGCGAAAGGGTGTGCGGTCTACGCAGGTGCGCGGCTTCTGGTTGGTGCGCTGGGCGATGGTGACCGACGAGTGAAGCCGTGACCGAGTCCGCCACCGCAACCACCGCCGGTCAGACCGCTCCGGCCGCACCGAGGAAGTCGCGCTCGCCGTTCCGCGGGCACCTGCCGGCGCTCGACGGGGTGCGCGGGCTGGCCATCGGCCTGGTGCTGCTGGTGCACTTCATCGGCGACCTGCCGGCGGAGAGCCGCTTCGAGAAGGTGGTGATGCAGCTCGCCACCTACGGCAGCTTCGGCGTCGACCTCTTCTTCGTGCTGTCGGGCTTCCTCATCACCGGCATCCTCTTCGACTCCAAGGCCGACCCGCACTTCTTCCGCAACTTCTACGCGCGCCGCACGCTGCGCATCTTCCCGCTCTATTACGGCGTGCTGGCGGTCATCTTCCTCGGCCTGCGGTGGGTGCCCTTCTTCCAGGGCCCGCAGATGGACGAACTGGTCGCGCGGCAGGGCTGGGCGTGGGCCTACGCCATCAACGTGCACATCGCGCGCGAAGGCACCTGGAGCCTGCCGTACCTCGGGCACTTCTGGTCGCTCGCGGTGGAAGAGCACTTCTACTTCCTGTGGCCGCTCATCGTCTGGAGCTTCAAGCGCGACACCTTGCTCAAGGTGTGCGTGGGCTTCATCGTGGGCTCGTTCGCGCTGCGGCTGGCGATGTACTTCGCCGACGTCAACGCGCTCGCCATCTACACGCTCACCCCCTGCCGGTTCGACGGCCTGTGCCTGGGCGGCTTCCTCGCGGTGGCGGTGCGCGGCGACGGGCCCCCCGAGCACTGGCTCGCCTGGCTGCGCAAGGCGGCCTGGCGCCTGTCGGTGCCGGCCTTCGGCTTCATCGTGGTCACCTTCCTCATCAACAGCCGCACCGACTTCGGCCGCGACGTGCTGCGCCCGCTGCGCGAGAGCTGCTGGGCGGCGTGCTTCGCGGCGGTGGTCTGCTTCGCGCTCACCGCCAAGCCCGGCGGCCTGGTGGCGGGCTTCTTCACCTCGAAGGTGATGACCTTCCTCGGCAAGTACAGCTACGGGCTCTACGTCTTCCACGCGATGCTCTCGTACTGGATGCTCGAGCACCACGTGCTCGACGACGTGCTGAAGGTGGTGCCGTGGCACTTCGGCGCCGTGCTGGTGCACGCCGCGCTCGGCGTGGGCCTCTCGGTGGTGGCGGCGCTCTTGAGCTACCACCTCTACGAGATGCGCTTCCTGGGCCTGAAGGCGCGCTTCGAGGCCAAGCCGCACTGACGGCTCTCCGGTGACGCGCCTCGCCACGGCGCTGTAGGCTCGGGCGCGCGCGTTGAACGCCCCGGGCCTGCGCGGGGACACTCGCGGCGCCGGAGGGAGCCAAGGTCGCGGTGGTGATGCTCGACAGCGTGCTGGTGCCGGTGCGCGGCGCGGAGCTGTCGGACGCGGCCGGGCAGCCGGTGCTGCTGGAAGCCGACGGGGTGGTGGTGCGCGGCCTCAACGCCACCGCGGCGCGCGTGTGGCGGCTGCTCGACGGCCAGCGCAGTGTGCGCGACGTCGCACATGCCCTGGCGGCCGAGCTCGGGGTGGACCCGATGGTCCTCGAGGTGGACGTGGCGGGGTTCGCCGCCGAGCTGCTTCGCCTGCGCCTGGTGTCGGAGAGAGAATGACGTGTGGGTCGGGAACGGGCGCGCCGGGCGCCCCCGAAGTACGATGACGGTGCGTTTGTCTTCCATGACTGCCCCGAGCGAGAGCGTCGCACCGCGGCCAGCGGCGCCCACGGCGCCGTACGAGCCGCCGCGCATCGTGTGGACGCACGCGCTCGAGGCCCTGACCCAGGTGACGCAGCCGCCGTGCATCCCCGGGCAGGACCCGCGCTGCACCCCGTGAGCGGGCCGCTCCAGTTCCGCATCGCCGGGGTGGGCCTCGCCTTTCACGGACTGCCGGCGGCGGACGAGGCCACGCTCGCGCGCGACTGGGCGCCCTTCGCCGGCCACGCCGCGGAAAGCGACGTCGAGCTGTGGTGCGCGCCGGGCCCAAAGCCTGCGCACGGCGCGGCGCGCACCCTGCCCCAGCTGTCGCAGGGCCGACTGCGCGGCGAGGACTACCAGGCGCTCGTCGACGGCCGGCGCGCGGAGCTGTCCGCGGCGCTGGTGCGAGAAGGCGCGGAGCTCACCGCGCGGGTGCTCCTGGCGCGGGCGCTGCTCGCGCGCGGCGGCGTGGTGCTGCACGGGGTGGCGGTGGCGGGCGCGGAGGCGGCGCTGGCGGCGAGCGGCCCGTCGGGCGCGGGCAAGAGCACGCTGGGCAAGAACGCCCGCCTGGCCGGCCTCACCGTGCTCGCCGACGAGCTGCTCGCCCTGGTGCCCGGCGGCGCGGGCTTCGAGGTGCACGGCACCCCGTGGAACGTGGGGCAGCCGGGTGCCGCTGCGTTCCGCGCGGCCGCGGTCATCGCCTGGGGTCCGCCTCGGGTGGAACGCGCCTCGCTGGAAGAGGTGGCGGCGGTGTGGCTCAAGAACGCGGTGGTGCCCGAGGACAGCGCCGCCTGCCGCCAGGCGGTGACCCGCGCGCTGCTGGGCGTGCTGGGTGCGGGAGCGACGGTGCGGCTGCAGGTCCCCGACGACCGCGCGGCGGGCGAGCTGCTCGCCGGCTACCTGGGCTGAGCCGCGCCTTCGCCCACCGCGAAATCCACCACCGCCTGCGCCACGTCGGGGCGGCGGAAGAGCCCCAGGTGGCCGCCGTCGACGAAGCGCGTGGTGACGTGCGGCAGCGCCGCGGCGAGCGTCTTGCCCTGCGCCACGGGAATCACCGCGTCGTGCTCGCCGTGCACCAGCAGCACCGGCTGCGTCACCTGCGCGGCGCGCCCCAGCGAGTCGAAGCGGTCGCGCATCAGGAGGTGCACCGGCAGGAAGGGGAAGCGCAGCGCCCCCACGTCGGGCAGCGCGGTGTACGGCGAGACGAGCAGCACCCGAGCGCCGACGTGCTGCGCGGCGAGCGCCACCGCCACGCCGGAGCCGAGCGACTGGCCGCTCAGCACCAGCTGGGTGCCCTCGACGCCGTGGCGCCGCAGGTGCTCGGCGGCGGCCTGCGCCGCGGCGAGGAGCGCCGGCTCGCTCGGCTCCCCGGGCCCGAGGCCCACGCCCGGGTACTCGACGGCGGCGAAGCCCAGGCCCCGCGCGGTGAAGAGCTG
>JAIBBQ010000239.1 GCA_019694595.1 Myxococcaceae bacterium
CGATCTCCACCCGGGGCGCCGCCGCCGGTGCTGCCGTTGCCACCGCCCGTGCTGCCGTTGCCGCCGCCGGTGGTGGCGTCGCCGCCGCCCGCGCTGACGCTGCCGCCGCCGGCGCTGCCGTTGCCGCCGCCGCTGCCGGTGCTCGACTCGCACTTGCCCGAGGTGACGTTGCAGGAGATGCCCATGCCGCAGGCCACGCAGTTGACGCCGCCCTTGCCGCAGGTGGCGTCGGTCGGGGTCACCACGCAGGTGTTGCCGTTGCAGCAGCCGGCGCAGTTCGACGCCGAGCAGCGGCGGGCGCCGGTGCCACCGCACCCGGGCGCCACGGCGACGAGCAGGCCCAGCAGGAACCCGGCGACGATCCATCGAGCTGACGACATCTTGGGACTCCTCACGGCGGTGCGACCACGGCCCGGTCGCTTGCGAGCGTCGCTGTAGCCGACGCGCCGTTCGAAGATCAACCGGTTGCCTGCCGGCGCCGAAACGTCTCTCATGGCGTCACGGTGTCCGACGCGGTGTCCGCCCAGGGGCTTACGAAGCGCTTCGGGACCTTCACCGCGGTCGATGGGCTCACGCTCACCATTCCGCGCGGGGCCTTCTACGCCTTCCTGGGGCCCAACGGCGCCGGCAAGTCGACCACCATCGCGCTGCTCACCGGCATCGCGGCCCCCGATGCGGGGCGCCTGGAGATCCTCGGGCGCGACGCGCTCGCCCGGCCGCTGGAGGTGAAGCAGCACATCGGGGTGGTGCCGGAAGAGCTGTCGCTCTTCGAGCGGCTCACCGGGCGGCAGTACCTCACCTTCTGCGGGCGCATGCAGGGGCTCCCGGGCGACGCCGCGGCGGCGCGGGCGCAGGAGCTGCTCGCGCTCACCGACCTGCAGCCGAAGGCGGGCGCGCTGGTGGCGGAGTACTCCAAGGGCATGCGGCGGCGCCTGGCCATCGCCGCGGCGCTGGTGCACGCCCCCGAGCTGGTGTTCCTCGACGAGCCCTTCGAAGGCATCGACGTGCTGGCGGCGGGGGTGATCCGCGAGCTGCTCGCCGAGCTGTCGCGGCGGGGCGTCACCCTGCTCCTCACCACCCACGTGCTGGAGATCGCCGAGCGGCTGGCGACCCACGCCGGCATCATCGTCGCCGGCAGGCTGGCGGATCAGGGCAGCGTCGCCGAGCTCAAGGCCCGCCACGGCGTCGAGCGGCTGGAAGCGGTCTTCGAGGCGCTGGTGGGCGTGCCCGCGGCGCGGGGGGCGGCGCTGTCCTTCTACGGCCCTCGCCCGTGAGCGCCCAGGCGCCGCCGGACCTCTTCACCCACCTGCGGCTCCTCTGGGGGCTGCGGCTCACCATCGGCCTCAACGCGCAGGGCCCCAGGGGGCGCTGGCTGTCGGCGCTCGCCTTCGCGGCGTCCAGCGCGCCGGCGGTGGTGGGCGCGGCGACGCTCTACGCGGTGATGCACCACCCGGTCATCGCCGCGTCGGAGACCTGGCCGCGCTTCGTGCTCAACCTGCTGGGCTTCGTCACCAGCGCGACCTGGGCCATCTGGCCGCTCCTGAGCGCGGGAGTCGACGACCACAGCGAGCTGTCGCGCTACGCGGCGTTCCCCATCTCCCCGTTCCGGCTGATGCTGGCGTCCACGCTGGCGAGCCTCTTCGAGCCCCGCGCGCTGGTCTTCTTCGGCCCGCTGGCGGGCGCGGCGCTGGGCTACGCGCACGTGCACCCGCTCGCCGCGGCGCCGCTGGTGGTGCCGCTCTTCGTCGCCTACGCGCTCTTCAACGCGGCGCTGGCGCGGCTCGGCCTGCACGTGGCGCTGTCGCTCCTGCGCCAGCCGCGGAGCGCCGAGCTCATCGGCGGCGGCTTCGTCGCCTTCCTCGTGGCGGCGAGCTTCATTCCCCCCATCGACACCAGCTGGCTCACCACCATCGGCGGCAACGTGCAGGCGGTGCCCGACGCGCTCATCGCCGAGGCGGCGCTGGCCCTGGGCCGCTTCCCCACCGGCTTCTTCGGCCACGCCCTGGCGGCGCTGGGCCGAGGCCAGGTGCTGGCGGCGCTCGCCGACCTCGCGGGCCTGGTCGAGCTCACGGTGGTGACGGTGGTGGTGGCCTACGGGCTCCTGCTCGACTTCCACCGGCACGCCACCCGCGCCGGCCCGGGCCAGAGCGCTGCGGAGCGCGCGGGCAACCCCTTCGCGCACACCCGCTCGCGCTTCTCGACGCTGGTGGTGAAGGAGCTGCTCGACCTCTGGCACAACCCGCGCGCGCGGCTGCTCGCCACGGTGCCCTTCGTGCTCGCGATTCTCCTCAAGCTGCTCTCGGCGCGGGCGCTGGTGGCCTTCGTGCTGGAGAAGAGCGCCGACGCCTGGCTCCTCGGCACCTTGAGCCTCTACGGCACGGTGGTCATCGCCTCCACGTTCTCGCAGAACGCCTTCGCCTACGACGGCCACGGCCTCACGGTGTTCCTCGCGGCGCCGGTGGAGCTGAAGGACGTGCTGCGCGCGAAGAACCTGGTGCACGCGTCGGTGGGTGCGGCGCTGGCGGTGCTGGTGGCGCTCTTCTACCGGGTGTACTTCGGCGCCGGCACCGCGCTCGACCTCGCGGTGACGCTGCTCGCGGTGGGCGCGATGCTGCCGGTGCTGCTCACCGCGGGGAACTTCCTCTCGCTCGTCTACCCGGTGAAGTTCCACGCCAACCTGCGGCGGCGGGACCGGCTCCCGTTCCAGGCCTCGATGCTGGGCGTGGCGGCAGCGGGCCTGGCGAGCGCCCCCTGGGCCTGGGCACTGCGCTTCCGCGGCGGCGAGGGCCCCGGCGCGGAGACGGCGCTGATGCTCCTGCTCAGCGCGGCGCTCGGCTGGCTCGTCTACCGGGGCAGTCTGCCGCTGGTGGAGCGGCTGCTCACGCAGCGGCGCGAGCGGGTGCTGCACGCGGTGACGCGCGACTGAAGCGGCGCGTCAGGACACGGTCGCCGGCAGCACGCGCAGGGTGGGCCCCTCGTGCACCGCGCCGAAGCGCTCGAGGAGCGCGTCGACCTGCCGCTCCGGCATGCCGAGGAGCGCGCCCGCGTCGCGCGCCGAGAGGCCGTCGAGGTACACGTAGACCGCGGCCTCGGCTTCGAGCCGGCGGGCCTGCCCCAGCTTCTCGCGCACCCAGTCGAGCGACGACGGGTCGCCGCCGGGGAGCACGCGGCGGCCGCCGCGGAGGCGGTCGAGGCAGAGGTGGGTGGTGACGCGGTAGAGCCAGTCGGTGCTGGAGCGCCAGCCGCTGCGGGTCGCGGCGCCCTCGGCGTCGCGCTCCACCAGGGCCTGCAGCACGTGGGTGGTGACGTCTTCGGCGCCGGCGCGGTCGCCGAGGAGCCGCTCGGCGCGGCGGAAGACCTGCGGGGCGTAGCGCTGGTGGAGCGCTTCCAGGCGGCCTTCGCCGTCGGCCGCGGCGGCGCGGCGGCCGTCGCGCTTGCACTCGTACATCGCGGCGTCGGCGCGCTCGAGCGCGTGGTGGGGCGCCTCGCCGGGGCGCAGCATCGCCACGCCCACGCTGACGCCCACGCCCTGCGGCAGCGCGCGGGCCCGGGCGTACTCGGTGAGCCCGTCGCGCACGCGCCGGGTGAAGACCTGGGCTTCCTCGGCGTCGGTGTCGCGCAGGAGCACCGCGAACTCGTCGCCACCGAGGCGGAAGGCGGCATCGCCCCCGGCGCGCAGGTTGTCCTCGAGCAGGCGGGCCGTCACGGTGAGCAGCATGTCGCCCGCGGCGTGGCCGAGCGCGTCGTTCACCTGCTTGAAGCCGTCGAGGTCGAAGTAGGCGATGGACACCCGCTCGGCGTCGACGGCCGCCGCGCTGGCGGCCTCGAGCTGCTCGAGGAAGGCGCGGCGGTTCTTCAGGCCGGTGAGCGCGTCGGTGCGGGCGTCGTTGGACAGGGCGGCGAGGTGGCGGCGCACCGCGCGCTCGCGCTGACGCAGGGCCACCATCACCAGGAGCACCACCACGCTGCCCAGGAGCTGGAGGAGCCGGGTCTCACCAGGCAGCCAGCCCATGAGGGCGGGCAGGAGCCCCAGGGCGTAGAGCCAGGGGCTCGGGCCGGGCGCGTTGGGTGGGTCGGCGTGCGGTGCCATGTGCTTCCTGTGACGCGCAGGCGGCCGAATCGGGCAAAGAAAAATGGGTCGTCGAATGGAGGTGCATGTGCGCTTGCCGGAACGGCGGGGTCGCGGGTCAGAAGGTCGTGCTCGCGCTCTCGCCAGGTCTGCTAGGAGCCGTCCGCTGCGTGGCGGGGGACGACTCAGTGAAGGAGGTCGCGGACCTCTTCAGGCAGCACGGGCCGCGGGTGTACCGGCGCGCGCTCAAGCTCTTGGGGCACCCGGCCGACGCCGAGGAAGCGACCCAGGACATCTTCCTCAAGGCGATGAAGGGGTTGGCGCGCTTCCAGGGGAAGAGCCAGCTGACGACCTGGCTGTACGAGATCACCACCCACCACTGCCTGAATCACCTGCGCGACCTGCGCCGCCGCGGCGAGCTCCACGAGGCCCACCTGAGCCCGCCCGCGGAGGACGCTGCCCCGCGCGCCTTCGACCTCGCGCTGCTGCGCCGGCTGCTCGCCCGGGCCGACGAGCGCGAAGCGCAGGCCGCCATCTACGTCTTCGTCGACGGCATGTCGCACGACGAGGCGGCTGCGCTGCTCCAGGTCTCCCGCCGCACGGTGGGCAACCTGGTGGAGCGCTTCGCCGCCGCGGCCCGCGCCGCCGCATCAGAGTCCGAAGGAGGCCGCCGATGAGTCCGCCCGACCTGACCACGCTGCGCGCGGGCGGCCCGGACTGCCCGTCGGACCTGGCGCTCGACCGGCTGCACCTGGGCGAGCTCGACGCGGCCCAGCGCGCGCCGCTGGAGCTGCACCTGAAGGACTGCGCGCTGTGCGCCCCGCGCATGCAGGAGCGGGTGCAGGGATTCCAGGCGCTGCCGCAGGTCGACGAGCGCGCGCTGCTCGCCTCGCTGCGCACCCGGCTCGCCGCGCAGGCGCAGGCGCGCCCGGCGTGGTGGCGCTTCCTGGTGCCGGTGGCGGCGGCGACCGCGGCGGCGCTGCTCGCGGTGGTGCTGGTGCCGCGCACCGACGACCTCGACACCGCCGCGCTGCGCGAGAAGGGCGCCCTGGCGCTGCACGTCTTCCGGCTGCGCGGCGAGAAGGCGGAAGAAGCGGTGAGCGGCGAGCGCTTCGGGCCGGGCGACCGGCTGCGCTTCGTGGTCGACCTGCCGAGCGACGGCTACGCCGCGGTGCTGGGCGTGGAACAGTCGGGCGCGCTCTACACCGCCTGGCCCACCGAGGGCGTGGCGCAGACCTTCCGCGCGGCGGGCCGCCACATCGAGCTGCCGGGCGCGGTGGCGCTCGACGGCTCGCGCGGCGTCGAGCAGCTGCACCTGGTGCACTGCGCGAAGCCGGCCGACCCGCCCGCCTGCGTGAGCCAGGGGACCGGCCAGAAGCCGCGGTGTCCGGCGGGCTGCATCCTCACCTCCTTCGAGCTCGACAAGCGCCCATGAGCGGACTCGCGCGGGGCGTGGTGCTGGCGGCGGCGCTGTGGGCGGTGAGTGCCTTCGCCCTGCCCGACGACACCTGGGTGGTGAGCATCGGCAACAACGAGGGCGCCTCCCACGAGGTGTCCTTGCTCTACGCCGAGCGCGACGCGCGCGAGGTGGCGGAGGCGCTGCGGGTGCACGGCCCGGTCGCCTCGCGGCGCAGCCTCCTGTTGCTGGGCGAGAGCGCCACCGGCGTGCGCCGCGCGCTGCAGGACGTGAACGCCGCCATCCGCGAGCGGGCAGGCGCGGGCCAGCCGACGGCGCTGGTGGTCTTCTACTCGGGCCACGCCGACGCCACCGCGCTCCACCTCGGCGGCGAGGAGCTGCCCTTCGACGAGCTGCGCGCGCTGGTGCAGGGCTCGCCGGCCGGGGTGCGGCTGCTCATCGTCGACGCCTGCCGCTCGGGGGTGGTGACGCGGGTGAAGGGCGTGAAGAGCGCGGAGTCCTTCCGGCTCGACCTGCAGGACACGCTGACCAGCGAAGGCATGGCCATCGTCACCTCCAGCGCGGCGGGCGAGACGAGCCAGGAGTCGGACCGGCTGCAGGGCTCGTTCTTCACCCACCACCTCATCAACGCGCTCCGCGGCGCCGCCGACGGCGACGGAGACGGCAAGGTGACGCTCCCCGAGGCCTACGCGTACACCTACGCGCTGACGCTGCGCTCGAGCGGCGACACGCTGTCCCTGCAGCACCCGACGTACGCCTACGACGTGAAGGGGAAAGGCCAGCTGGTGCTGAGCGCGCCCGGCCTGCAGGCGGGGCGGTTCGGCCGGCTCACCCTGGGCGAGCGCGCGGTGTACCTGGTGCGCGCGGAGCGGGACACCGGGCCGGTGGTGGCGGAGCTCGCGCCGATGGAAGACGCGCGGGTGGTGGTGCTGCCGGCAGGCCAGTACTTCGTGCAGCAGCGGCGGCCCGCGGAGTACCGCGAGTACGAGGTGAGCCTGCCTGCCGGTGGCGGGGTGGACCTGCGCGCCGCGCCGTACCGCGAGGTGAAGTACGACCGGCTGGTGCGCAGCCGCGGCGGCGAGCGGCGCTCGGTGCAGAGCGTGCTGGTGCTGGGCGGCGCGAGCGGCGAGCTGCTCGCGGGCGAAGGCCCGGGCCCGGTGCTGCAGCTCGGCTTCGGCCTCGACCTCGAGTGGGCGTCGGTGGGCGCGCGGCTGCGCGGTTCCTTCCGCGGCGACTCGGGGGTGAGCGGCTTCCTGCCCCACCAGCACCAGGAGCTGGGCGTGGGCCTCACCCTGCAGCGCTTCGTGGACCTGCCGTGGCTGACGGTGGGCTTCGGGGTGCTGCTCGAGGGCGCGTACCACCGCCAGAGCTTCTCCACCGCGCGCGACGCGCCCGGCCGCTCGTCGTTCGGCGCGTCCTTCGCGGGGCTCTTCTCTGTGGAGCGCGCCCTGCCGCTCGGCCTGTCGCTGCGGCTCGAAGGCGGGCCGGTGGCGGCGGTGCTCAACCGCGCGCAGGTCGACGCCCGCGGGGTGGTGGTGGGCAGCGCGGTGTCCCCGGCGGCGACCTGGTTCCTGAACGGAGGCGCCACGTGGCGGTTCTGACGCCTTTCCGCGCCGGGCTGGTCCTCGCGCTGGCGGCCTCGGCGTGCGGCGACCCGCTGGTGGACGAGCGCTACCAGGGCACCGCGAAGGTGACGCTGCAGGGCAACGTGCAGCCGTCGACCTACGACATCGACGGGCTGGGCGCCGAGGTGCGCACCGCGCTCTTCTGGACCCCCAAGGGCGTGAGCCCTTCGATGAAGCTCGAGGACCTGGTCGAGCAGCCGGAGACGGGCATCGCGATGGAAGCGGCGCGCTCCTTCTCGTGGCCCATCTTCGACGACCCGCGGCCGGAGCTGCTCGCGCACCCGCCCGGGGCGCCGGCGGTGGGCGCCGCCTTCTTCCTCTCGTACCGCGACGTGAACCAGAACCGCCGCCAGGACGCCGACGAGCCCTTCGTGGGCTGGGCGCCGGTGACGGCGCTGCTCTGGAGCGCGCAGGACGTGCCCGCCTTCGCCTCGCCCAGCGGCCGGCTGCAGCGGGCGGGCTGGCACCAGGTGGCGGCGCCGATGTGGTGTGGCCCGGCGCCCGTGTTTCCTCCGGTGGGCGACACCGACTGCGGCGTGGCGGTGGGCGAGGCCTGCACCCAGGACGCCGATTGCGGCCAGGGCGGCACCTGCCTGAAGGACGACCCCTGGCCGTGGCCGAGCGGAACCTGCGCGGTGCCCGAGACCATGCCGCCGTCGTGCCGGCCCAAGAGCGGCGCGCTCTTCGTGAGCCACAGGGACCCGGCCAAGAAGTGGTGGGTGAAGGCGTGCACTTCGGACTCGGACTGCCGCGGCCCGTACCGGTGCGACCTGGTGAACCAGGCGTGCCTGCCGATTCGCGACGTGGCGGTGCTGCTCACCACGCCGATGAGCGCCAAGCCGTGGTGCCGCGGACAGATGCCGCCGCCCGCACCATGAGCCAGGTCAGCCTCGACGTTGCCAGCTTCGCCGCCCCGCGGGTCTCAACCGACATGACTGCTCGAATCGCTGCCCTGGCCTTGGTGCTAATCCTCGCGGGGTGCGGCGCCGGCGGCCAAGGGCTGGACGACGCCGGCCCGAAGGACAGCGGCCCGGGCGACGGCGGGGCGCCAGGTGATGGCGGCGCACCGGGTGACGGCGGCTGCGCGCTCGCCGCGAACACCGCGGCGTCGGGCACGGTGACCAACGGGTGCGCGCTCCTCACGCGCGACACCTCCGCGTGCCGGGCGGCGCGCGAGGCGCAGGGGCTCTCGGGCTTCTGGCTGGAGTTCTCCTGCCGGGTGACGGTGGACAAGCTCGACGGCGGCCTGGTGCGCCTCAAGGCCGACGGCCAGCCCGACTACCCGAGCAACTACTTCCCCACCGCGAGCGCCTGCTACGCGCCGTACACGCAGATGAACCCCAACCGCATCGTGGTGCAGTCCTTCGACTTCCGCATTCCGGAGACCACGCCGGACGCACCGCAGACCACCGGCCTCGGCCCGATCGGGCTGGCGGTGAACGGGGTGGCGCTCTTCGACGACCGCGCGGCGCCGGGCGACGACATCTTCCTCGAGGCCAAGACCTTCGACCGCTGCAACGCGCACCCCGCGCCCGACGGCACGTACCACTACCACGCGGAGCCGTACGCCATCTCGGTGGACGACGGCCGCTTCATCGGCGTGCTGCGCGACGGCTCGCCGGTGTACGGCCGCAGGGACGCCGACGGCGGCGTGCCCACGCTGGACATGGCGGGCGGGCACGTGGGCCCGACGGCGGACTCGGCGACGCCGCGCTACCACTTCCACGTGCACCTCGAGGTGAGCACCTCGAGCCGCTCGATGGGCCAGCAGCAGTACTTCCTCACCGCGGGCCAGTACCACGGGCCGCCCGGCCCCTGACGGCGCGAGCGGGGGCGGTGTGCGCGCAAGGCCCACGTCGCCGCCGCGCGGCCGATGCAGCCTTTCCGCTACTGCACGCATCCTCTCTGGTGCGCGCCAGGTCCGGCACGGCGCAACCACGGGGCCTTCATGCACCGCATCTCCTTCGTCCACGCGCTGGCGCTGGCGGCGCTCTGCGTTTCGCTCGCCGACTGCAGCTGTCAGGTCCACCCACCGGGAGCCTCGGGCGGCGGCAGCGGCAGTTCTGGCGGCGGCGCGGCCGCGTGCGGGGCTGCGGGCCAGGCCTGCTGCGCCAACAACGCGTGCGATGGCCAGGGCTGCTGCGTCCAGGGCCAGTGCGTCGCTCCCGCGGCGAGCTGCGGCGGGGCGCTGGGCGTGTGCGCGGGCGGCTCGTGCGGCAACTGCGGCGGCGTGGGCCAGAGCTGCTGCGGCGGGCAGTGCACCGCGGGCGGCGCGGCCTGCGTCGCCGGCACCTGCGCGGCGTGCGGCGGCAT
>JAIBBQ010000240.1 GCA_019694595.1 Myxococcaceae bacterium
CGCCCGCGGAGCCACCGGTTCCGCCGCCCGCCGAGCCACCGGTCCCGCCGCCCGCCGAGCCACCGGTCCCACCGCCCGCGGAACCGCCAGTCCCGCCGCCTGCAGCGCCACCAGCCCCACCACCCGCAGCGCCGCCGGTCCCGCCACCAGCCGCGTCACCACCGCCGCTCGAGCCGTCACCGCCGCCGCTGCCCTCACCGGGGCAGACGTCGTCAGGGCAGGGGACGCAGCTGTTCGCCTCGCAGGTGTACCGCTTGCCAGCGTTCTCCTTCTGGAACTGGCGGCAGTCGTAGCGGTCGTAGCACTCGACCGTGCAGCCGGTGCCCACGACGCCCAGGGCGACCAGCGCCGACAGGAGCAGCCAGAGCTTCAGCAGAGGGGATCCAGCGAGGCGCACGGAGCACTCCGGATTGAGAGACGCGAAGCGCCCCGGGTCATACGTCATGCCGGTACCACTTCAACGGGAATCCAGCCCGCCGACGGGCTCAGCTCTTGGTCTTGTAGAAGAGAACCAGCGAGTAGCAGTGGAACTCGTTGTCGCTGGACTGGCAGACGACCTTGTCGACGATCTCCAGGTCGGCGTTGCTCTTGAGCCAGCGGGACACGCTCTCGCCGAGGTCTTCGCGTTCCTTCGCCTTGGTCGCGGAAAACACCTTGACGCCAGTGAACATGGGGTGGCTTATGGCACGCGCCCGAGCGGGCAGACAAGGTTCGCCAACCCATGCTGATCGATCTCCACGTGCACTCCTGGCTGTCCCGTGACTGCCAGCTCGACCCCAAGGCCGTGCTGGCGCGCGCCGAGACGCACGGCCTCGACGGCGTGGCGTTCACCGAGACCAACACCCAGGACGGGTGCGACGAGCTCTTCGACCTCCAGCGCACCACCAAGCTCAAGATCTTCGTCGGGCTCGAGCTGGCGACGGACAAGGGCCAGTACCTGTGCTTCTTCCCGGATCCGCTCAAGGCGCCGGAGCCGGTGCAGATGTGGGGCAGCAACCGCGAGAAGCCCTGGAGCGCCGAGGAGTGCCTGACGAAGATCCACTCGCTCGGCGCGGCGATCGTCGCCGCGCGGCCCTTCGACCGGGATGCAGGCAACCCGGCGGGCGACTACGTGAAGACGCTCAAGTGCCTGTCGGCGGTCGAGGTCTACAACCCCAAGGTGCGTCCAGGCGCCAACGAGCAGGCCATCGAGGCCGCGCAGGCGCTCAAGCTCCCGGGCATCGCAGGCAGCGACGCGCGCACCTCGCTCGACGAGCTCGGCTACGGCGCCACGCTCTTCAAGTCGCCGATCACCACCCAGGCCGGGCTGGTGAAGGCGCTCCAGGGCGGCGCCTTCTGGCCGGTGCAGATGGGCGAGCTGCCGCACCTGCGCCGCCCGGGCGAGGCGAAGACCGCCGAGGCGAAGCACAAGAAGCAGCAGAAGAAGCGCCGCTGGCGCAACTGAGCGGTTCAGTTCTCCGTCGCTTCGGTGAGCCGGCCGTCGACCAGGCTGGCTTTCCGCCCGCTCGCCGGCCACTCCCACGTCTCGGTCCGGCGGTCGCTGGTGAGCTCGAGGTGCCGGCGCTCGGGCGCCCCCCAGGCGTACTCCAGCGCGTCCTGAGGCATGTCCGGCACCGTGGTCTGGGTGGCGATCGCCCGCCGGACGGGCTCGGGGAAGGTGGCCAGCCGCGGCCCCGGGTCGGCGAGCGCCAGCGTGCGAGAGAGCTCCCGTTCCAGCTCCTGGGCGCTCGCGAGCTTGGTCGAGAGCTCCAGCACGCACGGCCCGGTGTCCTCGATCTCCAGCCACACGCGGGCCCCCGCACGCAGCGGCTGAGCGTCGCGCACCAGGCCCCACGCCGTGGGCAGCTCGACCCGCACGATGCGCACCGGGGTCCCCGCCGGAAGCACCCGCGCGCCCGGCGGCGCCTTGACGGTGCGCAGGGTGAAGAGCACCCGGGTGTCTGCCGGGGGAATGACGGCGCTGGTGGCGCGCAGGAACCGACGCTGCCCCGTCAGCTCACGGACGAGCGCGGGCCGCTCCTCGACCGCGACCATGCGCGGGGCCAGGCAGCCGCTCAGCACCACCGCCAGCAAGACGACTCTCACCGGGCAACCGTGACCGCCCGGGGCGGCTTGGGTCAAGCGCTGCGGGCGACGGGGAGCGCGAGCGGCAGCTGCCGCTGGCGATCGTGACAGCCGCGCCCGGGAGGGCAGATCGGCCCGCGGCCGTTGGGGTCGGCGACGAGCAAGAAGCGGCCGGTGTCGGTCGCGGACAGCTCGAGGGCTCCACACAGCGAGCAACGACGCCGGGGACGCTTGCGCGACGGGAAGGGCACGTCCCGGAGCGTACGGGCTGCCGGGCGGCCAGCCAGTTTTCAGCTCTTGCTGCTGGTCCCCGACCCGGAGCCGCCGGAGCTCGAGGTGGTCGCCGAGCCGCTGGTCGACGGCGTGCTGGCGGTGCTGCTCGCCGGGCTGGCGGCGGGGGTCGAGGAGGTCGAGCTCGAGGTGGTCGACGGCGTGGAACTCTCGGACTTGCCGCCGCCGTCCTTCTTCACCGAGCCGTAGAGATCCGAGTACCAGCCGCCGCCCTTGAGCTGGAAGGAGGTGCGGCTGACCCGCTTCACCATCTTGCCTTCGGCGCTGCACGACGGGCACTTCTCGGGCGCGGGGTCGCTCATCTTCTGGAGCAGGTCCACTTCCTTCCCGCAGGCTTCGCAGACGTATTCGTAGATGGGCATGGTCAGTCGATGGGCTGGGCTTCGAGGATCGCCGTCAGGCCGAGCGTCTCGATGGCCTTCAGGAGCACGTCTTCGCCGACCGCCTGGCGCTTGGCAGCCAGGGCGAGCGTCTCGGCGCGGGTATCGGAGTCGTCGGCGGCGCTCTCCAGCGCGGCGGTGAGATCGGCGCGCAGCGCCTGCTCGAAGCGCCGGGTGATGCCGAGGTCGTCGAGGTAGCGCCGCCGGTTGAGCAGGCCCAGGCGCATCGACAGGGCGCGTGCGGCGAGCGCTTCCCTCGTGAAGCGATCGCGGATCTCGCGGACCTCGCGCTTGAGCCCCAGGTGCGCCACCAGCGCGTCGAGCTCGGGGCGCTGCACGCCGATCGCCTTGGACAGGGACGAGAGCGCGCCCCGGTGCTCCATGCAGCCGCCGAGCAGCAGCTCGCGTTCGCGCCGGGCGAGATCGGCCTCCAGCCCGTGCTTCACCAGGGCGCGGTCGACGTCGGCCTGGGCGAGGGTGTCGGAGCCCTTGGAGGTGTGCCCCAGCGCCAGCAGCTTGCGCAGGGCGAACCGGTGCTCGACCTGGCCCGCGAGCGCGACCAGCTCCGCCTTGGACGCCGCGTCGCCCAGCCGCTCGGCGCGCTCGAGCGGCGCCTTCACCCGGGTGAACCGGCCGCGCGGCAAGGGGAGCTCGCGCTTCGGGCGGAAGCCCGGTGCCTTCTCCTCGGGCGGCGGCCGGGGCGGCGTGGGCGCCTGGCCCTTCTCGCGGCGGCGGGGCGCCACCTGCTCGGCCAGCGTGAGGGGCTTCTTCCGCTTGGGGGCCTTGGCGGGCGCTGGCGCCGCCACTGCGGGAGGTGCCGAGCGGTGGGGCGGCGGGGGCGGGGTGGGGGGCGAAGGCGGGGCCGGCGGCGGGGCATCGACCGCGGTGCGCTGCACCTCGGCGTAGTACCCGGTCCGCTCGCGCTCTGCGGCGTCCTTCGGGCTCGTGCCGTGGAGCACGTCGACCACCGCGAAGGGGCCCAGCGCGCGCGCCAGCGGCTCCTGCTCCGCGAGCTCGCGCAGCCGCAGGTCCTCGGCGTCACGCACGAAGGCCAGCGCCTCGCGAACCAGCTTGGGGAGCGGTCGGTTCCCCGACCGGCGGCAATAGTCGGCCACCGCCACGGCCACGGGCGTCGGGACGTCGTCAGGGTGTCGGTGTCGTTGCCAGGGCTGCATTGGCTTCCTTGAGGCTCGCGCTGCGTATAAGCACCCCTTCGAGGCTGTCAATGAATGCCCCTGCCGAGCCAGGTCCCACGGACGAGGCGCCTCAGGTCGCCGGGGTGCGCGTGCGCCCTGCGTTGCCCATTGCCCTGTTCGTGCTGCTGAGCTGCTCCGCGGCGCTGGGCCTGTGGGTGCAGCGGCGGCCCCAGGTGGCGCCGCCCTTCCTCGAGCAGGCGGCGCCGTGGATCTTCCTGCTCTTCGCGGTGGGCTTCGCCGGCTACCGCTTCGCGCTGGTGGCCGCCCGCCGCTACTCGGCGTTCAAGGCCTTCTTCCAGGTGAGCGTCTCGGCCGTCTTCTTCCTGCTGCTCTTGCCCGGCTCTCCGGTCGCCCCGCCGCCCCCGTCGAGCCTGGTGGACGCGCTCGACGACGCCCACCCCAAGGTGAGGGCGCTGGCGGCCGAGGTGGCCGGTCTGCGTCCCGAGCCGTCTGCCGCCCGGGCGCTCGTCCGGCACCTGGCCGACTCGGACCCCGAGGTCCGGGCGGCGGCCCATGCGGCGCTGGTGCGGCTCAACCAGGGCGCCGACCTGGGCTCGCCCGAGGACGCATCCGCGCGCGGGGCGTGGGAGGCTCGCTTCCCGTGACCGACGTGCTCGCCAACCGGCAGCAGATCCTCGCCCGGTACATGTCGGAGCACGGCCTCA
Organism: Myxococcaceae bacterium; assembly: GCA_019694595.1. Classification (GTDB taxonomy): domain Bacteria; phylum Myxococcota; class Myxococcia; order Myxococcales; family Myxococcaceae; genus JAIBBQ01. The sequence goes on from JAIBBQ010000240.1 coordinate 4,597, forward strand.
AGTCGACGCGCCAGCGCGACCTGATCATCGACACGTTCTTCACCACCCCCGGGCACCTGTCGGTCGAGGACCTGTGGAGCAAGGTCCGGGCGCTCGATCAGCGCGTCTCGGTGGCCACCGTGTACCGGACCATGAAGCTGTTGTCGGACAGCGGCCTGGCCCACGCGCGGAACTTCGGCGACGGGCAGACCCGCTACGAGGCGGCGCTCGGGCGCGAGCACCACGACCACCTGATCTGCACCCGCTGCGGGGCGATCGTGGAATTCGAGAACGACCGCATCGAGACCCTGCAGGACGCGGTGGCCAAGAAGCACGGCTTCGCCGTCACCTCGCACAAGATGGAGCTCTACGGGCTGTGCAAGGACTGCCAGCGCACCCGCTCGTGAAGGCCGCCGTCGCCGCGTTGCTGCTGTCGGCCTGTGCCCATGCGCCCAGCGGCCTCGGTCGCGACGAGCTGGTGCTGAGCTTGCCCACGCAGTCGGTGACCACCGAGCTGCGCCCGGCCACGCTGCAGCGCAAGGTGGTGCTGGTGAGCTACCTCACGTCGTGGTGCTTCCCCTGCCTGACGGATCTCGCGGTGCTCACCCGCCTGCAGAAGGATCACGAGGCCGACGGCCTGGTGGTGGTGATCGTCGGCCTGGATCTCGAAGGCGCCCGGGTGCTGGCGCCGTTCGCCCAGGAAGCCGGCCTCACCATGCCGGTGCTGGTGGCCGACGACCGCATCCGCAGCGGCGCCTCGCCGGTCGGCCTCCTGCGCGAGCTGCCGGTGAAGCTGCTCTTCGACCGCGATGGGCGCCTGGTCACCGGCTACAGCGGCGTCGCCGACCCCGCCGCCTTGGTGGCGCTGGTGAAGGCGACGCTGGCCAAGCGCTGAGGCGCTTCGGTCACTTCTTCTTGGGCGCCTTGGCCGGGGCGGGCGCGGCCGGAGCCGGGAAGTTCGCCGCCAGGAGCTGCTGGGCGCTGGCGCGCAGCCGGTCGGAGCTGGTCTTGGTGCTGATGGTCTCCAGCGCCTGCTTCGCTTCCGGCGTCTTCACGTCGCTGAGCACCTCGAGCAGCTCGGCGCGCAGGTTGAGCGCCAGGCCCTTCTCGTCGGTGACCGCGTCGCGCACCCAGGTCGACAGCTCGGGCGAGGCCTTCACCGGCTCGTTGTTCGCGAGCTTGCGCAGCAGCATGCGCATCAGCTCGCTGTCGGTGGCGTACTCGCTGAAGGTGTCGCGCAGGGGCTTGACCGCCTCGGCGCTCTCCACCGCGCCGAGCTCGGCGAGCGTGTTGCGGAAGAACGGGTAGCCGCGGGGCTTCTGGGTGCGGGTGGCGGACATCAGCGTCGCCAGCGCCTCGGTGGTGCCGAGCCGGGCCACGCCGGCCGCGAGCGCCGGGAGGATGTTGAGGTCCGCGTCCTTCTTCTGGATCTCGGAGATGAGGTAGCGGTGCCCTTCGGGGAAGTCGATCTTCCCCAGCAGGCGGATGGCGGCCCGGCGCACCGAGAAGTAGCCGATGCCGTCTTCCTCGCCGAACCCGGTGGGGCGCTTGGCGAGCCCGAGCGTCAGGGCGCCGAAGTCCTTGGGGAGCTTCTTCCAACGCGACTGGCTGAGGCGATCGAGCACCGCCTCGCGCACGTAGTAGCTGGGGTCCTTCTGCAGCACGTCGGTGATGGCCCCCATCGCGCTGTCGGTGGGCTTCACTTCTTCCTTGGGCGCCTCGGCGGCGATGAGGTCACCCAGGAGCGCCCAGGTGGCGAGCAGGCGCCACACGGGGTCGGGGTCGTTCCGGGCCGCGTCGGTCCACTGCTGCTCCGGCACGCTCGACGGGTTCACCTTCACCAGCGCGGCGCCGTTCTGGTTCCAGTCGATCCACTGCGGCGCGGCGGGCACGTCGACCGAGAGCTTCACTTCGGCCTTGTCCACAGTGATCACCGCGGCCTGGTGGTAGCTCGGGCTCTGCACGCGGTGCAGCACCACCGGGAGCTTGAAGACGAACGGCTTCTTGGCGTCGGCGTGCACCGGCTGCTGGCGCACGGTGAGCGTCGCCTTGCCGTCGTTGTAGGTCGCCTCGGGGAAGATCACCGGGTAGCCGCGCTGGTTGAGCCACGCGTCGACGAACGGCTTGAGCTCCTTCTCCTTCTTGGTGCTGGCGTAGACGGCCTTGAAGAAGTCGTCGCTGGTGGCGTTCCCGTAGGCGTGCTTCTCGAGGTACGCCTTGAGCGCCTTCTTCATCTCGGCGCGGCCGACCCAGGTGTCGAGCATCGTCAGCACCGCGGCACCCTTGGTGTACGAGATGTCGTCGAACATGTCCTCGACGGAGATCGCCTGGCCGGTGAGCGCGTGGGCGCCCGGCAGCGACTCGGCGCGGAAGTAGCGGTGGAAGAGTTCTTCGGCGCGGCCGACCTCGAAGGCGTCGTTCTTGTCTTCCTCGTCGCAGGTGAGGTCGCCCAGCCAGCTGGCGAAGCCTTCGTTGAGCCAGGTGTCGTTCCACCACTGGAGCGTGACCAGGTCGCCGAACCACTGGTGCGCCATTTCGTGGGCGATGAGCCCGCGGATGTGCACCGGGCCGATCACGTCGTTGCGGTTCTCGAGCAGGAACTTCGACTCGCGGTTGAACACCAGCGAGGTGTTCTCCATGCCGCTCCAGTAGAAGTGCGGCACCGCGACCTGGTCGTACTTGGGCCAGGGGTACTTCACGCCCAGGAACCGCGCCTCGGACTCCAGCGCGGTGCGGGTGAAGTTGGTGGCCACGAAGGCGCGGTCCTGCTTGCCCGGGAGCGCCCACACCGTGGCCTGGGTGTCGCCGCCCACGTCCACCGCGACGAACTCGCCCACCGCCAGCGCCACCAGGTACGTGGAATGGGGCTTGTCCTGCACCCAGTGCACCCGGCGCAGGTTCTTGCCGCCTTCCTGGTACTTCTCGTCCTTGTCCTTGGTGCCGTTGGACAGCACGGTGTAGCGCTCGTCGACGATGGCGGTCAGCTCGGTGGTGGCCTTGTCGGCCGGCTCGTCGTTGCACGGGTAGAACTGCCGGGCGTAGGTCGATTCCAGCTGGGTGAAGAAGTACGGGAGCGCGCCTTCGCGGTCGTCGTCGCTCACCGTGAAGAGGCCTTCGTGCGAGGTGCTGCTCGCCTTGCCGGAGTAGGTGATGGTGACGACGACGTCCTTGCCGGGGGCGAGCGCCTTGGGGCTCTTCACCGTCAGGGTGCCGGAGTGGGCGGCGGGGTCGTCCTTCACCACGAACTTGGCGTCGGCGCCGTCGACCTCGGCCTTCTGCACGTCGAGCCCCATGGAATCGAGCTCGACGTCCTGGAGCGACTTGGACGGCTTCAGGGTGATCGCCACCTGGTTCTTGAACTCGCCCGAGGTGTCGAGCTGCACCGTCAGCGCGTAGTGCGCGACGTCGTACGGCCGGTGCTTGGGGGTGAACGGCGTCGCAGCCAGGGTCAAGGCGAGCAGGAGCGTCATGGCGAGCGCGTTGTACGCGAAGCGCCGCCCGTGCGAAGCGCCTTTTGGCGTATGGTCCGCGCCGTGTCCTCGCCGGCCCAGAGCCTCCGTGCGGTGGTGGAGAGCGCGCTGGAGCTCTTCCGCGCGCACCTCGCGCTGTTCAAGGCGGAGCTCGCCGCCGACGCCAAGCGCTACGGCGCCGCCGCGGGGCTGATCGTCGGCCTGCTGCCGCTGATCCTCGTGGGGTGGGGCTTCCTCTGCGTGGCGCTGGCGCTCTTCCTGCGGCGCTGGCTGGCCGCCGACCTGGCGTTTCTCCTGGTGGGCCTCTTCAACCTCGCCATCGCCGGTGGGGGCATCTTCTCGGCCGTACGCCGGCTGCAGCAGCCGCCCAAGGTCGCCGAGGCCATCGCGTCGATCGAGGCCTCGCGTGCCCTGGTGCTGGGAACCAAGCCTGCCGAGGAGCCTTCCCATGGCTGACCCCACCGCGCTCGCGCCGCTGAGCAACGGGCACGCGCCCACGCCGGAAGCGCTCCAGGCGCGCATCGCCGACGCCCGCGCCCGGCTGATCGCCTCAAGCGAGGCGCTCAAGGGCGACCTCAAGGGCCTGTCGGACTGGAAGGTCCACGTCCGCCGGCACCCGGTGGCGGTGGTCGCGGGAGCGCTGGTGGTGGGGGCGCTGCTCGGGGCGCTGTGGCCCCGCAGCCGGGACTGAGACGCAGACGTTCTTCACGAAGGGAGACACACCATGGCGGTCGAAGGCGCAGTGCGAGGCATGGAAGAGCGGCTCAAGGCGCTGGAAGAGAAGCTGTCGCCGCGGCTGGAGGATGCGAAGGAGAAGCTCGCCGACGCCAACGCCAAGGCGAAGGGCTTCATCCGCGAGAACCCGGCGCTCGCCATCGGCGGCGCGCTGGCGCTCGGCTTCCTCATCGGGCGGCTGGCCTCGCGGCGATGAGCGATTCGCCCAACGGCAGCGGCGGCGACGCCGCCCCCGCGGCCGAGGAGCGCGGGCTGCTCGACCGGCTCGATCTCGAAGGCCGCGTGCAGCGCAACCCCTACGGGGCGGTCTTCACCGCGCTGGGGGTGGGGTACGTGCTGGGCGGCGGCCTGTTCACGCCGACCACCCAGCGGATCATCGCGCTCGGCGTCAGGCTGGCGGCGGTGCCGCCGGTGCGCGACGCGCTGCTCGACGCCGCGGAGTCCGCGGTGGACGCGGTGCTGGCCGCGACCGCCACGCCCAAGGAATGACGCCCCGGAAGCCCCGGAAGCAGGGGCCAGGCCGCGCGCTCGCCGCGCTCGAGACCTG
>JAIBBQ010000241.1 GCA_019694595.1 Myxococcaceae bacterium
TCCACCGGGCCCAGCGAGGTGGCCACGGGCTGCGGCGCTCCGGCGTCGGGGCTCACCACGGCGTCGGCCAAAGTCCCAGCATCGGCGGGCACTTCCGACAGTCCGCTGGCGCGCTCCAGCTCGGCCGGGGCGTCGGAGGCGCCGTTGGAGCCCTTGGGGGCGACCTCGCCGGTGGCCTGCGCGAACGCGGGCGCCGCGAGCAGCCACAGCCCAGGCGCGAGGAAGAGCCAGGAGCGCATCGAACGGACCGAGGCCGTAGCACGAAACGGCCCTGGCCCGCCTTGACTCGAGGGGTGGCGCCCCCTAAGAGGCCGCTTCCCGAAAAGGGTTCACCCCCTCGACGGGAAAGCGCGATGGCTGGTGGGCGCGCGGTTCCCCACCCCCGGAAATGCGAGAGCACGTTCCGTCTTCCCGCTCTTCGGGCGAGGTCTGCCTGGGGGGCTCAAACCATGGGGAGAAAACACATGGCAGACAAGAGCACCGGGGCACACCTGCTCCGCGAGTACGAGACCGTCTTCCTGGTGAAGCCGGACCTCACCGACGACAACGTGGACAAGGTGAAGGAGCGCGTCCGCGGCATCGTCAACCGTGACGGCGGCAAGTTCCTGCGCTTCACCACCTGGGGCAAGAAGAAGACCATGTACCCGGTCGCCAAGCAGCCCCGGGCGATCTACGTGCACGCGCACTACCTCGGTGGCAGCGCGCTGGTCAGCGAGATCGAGCGCAACCTGCGCAACTTCGACGAAGTCTCGCGCTTCATGTCCAAGAAGCTCGGCGAGCGCGTCGACCCCGAGTCGAAGCCCGTGCTGGAAGACGTGAAGCTGTCGGGCGACGTCGACGACAACAAGCCGCTCGGCGGCGCGGAGCGCGATGCGTACCGGCCGTACGACGGCGGGGACGAAGGCGGCTTCGAAGACAACTCCTTCGAGAACTAAAGGACCACTTCAACCATGAGCACCATGAACCCCCAGGGTGAGCGGAGCGGTGGCAAGGGCGGCGGTCGCCCTGCCCCCGGCGGTGACCGCGGCGATCGCGGCGACATGAAGGACGACGAGGGCCGTGGCGGCCGAGGCTTCGGGCGCCGCAAGGTCTGCCGCTACTGCGCGGACCGCAACGTGAAGGTCGACTTCAAGGATCAGTCGGCCCTCAAGTACTTCGTCACCGAGCGCGGCAAGATCATTCCCCGCCGCATCTCGGGCAACTGCGCCAAGCACCAGCGCCAGGTGGCCAAGGCCATCAAGCAGGCGCGCGGCCTGGCGCTCATCCCCTACCTGATGCTGCAGGGCTAGGAGCCGCCATGAAGGTCATTCTGCGAGAAGACGTGTACAACCTGGGCCGCTCCGGCGAGCTGGTCTCGGTCAAGGAAGGCTACGCCCGGAACTACCTGTTCCCCAAGGCGCTGGCGATGCTGGCCAACCAGGCGAACGTGCGGCAGCTCGAGCACGAGAAGCAGGTCATCGCCCTGAGGCAGCAGAAGCTCAAGGGCACCGCCCAGGAGCAAGCCAAGAAGCTGGGCTCGGTGTCGGTGAAGATCACCCGCAAGGTCGGCGAGCAGGACAAGCTCTACGGCTCGGTGACCTCGCTCGACATCGCGGAGTCGCTCGCCAAGCAGGGCCAGGCGATCGACCGCCGGCTGATCCACCTCCCCGAGCCGATCAAGTCCATCGGCCAGTTCGACGTGGAGATCCGGCTGCACCGCGAAGTCACCACGACCATCAAGGTCGAGGTCGCTGGCGAGGCGCAGGCGTAACGCGCTCCGCAGCAGCGGTCTTTTTCACCGCGAGGTCCCGAGCGTACAGTTCGGGGCCTCGCTTCGTTTCGGAGGTCCTCGATGACGCCCAACCCCTCAGCGCTCACGGATCTCTCGGCCGAGTCGGCCGTGCTGGGCGCGATCGTCGCCGACAACTCGCTGCTCGCCGAGGTGCTGCGGGCGGTCGACCCCGAGGACTTCTCCCACGCGGGCCACGGCCAGATCTTCGCGGCGATGCGGGAGCTCGACCGCCGCAGCCAGAAGGTCGACCCGCTCACGCTCGCCGAGGAGCTCAAGAGCCAGGGGCAGCTGCAGAGCGCGGGCGGGCCGGCGTACCTGGCGCAGCTCGACCAGTCGACGCCGTTCTCCCAGAACGCGCTGGAGTACGCGGCGATCGTCAAGGACCGCGCGGTGCGGCGGGCGCTGGCCGCGGTGGGCCGCCAGGTGTCGGAGATGGCGTCGAGCGACGCCGGCCGCACCGAGGAGCTGGTCGACGAGGCCGAGCGGCGCATCTTCCTCATCGCCGAGAAGAAGCGGGTCGGCGATCTCGAGAAGCTGTCCAACCTGATGATGCCGGCGCTCGATCAGCTCGATCGCATGCGCCAGAGCGCCACCGGCATCACCGGCCTGTCCACCGGGTACGTGGACCTCGACGCGCAGCTCACCGGGCTCCACGGCGGCGAGCTCATCGTGCTCGCGGCGCGCCCCGGCATCGGCAAGACGTCGCTGGCGATGAACATGGCGCTCCACGCGGCGCGCAACGAGAAGCGCGCGGTGGCGGTGTTCTCGCTCGAAATGCCTTCCACCCAGCTCACCCAGCGTCTGCTCGCCTCGGCGGCGCGCATCGACATGCGCAAGCTGCGCAACGGCCGCCTGTCGGAGAACGACATGGGCAAGCTGTCGGAGGCGGCCAACGAGCTGTTCACCACGCCCCTGTACGTCGACGACTCCGGCGCGCTCTCGAGCTTCGACCTGCGCGCCAAGGCCCGGCGGCTCAAGCAGCGCGACGACTCGCTGGGGCTCATCGTCATCGACTACTTGCAGCTGATGCACCAGAAGGGCCAGGTCGAGAGCCGCCAGCTCGAGGTCGCGGAGATCAGCCGCGCGCTCAAGCAGCTGGCGAAGGAACTCAACGTACCCATCATCGCGCTCTCGCAGCTCAACCGTAAGGTCGAGGAGCGCAAGGGCGGCAAGCCGATGCTGTCCGACCTCCGCGAGTCGGGCGCCATCGAGCAGGACGCCGACGTGGTGATGTTCATTCACCGCGAGGACGACGGCGAAGAGCAGGCCGGGCCGCCGTCGAGCGCCATTCCGGTGGAGCTGATCGTCGCCAAGCAGCGCAACGGCCCGGTGGGCAGCGTGGACCTCATCTTCCTGTCGGAGTTCACCCGCTTCGAGAGCCGCGCGCGGGGTGAGTACCAGTGAGCGGACAGAGCGGCGCGGGGCACGCCAAGAAGATCCTGGCGGTGGACGACGACTTCCACACCCGCACCCTGCTGGTCGATCTCTGCGAGTCGGCGGGCTTCGAGGTGTTCCAGGCGACCGACGGCGAGGAAGCGCTGGCGGCGGTGGCCAAGCACCAGCCGGACCTGGTGCTCCTGGACCTCGACATTCCCCGGCGCGACGGCTTCTCGGTGCTCAAGACGCTGCGCGAGAGCGAGGCACACGCGCAGCTGCCCATCATCCTCCTCACCGCGATGGGCGACATGGGCGGGAAGCTCCGCGGCATGGAGCTGGGGGCCGACGACTACGTCACCAAGCCCTTCAAGCTGGTGGAGCTGCAGACGCGCATCAACTCGGCGCTGATCGTGCGCGACTACCGGCGCCGGCTGGTGGAGGCGGAAGAGGAGCTCTCGAAGCTGCGCGCGCTCGACCCGGCGACGGGCGCGGGCACCTATGCACAGCTCAAGGCGAGCCTCGACGCCGAGCTGTCGCGCAGCCGCCGCTACGGCCGCCCGGCCTCGGTGCTGGTGTTCGGCTTCGACGACTACCCGGCGCTGCGCGAGACGCTGGGCCGCGACGGGTGCGACCGCTTCATGGGCCGCCTGGTCGAAGAGCTGCGCGGCGGGCTGCGCGGCGCCGACCGGGTGTTCCGGCTGGCCAACGACGAGTTCGTCATCGTGCTGCCCGAGACCGACCCCGCCGGCGCCCTGATCGCCGCCAAGCGGCTCCTCAGCATCACCGTGCGGACCACCGCGGAGACGCCTTCCGGCCCCTTGGCCGTGCCGGTGCGCTTCGGCGGCGCCACCTTCCCGTCGGAGTCGGTCCGCAACAGCGAGGACCTGCTGCGCGAAGCCGCCCGGTCGCTGCGCGAGCTGCTCGAGGCCGGCGGCGAGCAGCGCATCTTCGGCTGACCGGCCTGCCAACCGAGTCCGCCCGAGGCAGAGGGACTCCGAACGCCCTCCCCCGTGCCCGGCCGCGAGGCCACCGAGGACCTTCCGTGGACGGGGCGAGCCAGGCGTCAGCCGGCGAGCCCGCCGCCTTCGCGGGCAGCGCCCTCGCGAAGGCAGGAACCAGCCTCTAATTCACCCCGCCGCCGCAGGAGCAGGTCGACGGGTTGCAGGTCTGGCCGCTCGGGCAGCCGCCGCACGACGGCTTGCAGACGCAGCTGCAGCTGTTGGGGTCGGCCTGGTAGGTCGGGCCGCAGTTGAGCGAGGCGGTGTCGCAGACGCAGCCGCAGACCCCGCCGCCGTTCTGGAACTTGTACCCCACCGCGCAGGACGCGGTCTGCACGCACTCGCAGGTGCACGCCTGGGTGTTGCAGAGCTGGTACCCGTTGCAAGTGCCGCCGCAGTCGGAGGTGCAGACGAAGTCGCAGACGAACTTGTTGGTGTCGCAGACCTTGCCCGGAGGCGCGTTGCCGCCGCAGTTCGACGGGCACTCGCAGACGTTGAGCTGCAGGTTGCAGGCGAGCTTGCCCTTGCAGAAGTCGGGGTCGTTCGCGTCGTAGAACGGGTCGTTCGAGCACGGCGGCGGGTTGCCGCCCGGGTTCGGGGTGACGTCGATCCAGTACCGGTAGCTGACCGCGGCCTGGCTGGAGGCGCTGGAGGGCCGGCAGCCGCCGTAGAACGAGATGCTGCGGTTGACGCCGTCGAAGTCGAAGCCGTCGACGCGCGAGCGCGGCAGGTCGTTCGGGTTGCAGACGCCGGCGTCGAGCACCGCGTTCATCGCCACCTTCACCGACGCGCCGATGGGCGGCTTCTGCATCTTGTAGCCGGCCGCGGCGATGGTGGAGTTCACGATGTTGCCCATCGTCGACTGGATCGACGCCGCGTCGTTGATCGCCCCGCGAATCGCCCCCGTCGCCGTGCTCACCGTGGCGTGCCGCTGGTTGGGGGTGGTGCGGTACTCGCCGTTGCAGGCGGCGCCGTTGTCGGGGCAGACGATGGTGTGCACCGGCAGGTTGAGCCCCAGCTTGTTGTGGGTCGCCGTGCCACCGTCGCCCGCCGCGCCGGTGAAGAAGCTCACGAAGTCGCTCACCGGCTCGCAGCCCGTCATGCCCGGGTTGCAGCTCTCCACCGAGACGATGCGGTTGGTGGTGGGGTTGTACGACTGTGTCTGGTCGTCGGCGTCACCGAGCAGCACCAGCACCAGCTGCGCATCGGCGCGGGCCTTGTCCACCTGCGGCGTCGCGGTGCCCGGGGTGATGTCGTTGATGAGCGACCGCAGCGAGCCCAGCGTCGTCTCCTGGCCGCCGGCGCAGATGCCCAGCCAGCCGCCGTCGACGCTGAAGCACGCCTGCCCCGGGTTGCACTGGGTGTTGGAGTTGGTGCACGCCGCGTTGGCGGTCAGCCACCCCTTGAAGGTGTTGATGGCGTTGGCGTCGTTCTTGGCCACGAAGCCGCGGCGGTACCCGGTGTACCCGGGCCGCCCCGCCTGCGCGTAGGAGCTGCCGATCAGCGCCACGCGCCAGTCGAGCGTCGAGTTGTTGAGCGCATTGCCCATCGCCGTGGCGGCCTGGCCGAGCGCCGTCTGCGACCCGGCCATCGAGCAGGAATCGTCGACCACGAAGACGAAGTCGACCTTGCCCGAGGTGGGGGTGAAGCGCTCGCACTGGTAGGCGTTGGCGTCGCCGAACTGGGCCACCGCCGAGCCGCCCGCGGTGTCGCTCATGGTGAAGAGCGGCGCCCCGGTGAAGGAGATGACCGGGGTCAGCGCGACGATCACCACCACCGCCGAGTTGGTGCGGTGGAGGTACTCGACCTGAAGCTGGAACGGGCCGCTGACCGCGGAGGCGCCCACCAGCGCGCCGGCGCCGGGGCCGATCATCGCTTCGGCGATGGCGTTGGCGCGGGCCTTGAGCTCGCCGTTGCCGGCCTGCTGGTAGAACGCCTGCAGCGCGGGGATGCCGTCCCACGTGGTGAAGGTCTGGGTGCTGGGCAGGCTGATGTTCGCCACCAGGTTGAGCTTCTGCACCAGCGCCGCCTCGTCCGCGGTCGGCGTGGTGGCGCCCGAGGGGGCGGCCTGACGCCAGGCGATGAAGGCCACGTTGTTGGTGGGATCGAAGCCCACCAGCCCGGCGTTGGTGCCGCCGGTCACCGCGGTGCGGATCTCGGAGAAGGTCGCCGGCAACCCGAGCTGGATGTCGGGCTCGCCCTGCGCCTTGAAGGTCACCGGGCGCAGCTTCATCACCGTGCAGACCTGGCCCGCGGGGCCGGTGCCGTCGGTGCCGTTGTTGGGGTCGAGCTCGAACGGCAGGTCGACCTTGCCGTTCTGGTTGGCGTCTTCCGCGCCGTCGTCGATGCCGTCGTTGTCGGTGTCCTTCTTGGTCGGGTCGGTGGTGGTGCCCGGGTCCGCGTCGACGGGGATGTTGGTGCAGTTCACCGCGTCGGGGATCTTGGCCGAGGTGAGCCCGCGCTCCACGCCGTCGCTGATGCCGTCGCCGTCGGTGTCGAACTTGGTGGGGTCGGTCTCGTTGCCGTTCACCAGGCCGTCGGCGTTCCCGTCCTCGCCCAGGAAGCTCGCGGTGCTCGGGCCGTCGATGAGGCCGTCGCAGTCGGTGTCCATGCGGCGGAAGTTGGTCTCGCCGGGATCGTACCGGCCGTTCTTGTTGCGGTCTTCCACCCCGTCGCTGAGGCCGTCGCCGTCGGTGTCGGCCTTCTTGGGGTCCGACTCGTCGGCGTCGACCATGCCGTTGTTGTTGCGGTCCTCGAGCTTGTCCGGCAGCCCGTCGCCGTCGGTGTCCGGGTTGTTCGCGGGCCCGCAGTCGGTGGCGTCGTTGGGGTTGGTCTCGCCCAGGTCCTTCATGCCGTTCTGGTTGAAGTCCTCGACGCCGTCGTTGCAGGTGTCGCCGTCGGTGTCCTTCTTCAGCGGGTCGGTCTTGGTGGTCGCGATCTCGACGCCGTCGTTGATGAGGTCGCCGTCGGTGTCCTTCTTGGTGGGGTCGGTCTCGCCGGTGTCCACCGCGCCGTTGTGGTTCTTGTCCTCGGCGCCGTCCTTCAGGCTGTCGAAGTCGGTGTCGGGGTTGGTGGCGTCGGTCTCCCCGGTCTGCACCTTGCCGTCGTGGTTCCTGTCTTCCACCCCGTCGGGGATGCCGTCCTGGTCGCTGTCCGCCTCGGTGGGCAGGGTGCGCGTGGTGGGGTCGGCGTCGCCGACGTAGCCGCACATGGTGTCGACCGAGGCGGTGCGCCCGGCTTCCACGCCGTCCTTGATGCCGTCGCCGTCGGAGTCGGGGTTCGCCGCGTCGGTGCGCTTGCCGCCCGCGTAGGTGTTGCCGAGCTCCTCGGCGTCGGTGAGCCCGTCGCAGTCGCTGTCCTTCTTGTCGTTGTTGAGATCGTTGGGGTCGATGACCTTGCCGCCCCCGCTGCCTCCGCCGCTCGCGGTGCCGCCGGCATTCCCGCCACTGCCGCCCGAGCTCGCCGTGCCGCCGCCCGAGGCGGTGCCCCCGCCGCTCCCCGAGGAGCCATCGGGTTGCCCACACTGGCACCCAGACACGAACAGCATGGCGGCCAGCGCCGCGCCAGCGAACGACAGTCGAATGGAGGTCAAAGCGTGCTCCTGCCTGCGGCCGGTATGACGTCTCGCGGCAGTATAGGTCGGCTCAGGTATCGACGAACCAATCGGCGGGCCTGCCGGACGGCCCCCGCCAGCGGAAAACTTGCGCCCAGGCCAATCGCCAGGCCGGTCGCGAGCCTGCACCCGGTGCCCCGGTGGTGAAGCCTGCTCCGATGTAGGGGGCGCCCCCGGAACGACACCCGCTCGCCGCGGTGCAGCAGCAGGTCGGTGGCCCGCTCGCCGCCCTTGCAGAGCACGGCGTGGAACCCGGCCTCGAGCACCTGCCGTTCCCCCCCGAGCCAGGCGAGCTCCTGGTCGTTGGGGGTGAGGATCGCCCGGCGGAGCGCCTTGCCCAGCGCCAGGTAGTCGGCCGGCTCGAGCCTGGAGAGCCGCTCGCCCCGCGAGGTGAGCACCACCGGGTCGATCACCACCGGCCCGGCGAAGCGGCGCAGCGCCCGCACCAGCTCCGCAAGGTGCGCACGGTCGGGCACCATGCCGACCTTCACGGCTTGGGGCCCCACCGAGAGTGCGGCTGAGAGCTCGGCGCGCAGGAGCCTCGGGCCCACGGCCTTCACCTGGAACCGCCCTGCCCCCTGCACGGTGAGCGCGGAGACCACCACCGCGGCGCGAGCGCCCAGCGCGTGGGCCGCGTCGAGATCGGCGGCGAGGCCGGCGCGGCCGGTGGGGTCGACCCCGCCGACCAGCAACACCGTGGTCACTTCGGCTTCTCGCGCGCCTGGGCGATGAAGCGGCGGTAGAGGCCCAGGTTGGGCGGCACGGTGTCGATGAGCAGCTCGGGGTGCCACTGCACGCCGATGGCGAAGGGGTACGCGGTGGCCTCGATGCCCTCGACGATGCCGTCGGGGGAGATGGCGCTCACCACCACGCCGGGCGCGAGCCGGTTCACCGCCTGGTGGTGGGTGGAGTTCACCATCAGGTCGCCTTCGCCCAGGCACTCGGCGAGCACCGTGCCGGCCTTCACCTCCACCGGGTGCGCCGGCTGGGTGCGATCGTGCTTCTGCTCGTGGCCATGCGCGCCCGGCCGCTCGCGCGAGATGTCCTGCACCAGCGTGCCGCCCAGCGCGACGTTGAGCAGCTGCATGCCGCCGCAGACGCCGAGCACCGGCAGCTTGCGCTCCAGCGCCAGCTTGAGGACCTCGCGCTCGAAGCGCGTGCGTTCCCGCTTCACCGGGCCCAGCCCCTCTCGCGGCTGCTCGCCGTACTCCTCGGGCGGAATGTCGAAGGCGCCGCCGGTGATGAGCACGCCGGAGACGCGTTCGAGCCAGGCCTCGAGCAAGGCGTGATCTTCGCTGTACGGGAGGATGAAGGGCAGCCCGCCCGCGCGGGTCACCGCGTCGGCGTAGGCGCTCTTCACTTCGTACTTGGCGTGCGGCGCTTCGGGGGTCGGAGTGCTGACGTCGGGGGTGATGGCGATCGACGGCCGCCGGGGCCCGTTGGCTGGCTGAGGCATGGCGGGGAACTTAGGTCACTTCGAGGCGCCTGGCCCGAAGGCCTCCACCAGCGCGCGCGCCCGCGCTTCGATCGCGCCGCC
>JAIBBQ010000242.1 GCA_019694595.1 Myxococcaceae bacterium
GCAGCGGGTGGTGGCGCTCCGCGGATGGTTACGCCACTACAACGAAGGCCGATGCCACGGAGCCATCGGCATGACACCATTCAGCCGCCTCACCGCTACAGCGTGAACAACGTCATGAGAATCCACACCTAGCGCGTACTGATTCTGGCCACCGGCTGAATGTTCAGTTCCGGCGACAGCTCCTGGAAACTGACCACCGAGAACGGGGGGTTGAACTCGTACTCCAGCAGCTTCCGCACGTACCGCCTGATGTCCATCGCGGTGAGGATCACCGGCCGCTGCGCCGTCGGCGGCAGGTGGCCGCACTCGTTCTTCACCGCCTGCACGATCTCCTGCGCGATGTCCGGCTCCAGCGCCAGGTGCGTGCCCGCCGAGGTGCGCTTGATCGCACTGCGGATCGCGTCTTCGATCTGCGGGTCGAGCAGGTACACCACCAGGGTGTTCGTGCCGCGCGCGTACTTGTGCGAGACGTAGCGCTTGAGCGAGCTGCGCACGTGCTCGGTCAGCATCACGCTGTCCGCTTCCACCTGTCCCTGCTCCGCCAGCGCCTGCAAGATGCCGCGCAGGTCGCGGACCGAGATCTCCTCTTCGACCAGGCGCCCGAGAATGTCGGTCAGCTTGAGCACCGACACCACCTTGGGCACCACTTCCTTCACGATCGCCGGGAACGCCTTCTCCAGCTGGTCGAGCATCGTCTGCGCTTCCTGCACGCCGACGAACTCCCGCGCGTAGCGCCGCAGCACCGACGCCAGGTGGAGAATGATGTAGCCCGGCACGTCCCACGTGGTGAGCCCCGCCGCCTCGCACTGCTCCTTGAACTGCTCGGGCACCCACGCCGCGGGCTGCCGGGTCGCCGGGTTGATGGCCTCGAAGCCTTCGACGCTCATCAGCTTGAGCCGGTCCACGGTGTCGTTCACCAGGATGTGGCCCAGCGTCGCCTGACCGGTCACCACCGGCACTTCGTTGATCTGGATCTGGTACGCGCCCGGCGGAAGGCTCGGGTTGCCGCGCGCGCGCACGCCGGGGAAGCGCACGCCGAGCTCGACGAACAGACCGTCGCGCATGAACGGAATCAGCTCGTAGAGGAACTTGCCGTTGTCCTGGCGCGAGTCGACGTACGGCACCAGCGCGTCGCTCACCTCGAGCACGATCGGCGTCACCACGGGGATGAAGAGCTCGGAGTCCGGGTTGATCGGCTCCTTGGGCGCCGGCGCCTGCGATGCTGGCGTGGCGCCTTCTTCCCCCGGCTCGCCTTCCACCGGCTCACCGTCGGGGCCGACCGCGGCCTCCTTCGGCTTGCGCAGCATGAAGTACGCGCCCGAGCCCGCCGCCACCGACAAGATGAAGAACGGCACCTTCGGCAGACCGGGAATCAGCGCCAGCACGAAGAGCATGCCCGCGGCGATGGCGATCGCCTTCGGGTACGCCGTCAGCTGGCTGCTCACGTCCTTGCCGAGGTGAGCCCCTTCTTCCTCGCCGCCGACGCGGGTCACGATGATGCCCGCCGCGGTGGAAATGAGAATCGCGGGGATCATGCCGACCAGGCCGTCGCCGATGGTGAGCAGCGAGTACTTCTTCGCCGCGTCGCCCACCGCCAGGTTCTTCTGCAGCACGCCGATCGCCAGGCCACCGACGATGTTCACCACCGTGATGATGATGCCGGCGATGGCGTCGCCCTTGACGAACTTCATGGCGCCGTCCATCGCGCCGAACAGCTGGCTCTCGCGCTCGAGGTCGCGCCGCTTGCGCTTGCCCTCTTCCATGTCGATGGCGCCCGACCGCAGGTCGGCGTCGATCGACATCTGCTTGCCGGGCATCGCGTCGAGGGTGAAGCGGGCCGCCACTTCCGCGACGCGCTCCGAGCCCTTGGAAATCACGATGAAGTTCACCACCACCAGGATGATGAAGATGATGCCGCCGACCACGAAGTTGCCGCGGGCCACGAAGTTGCCGAACGCCACCACGACCTCGCCCGGGTCGCCGGTCGAGAGAATGAGCCGGGTCGTCGAGACCGTGAGCGCCAGCCGGTACATCGTGGTGATGAGCAGCAACGTCGGGAACACCGAGATCTGCAGCGCCCCGGGGATGTAGAGCGCGATCAGCAGCACCACCACCGAGATGCTGATGTTGATCGTCAGCAACACGTCGAGCAGCAACGTGGGCAGCGGCACGATCATCATGCCGACGATGGCGATCACCACCACCGCGAGCACGATGTCGGAATACTTGTCGATGAAGGCGTTCTTCTTCGCCACGGAGAAAGGAGCTTACCCCGGTCAGCGGCGAGAGCGCTTTTCTTGCGCCTTGCTCAGCTGCAGCAGCCGCTGGGCCCGGTGGACGAAGGGGTCCGACGGGTCGCCCTTGGCGACTGCCCGCTTCAGGTCCTCGGTCGCCAGCTTCATCTTTCCCTTCGAGAGACGGATCTCGCCCCGGTACACCCGGGCCGCCATGTCGCTCGGGTCCAGCTCCAGCGCCGCCTGGAACAGCGCCAGCGCACGTTCCTGGTCGCCCATCGCCAGGTAGATGGTGCCCAGCATGGTGTGGGGAAACGCGTCGTGCGCCCCCGTGCTCACCAGGCCTTCGAAGATCACCCGCGCCTCTTCCACCCGCCCCTGCTCGAAGAGCTGGTGCCCGAAGACCGCCAGGTCCGAGACCTGGTCCGCGCTCGAGGTGCGGCCGCTCCCAGAAGGAACCACCCCTTCCGGCAGCGCCGTCTCCTTCGTCTTGCGACGCTTGCCGCCCGCCGCCGTGGGCGCCACCGCGTCGACCTCGGTGACCACCTCGTCGATCACCGGCACCGCCACGTCGGTCTGGCTGGTCCGGTTGCGGAACGGGCGACCTCCCTTGGGGAAGTACAGCACCGTCACCTGCTTCGGCGTGCGGCGCGGCAGATCCTGCCGCGACTGGCTTCGTGTTCCGCGCTGAGCGCTCACCGCGACCCTTCGCTTACTTCTTCTTCGCGGGAGCTGCCTTCGCGACCGGCTTGCCCGACGCCTTCGCAGGAGGGGCCTTCGCCGCCGGCTTGGCCGGCGCGCCCTTCGCGGGAGCCGCCTTCGCCGGCGCCCCCTTGGCAGGAGCCGCCTTGGCCGCGGGCGCCTTGGCGCCGCCCTTCTCCACGTTCTTGTTGCCCGCCTTGATGTCCTGGATCGCCTCGAGGGCCGCCGCCGCCAGCACGCGCGCGCGGTGGCTCAACGGATCTTCGCCCTTGGGGTCGAGCTCCACGGCGCGCTTGAAGTCGTGCGCCGCTTCCATCACCTTGCCGCGCCGCAGGAACACCTCACCGCGGTTCACGTAGCTCGCCAGCTCCTTGGGGTTGAGCTTGATGGCGTTGGAGAAGCAGGTCTCCGCGTTGTCCAGGTCTTCCTGGGCCAGGTACACCGCGCCGAGCGCCGTCAGGTAGTACGACTCCTTGGGGTCCAGCGCCGCCAGGCCCTTGAAGATCACCTTGGCGTCGTCGAAGCGGCCGTTCTCGTAGAGCCGGAAGCCGGTGATCGCCATCTCCAGCATCTCCGGCCCGCTGATGGCCGAGAGCTCCTGGAGCGTGATCTCACCGCGGATCCACTGCTCCACGCGCGCCGGCGTGTAGAGGACCTTCTCCCAGCCCGGCGTGACCTGCGGAGCACCCGCCTTGCCCGCATCGGCCGCCTGGTCCTTGTTCTGCTGGGGCTTGTCCGCCACGGTGAATCCCTCCCAACGCAAAATGAAAAGTGGGCGCCCCTTGCGAGAGCGCCCACTTTGTATTCCGAAAGAAGATCGGGGTCTACGCCGTTAACGCATGTTGCTGATGATGGCCATCGCGGCGTCGTGACGCATCTTCTGGAGGTTCGAGAGCAGCGAGGCAATTTCCGCCTTCTCCTGCATGCGCTTCTGCAGGATGTAGCGGTTGCGATCCTTCGGGTCCATCTCGGCGAGCATCGCGCGCTCGTCGTTGCTCATGTTGGTGCCCGCCACGTCACCGATGTTCTTGGTGCCGCCGCCCCAGGTCTCGGCGATGGTGTTGCCCAGGCCGCCGGTCGCGATCTGGTCGGCGTAGCTGTGCGTGGTGGTCGCCATCTGGCTCACGCGGTCCGCCATGCCGGGGATCTGGATGCCCGTGCCACCGAGGATGCGGCTCTGCACCGCGTTCATCACGCTGCCGCCCACGAAGTTCGACAACCCCATCTGAGGCGCGAGCGCCATCATCGGGTTCGACAGGGCCATGGGCAGCATCGAGGAGAGCAAGCCCCCCGCGCCGCCAGCGGTGAACCCGGTCCCAAGGATGCCAGCCAGCATGGACTCGGCGCCGAGGAGGCCGACTCCGCCGGTCATTGCGCCGACGCCCAGCATCAGCGACATCTTCAGGCTGGTGACGAACGCGCTCTCGATACCCCTCACAATGCCGCCAAGAAAGCCCATGGACCTGCTCCAGTGTTTGTGGGCGCGAAGTGCGCCGAGTAGGACAACTGTACCAGTTATCGCCTCCGGCCAACCCCGGTTGCGTGCGTAAGCTTACTTTTTGAGAAGGGCACCCAACAGCGCGGAAATCTTGGCTTTCAGGGTGTCGTCCTCGGTGGACAACTGGCCCGCACGACGCAGGTCGTCAATGGCCTGCGTGCGCTGCCCCTGGCTGATCCTGACCTCCGCCCGACCCACGTAAGCGGCTGGATCATCTGGGGCGATCTTGATCGCCACGTCGTAAGCCGCGCTGGCACCCTGCGGGTTTCCAGCCGCCATCTCCACGACGCCAAGGGCCTTTGCAAAATACGCGTCGGTGGGGTTCACCGCGTACAGCCCCTGGAACAGGGTCCGCGCCTCGTTGAGCCGCCCCTGGTAGTAGAAGAAGTAGGCCGTGCGGGCGATCGAATACAGCTCCTCGTCGCTGTAGCCGCGCACGTCCTTCAGCGTCGCCTTCCCGTCGGCCCAGCGCTGCACCCGGCTGGCGAGCCCTGCATCGTCGCTGGCCATCAGTACGCCTCGTCCTGCTGCTCCTCGCGCATGCGGCGAACGATCTCTTCCATGTCCTCGCTCACCTTGCTCACCACCTCGAGCATCTGCGCTTCGCGGCTGAGCAGCGACTTGAGGCGCTCCAGGCGATCGGGCGCCGCGCGCGCCGCGTTGAGCGCGTTCTCCATCGCGGTGCGCTGCCCCTGGCTGCGCCGCTCGGCCACCGACTGCATCGACTCGCGGTCGACCATCGCCGCCAGGTCGGCGTCGTGCCCTTCGGGCGTGGGCGGCAGCGGCAGGCGCAGCTCGTCGGCGGAATGCGCCGGGCCGATGAAGTCGAGCAGCGCCGCCGAGGCCAGCGCCGGGTTCTTGGGGTCGCCCTTCTTGCGCGCCTTGCGGTCGAGCTGCGCCGGGTTGACCAGCTTCTCGCGCACCGTGCGTGCGCTGCCCCACGGCCACGGGGGCAACTGCGGAGGCGGTTGGTTGATCTTCGCCATGGCGTCCTCTCGAGACGACCCTAGCCTACCTCAACTCACTTCTTCCCCTGACCTTCCTGCTCCTGCTTCAGGGCGAAGACGAAGTTCAGCACCTCGGCCACCGCGTCGTAGAGCTCCTCGGGAATCTCTTCCCCCACCTCGACCCGGAAGAGCGCGTTCGCCAGCGCCACGTTCCGCATCAGCGGAATGTTGTACTCCTTGGCGATCTCCTTGAGCTTCTCGGCGCGCAGCCGCATGCCCTTGGCCACCACGCGCGGCGCGTTGTCCTTCTCCTTGTCGTACTTGACCGCGATCGCGATCGGCTCGTCGTCGTTCGCCATCGCTCAGGCCGCGCCCTTCGCCGCCGGCGGCGCCTTGAGCTGGTAGACGAAGTTCAGCACCTCGGCGACCGCGTCGTAGAGCGCCTCGGGAATCTCCTGCCCCACCTCGACCCGGTACAGCGCGTGCGCCAGCGGCACGTTGCGCAGCAGCGGCACGTCGTGCTCGCGGCCCAGCTGCTTGAGCGCCTGGGCGCGCGCGTCCATGCCCTTGGCGATCACCATCGGCGCCGCGTCCTTCGCCTGGTCGTACTTGAGCGCGATCGCGTAGTGGTCGGGGTTGGTGACGATGACGTCGGCGCCCTTGGCCGCTTCCATCTGCGCGCCCTCGAGGATCTCCATGTGGAGCTCCTTGCGCTTCGCCTTGTGGTGCGGGTCGCCTTCGCTCTCCTTGTATTCCTTCTTGATCTCGTCCTTCGTCATCATCAGCTGCTTCATGTACGCGCGCCGCTGGAAGAACACGTCGAAGATCGCGAACACGAACAGCAGCATGCTGACCCGCACCGACACCCGGTAGACGAGCTCGCCCATCACCAGCATGGTGGAATCGGGCCCGCCGCGAATGGTCGCCACCACCAGCGCCATCGCGTCGCGCACCACTCCGTAGACCACGTACCCGGTGATGCTGATCTTGAGCATCGACTTGAGCAGCTCGACGAGCTGCTTCTTCGAGAACATGTTCTTGAACCCCTCGATGGGGTTCAGCTTCTCGAGCTTGGGGATCAGCGGGTCCAACGTGAAGAGCGAGCCGACCTGGAGGAACTCCACCAGCGCCCCGACGATCGCCGCCGCCCCCGCGATGGGCAGGGTCATGATCAGCAGATCGCCCGTGGCCATCAACATCGCGTTGTAGGTCGCCTTCTCCAGCCCTTGCGGGTGGGTCAGGTGGTCGAAGGTGAACATGAAGAGGTCGTGGAAGCGCACCTGCACGCCTTCCCAGGTGCTCTTCACCACGCCCATGCCGACCAGGAAGACGAAGACGCCGGTGAGGTCGCGGCTCTTCCAGACGTTGCCCTGCTTGCGGGCGTCGTCGATCTTCTTGTCCGTCGGTTCTTCTGTTTTTTCTCCGCTCTCGTCGGCCATGGCGTCGCTAGCTCAGGAGCATCAGGGCCCGCTTCAGCCAGGTGAACATCACGCCGTACTCGTCGACCACGCGGATGAAGATCACATGGATCGACGCGAACATCACCACCGCCGCCACCGTCGGCTTGATCTGCCCGGCGATGAAGAACACCTGCACCTGCGGCGCCACGCGGTTGATCATGCCCAGCGCCAGGTCGGTGAGGAAGGTGGCCAGGAGCACCGGGGCCGAGAGCGCCAGCGACACCCGGAACAGGTCGCCGAACACGCGGATCACCAGGTCGAAGAACGGCCAGGCGCCGTGCGAGAAGTGGGGGAAGCCGTCGAGCGGGATGCTCGCGAGGCTGTCGGCGAACGAGTGGATCACCAGGTGGTGCCCGTTCATGGTCAGGAACAGGGTCACGAAGAGCTGCACCTGCAGCGACGCGTACAGCGACACCTGCTGCTGGATCGACGGCACCATGAGCTGCGCCTGGTTGGTGCCCGACATGTTGTCCATCAGGCCGCCTGCGATCTGCGCCGCGTCGAAGACCAGGCTCACGATGAAGCTCAAGGCGTAGCCGATGAAGAGCTCCTTCATCAGCAGCGCGACGAAGGGCAGCGGCGACAGCGGAATGTACTGCATGCGGTCCTGCACGCCGGGCATCAGCACCAGCGCGATGAGCACCCCCAGGCCCAGCTTCACCTCGCTGGGCGTGGTCTCGCCGCCCACCATCGGGGTCAGGATGATGGTGGGGAGAATGCGCGCGAGCAGCAGCGCCACCGTGAGCAGCAGCACGGTGAAGTCGGTCTTGATCCCGACCTGCTCCCGCACCGCCTCGACGAGGTCGCCCAGCATCGCGCGGCCTGCCCTAGTGACCGACCAGCGCCGGGAAGCGGTCGAAGACGTGGAAGGCGAAGCGCACCAGCTGCGCGCCGATCCACGACCCCGCGAGCGCCAGCGAGCCGAACACCACCACCACCTTGGGCGCGAACGAGAGCGTCTGTTCCTGGATCTGGGTGGTCGCCTGGAAGACGGAGATCAGGAAGCCCACGATCAGGCTGATGACCACCGGTGGCCCCGAAGCCACCAGCACCAGAAAGAGCGCCTGCTGGGTGACGAAGGTCAGCTGATGCATGCGTGGCTCCTCTAGAGGTACCCGACGACCAGGCCCTTCGCGATCAAGTACCAGCCGTCGATCAGCACGAAGAGCAAGAGCTTGAAGGGCATGGAGATGGTGGTCGGCGACAGCATGTGCATGCCGAGCGCGAGCAAGATGTTCGCCACCACCATGTCGATGACGATGAACGGCACGAAGAGCAGGAAGCCGATCTGGAACGCTTCCTTGAGCTCGGACACCACGAACGCCGGCACGATCACCAGGAAGTCCTTGTCGGTGATGCCCTTGCGGTCTTCCAGCTTGCGCATCTTGAGCGCCAGGCTGAAGAAGAGCGACCGGTCCTTGATGCTCACCTTCTTGAGCAGGAAGTCCCGCAGCGGTTCCTTCGCGCGGTCGGAGGCCTTGAACAGCTGGGCCACGTTCTTCGACGAGAGCAGCCCTTCGGGGTTCTTGAAGCTGTCGGCGTCGGCCGCCCGGTACATCTCCTGGCCCACCGGCGCCATGATGTAGACCGTCAAGATGATCGCCAGCCCGGTGATCACCTGCGTCGGCGGGATCTGCTGGGTGCCCATCGCCGAGCGGACGATCGACAGCACCACCGAGATCTTCACGAAGCTGGTGACCATCAGCAGCACGAAGGGCGCCAGGCCCAGCGCGGTGAGCGCCACCATCAACACCAGCGGCTTGTTGGCGAAGCCGTCGCCCACCAGGTCGGGGTTGGCCGCGGGCGGCGCCTCGGCGCGCATCGCCGGCACCCGGCCCGCGAACGCCACGCCCGGCGTCAGCAGCACCGCCGCCACGTAGAGAAAGGCCAAGACACGTCGGGTCATGCGGGTCCTCCGGGCGGCGGCGGCGGCGCGCCGCGCTTGCCCAGCAGCTTCTGCAACAGGGGACTCAGCGTCACCGCGGGCGCGGCCGGCTTCGCCGCGCGCAGCTCGTCGACCTTCGCGGTGTCCAGCTTGGACAGGAGGCTCAGGCCGCCGTCGGCTCCGCCCACCAGCAGGTACTCGCCCGCCGCCCGCACCACGTAGAGGCGCTGCTTCTGGTCGAGGCTCACCTGGTCGACCACCTGCAACACCCCCGGGCTCCGGCCCGGCGCGCTGATGCCCATCAGCCGGCGCAGGCCGTGGTTGAGCGTCAGGTAGATGACCGCGATCACCAGCCCCAGCACCACGAAGGTGCGGAAGAGCATGCCGCCGTAGTCGATCTCTCCGCCCGCGAGCTCCGGCGGCTCGCTGCGCGGCAGCTCGATGTCCGCCTTGGGGTCGGCGGGCGGTTCGGCGGGCGGCTCGGCCTTCGGAGCCGGCGCGGCAGCGGCGGGTGCCGCCTCGGCGGGTGCTGCGGGCGTCGGCGCGGCCA
>JAIBBQ010000243.1 GCA_019694595.1 Myxococcaceae bacterium
TCCTGCTGGACCGCGGCGCACTTTCCGCGCACCGTTCTCACCCCACTCTCTCGCAGGAGCACTCGCCATGAAGGTCGCGGTCCTCGGAACAGGAATGGTCGGCCAGGCGCTCGCCGGGAAGCTCGCCGAGCTGGGCCACGCGGTGACGATGGGCACGCGCGACCCCAAGGCCACGCTGGCGCGCACCGCCCCCGACGGCATGGGCACCGCCCCGCTCAAGGGCTTCCTCGACGCTCACCCGCAGGTGAAGCTCGCGACCTTCGCCGACGCCGCGGCGGGCGCGGAGCTGCTGGTGAACGCCACCAGCGGGCGCGGAGCGCTCGAGGCGCTGCAGCTCGCGAAGGAGCACCTCGCGGGCAAGGTGCTCATCGACATCTCCAACCCGCTCGACTTCTCGAAGGGCATGCCGCCCACGCTCACCGTCTGCAACACCGACTCGCTGGGCGAGCAGCTGCAGCGCGCCTTCCCCGCGCTCAAGGTGGTGAAGACGCTCAACACCGTCAACGCCCACCTGATGGTGAACCCCACCGCGCTCGCGGGCGGCGCGCACACCATGTTCGTCTGCGGCGACGACGCGGCGGCCAAGCAGCAGGTGACGGGGCTCCTGCAGCGCTTCGGGTGGACCGACGTGCTCGACCTCGGCGGCATCGCCAACGCGCGCGCGACCGAGATGTACCTCGCCACCTGGGTGCGCCTGTACGGCACGCTCAAGACGCCGATGTTCTCCATCAAGGTCGTGCGCTGAACGCCGCCATGGCGCTGCGCGACGACATCCGCGAGGTGCTCGCCGAGCACCTCGACGCCGTGCCGGACTCGGACGGGGCGAAGCTCCACGTGCCCTCGCTCGCGCTGGTGCTGGTGCTCGAGGCGCTGGAGGCGCGGTTCGACCTGCGCTTCTCCGCCAAGGACCTCGCCGGCGTGAGGCTCGACACGGTGGACGCGCTGGTGGCCTTCGTGCAGGCCCGGCTCCCGCGCTGACGTTCGTCGCCTACGGCAACAGCAGCGCCGCGACCTGGGCCCGCGCCGAGCTGTTGGCGTTGGTCGAGTACACCAGCGCGACGACACCGTTCGTCCACGCTCCAGTGACGTCCGCGAGGAGACCGGTGGTCGGCGCTGCGGTCAGCGTCGGCGTGCCGGAATTCATCCCGCTCAGGAGGTAGACCTTGGTGCTGCCGGTGGTGGTGAGCACTCCCTTGTCGCCCACCACGGCGACGCTGTTGATGGCGGTGAGCCCGCTCACGACGGCGCTCTTTCGCCAGGTGGTGTCGTTGGGGCCCAGCACCGCGAGCTCGTTCGCGTAGGTCAGGGTGACCAGGCGATTGCCTTCGATGGGGAAGGGCCTCGTCTGGGTGGTGTTGGCCACCGGCATGGGGGCATCGCCCCCCCCGTCGGGGAGCCCGAGGTCGATGCGCCGGGCGTTACCGTTCCCCAGGCCCGCCATGAGCTGGGTGGGGCCGAAGCGGAAGAGCCAGGCAGACGAGTCCTCAAAGTCGTTGGGCCGCAGTCGGTCGCTCACCACGCCCATCACGCCCGCATCGGCGAGGCCCGACAGCGGGGTGCTGCGCAGACCGGGGTACACGCCGGCGCCGAACCCCGAGGTGAAATAGAGCGCGTCGCCGATCGCCGCCAGTCCGTACACTTGGAGGTTGGCTTCCCCGGCCGCGGTCACCTGGCCGATGGGACCGCCGGAGAGGGGCATGCGCCAGAGGTTGTGGGAGCCAGTCGTGCGCGGCCCGTGGAAGTAGAGGTTCGGGCCGTGGACCTCGAGGAGATCCACCGGCGCCATCATGATGGGGCTCGGGGCGGTGGACACCTTGACGAACGGCTCCCCCCGGGTCGACAGGTAGGCGTCATAGGCCTTCGACTGCCCGACCGAGCCGCCGCCGAGCGCCCAGACCCCACAGGGCGTCACGGCCAGCGCGCCAGTGCTCGCATTCGCGCCCTGGGGCAGTGCACTCGTCATGCCTCCGTCGTTCCCGCCGACGAGAGTCCACGCCGAACCCGAGGCGCCAAAGCTCGCGGTCGCCGGGTCGATGCGGGCCGTCACGAAGGCCGGGCAGTCGCTGCTCGCACTCCCACCACCGCTGCTCGCACTGCCGCCGCCGCTGCTCCCACTGCCGCCGCCGCTGCTCGCACTGCCGCCGCCGCTGCTCCCACTGCCGCCGCCGCTGCTCCCACTGCCGCCGCCGCTGCTCCCACTGCCGCCGCCGCTGCTCGCGCTGCCGCCGCCACTGCTCGCGCTGCCGCCGCCGCTGCTCGCGCTCCCGCCGCCGGAGCTGCCGCCACTGCCCGCACACGCCGAGAGCACCACCACCGCTGCCAGGACCAACGCTCGAGAACAAGCCATGTGGGCCTATTCGCCGAAATTGACGCCAAAGCCAATGCCCCAGCGGTCCGCGGAGCACGCGCCCTATGCTCCGGTGGCATGAAGCTCTTCGAGCCGCACCGCCTCGGCCTCGGCGTTCGCCTCGCGGCGCTGGCCCCGGGCCTGCCCACGCGGGTGGTGAGCAACGCGGCGCTCCACGCCATGGGCGCGCCGCTCACCGCGGAGGAGATGGAGAAGCTCACCGGCATCACCGAGCGCCGCTGGGTGGACGACGGCCAGGCCGCGAGCGACCTCGCGCTGCTCGCCTGCCGCGGAGCGCTCGCGCGGGCCCGCCGCGCGCCGGAAGACGTGGAGCGCCTCATCCTCGGCACGGTGTCGCCCGACCACCCGAGCCCGTCGACCGCCTGCGCGGTGCAGCACGCGCTGGGGCTGCGGCAGGTGCCGGCCTTCGACGTGAGCGCGGCGTGCAGCAGCTTCGTCTACGCGCTCGAGCTCGCCTGCCGCTCGGTGGCCACGGGCGAGGCGGTGGTGCTGGCGGCCGCGGCCGACGTGCGCTCCCGCTACCTCGACGTGCACGACCGGGCGACCTGCGCGCTCTTCGGCGACGGCGCGGTGGCCGCGGTGGTGGAGCGCGGCCCGGTGGGCGAAGGCATCGTCGCCATCGGCCTGGGCGCCGACGGCAGCGGCGTGAAGTCGGTCTACGTGCCGGCGGGCGGCTCGCGCGAGCCGGTGACGGTGGAGGCGGTGCGGGCGAACCGCCACCGCCTCACCATGCAGGACGGGCCGGCGGTGTACCTGCAAGCGGTCGACGGGATGCTCTCGCTCGCGCAGTCGGTGCTCGACGCCCAGGGCCTCACCTTCGCCGACGTGAAGCTGCTGGTGCCGCACCAGGCGAACCGTCACCTGCTCCAGCGGCTGAGCCGCTTCGCGCGCGTGCCGAGCGAGAAGGTGATGATCAACGTCGAGACGCTCGGCAACACCTCCGGCGCCTCGTGCGGGCTCGCGCTGGAGGCGGCGCTGGCGCAGGGCCGGCTCGCCGCGGGCGACCTGGTGCTGCTGCTCGCCGCCGGCGCCGGCTACACGGCGGGCGCGGCGCTGCTCGAGGTCGACCAGGCCCTGCTCGACGCGATGCACTGAAGCGCAGCGCAGCTGCGCAGCTTCCTGCGCACGCGCGGCGCCTCGGCCCAGGCCTGACGGGCCCCGGTGATGGCGGCGCCCTTGCACGGGGCCCGGGCATGCCCCCTGCGCTGCTGACCCTCGCCCTGCTCTCGTCCACCCTGACGCCCACCCCGAAGTCCTCCCAGCCCTGGCAGGAGGTGGGCGGCCGCGTGGAGCCGGTGGAGATTCCTCCGAGCCACTTCGCCGGCGCCTTCCTCGGCGGAGTGACGGGCGCCGCGCCGACGCTGGTGCTCGAGCTCCTGGCCATCGACGCCGGCAGCCGCAACGCCGAGGGTTCGGTCTACGCCCTCGCCGGGCTGGCGACGCTGCCGCTCGCGCTGCTGGGCCCGGCGGTGGGCGGCGCCCTCGCCGGCGACGACTCCCCGTGGGGCGCGCGCCTCGCCGCGGGGGTGCTCCCCATCACCGTCGCTGGCCTCGCCGGGCTCGCCGGGCTCTTCCCCGCGCTGCTCGCCGTGGTGAAGGGCGTGAGCCCGGCGGTGCCCCTGGGCGTCGCGAGCGGAGCCGGCCTCCTGGTGGGCGCGCTGTGGACCGCGACCATCCTCGAAGGCCACGAGCGCACGGCCCGGGAAGAATCGGGCGGCGTCCGGCTGGCGGTCGCGCCCCGGCCGGGCGGGGCCGAGGTCTCGGCCAGCCTCGCCTGGTGAGCGCTCTGCCTCGCGCCACCGCGCGCCCGCTGGCCTATGGTCCGGCGCCATGACCGAGGACCAGGTGCTCAACACGCTCAAGGAAGTGCTGGAGCGCGACTTCAAGGTGCCGCCGGCGAAGATCTCCAGGGACGCCACCTTCCGCGGCACCCTGGGGCTCGACTCGCTCGACGCCGTCGACCTCGTCTACCTGCTGTGCAAGTCGTTCAAGCTCAAGGCCAACCTCCACGACTGGCGCGAGCTGCACACCGTCGACAAGGTGGTGCAGCACCTGGTCAAGGCGACCCAGGGCCCATGAGCGACCTCGGCCCGCTCCTCGACGAGCTGCGCGAGCGGAACGCCCGGGCCGACCAGGGAGGCGGCGCCGACAAGGTCGCTCGCCAGCACCGCCTCGGCCGGTGGACCGCGCGCGAGCGCATCGCCGCCCTGGTGGACGCAGGCTCCTTCGAGGAGCTCGGCCGCCACGTGCTGTCCCGCCACGGCGATGCTTCGCCGAGGCTCCAGGCCGCGGTGCTCCCCGGCGACGGGCTGGTCTGCGGCCTCGGCGCGGTGAACGGCCGCACCATCGCCGTGTACGCGCACGAACCCACCGTGCTGCGCGGCAGCTTCGGCCACGAGGCGTCGAAGAAGCTGTGCCGCCTGCTCGACCTCGCGCTGGAGCGCCGCTTCCCGGTGGTGGCGCTGATGGATTCCGAAGGCGTGCGCGTGGAAGAAGGCACCCACGCGGTGGAGAGCTTCGGCGAGGTCATCGGCCGCACCATCACCTTGAAGGGCAAGGTGCCGCAGCTGACGCTGGCGTGCGGGTTGTGCGTGGGCGGCGCGGCGTACACCGCGGTGCTCACCGACTGCGTCGGCATGGTCGACGGCCAGAGCTTCATGTTCGTCACCGGCGACGCGGTCACCCGCACCGTCACCGGAAGCGGCGCCACCATCGACGAGCTCGGCGGCCAGGACGTGCACGCCAAGCTCACCGGCGCCTGCCACGCGGTGCTCGCCGACGAGGCCGCGGGCATCGCCTGGCTCAAGGCGCTGCTCGCGGCGCTGGAGCCCCGGGTGGCCTCGAGCGACCGCGTCGACCGCGAGGTGCCCGAGCTGGAGACCCTGGTGCCGGTCTCCCCGCGCAAGCCGTACGACATGCGCAAGGTGCTCGCCGCGGTGTTCGACGCGGACAGCGTGCTCGAGCTCTCGGCGAGCTACGGGCCCAACCTCCTCACCGCCTTCGCGCGCCTCGGCGGCCGGAGCGTGGCGGTGGTGGCCAGCCAGCCCAAGGAGCACGCCGGCTGTCTCGACGTGCACGCGTCGCGCAAGGGCGCGGCCTTCGTGCGCTGGGCCGGGGCGCTGGGCCTGCCGGTGGTGACGCTGGTCGACGTGCCCGGCTACCTCCCCGGCAAGGAACAGGAAGCGCTCGGCATCCTCCCGCACGGGGCGACGCTGCTGTCGGCGTACGGCACGGCGCACGTGCCCAAGGTCTGCCTGGTGATGCGCAAGAGCTACGGCGGCGCGAGCGTGCTGTCCTTCGCCGCCGACCTGCGCCTCGGCCTGCCGATGGCCCGGGTCGACGTGATGGGCCCCGAAGGCGCGCTGCAGGTGGTGCTGGGCGCGGAGCCGGAAGGCGCGACGCCGCAGCAGCTGGCCGAGCGCGCCGAGGCGAAGGCGCGGTGGCTCGAGCGCCGCGACTCCGCCTGGGCGGCCGCGGAGACCGGCTACCTCGACCGCATCATCGAGCCCAGGGCGGTGCGCCGCGAGCTGTCGCTCGCCCTGGAGCGCCTCGCCCCATGAGCCCGCGCCGCACCCATTCCGGCGGCGACGTCACCCACAGCGACGTCAGCGTCTCGCGCGTCTTCCGCGCCAACTTCCCCGACGCCGAGAAGAGCGGCTTCCGTTCCAAGGCCTTGCTCGAGCACCGGCTGTCGGGTGGACACGAGCTCAAGCCGCTCTACCCCACGCTGCTGCACGCCTTCGCCTCCGCCGCCAAGCAGCCCAAGTCCATCGGCATCACGCTGCTGCCCGACGACGACGCCGACCCGGTCGAGCACCGCAGCTACCGCGCGCTGTGGGACGACGCGCGCACGCTCGCCGCGGGGCTCTCGGCGCTGGGGGTGAAGAAGGGCGACGCGGTGGTGCTGGTGCTGCCCACCAGCTTCGAGTTCATCACCGCCTTCTACGCGGTGCAGATGGTGAGCGCGGTGCCGGTGCCCTGCTACCCGCCCGCGGCGCTGGAGCGGGTGGAGACGGGCCTCGAGCGCATCGGCCACATCGCGCGCCACGCCGGCGCCACCATGCTGGTGACCAACCGCTCGCTGTGGCCGCTGCTGGGCGCCGTGGTGCAGACGGCCTCGGGCCTCGAGCACCTCACCACCGTCGAGCACCTGCGCACCAAGGGCACCGGGCAGAAGCCCAACCTCAAGGTGAGCCCGTCGGTGCCGGCCTTTCTCCAGTACACCTCGGGGTCGACCGGCTCGCCGAAGGGCGTGGTGCTCACCCACGCGAACCTGGTGGCGAACCTGCACGCGTCGGGGATCGCAGGCGACGTGCAGACCGACGACGTCATGGTCTCGTGGCTGCCGCTGTACCACGACATGGGGCTCATCGGCGGCCTCATGTTCCCGCTCTACTGGAAGCTGCCGCTGGTGTTGCTGTCGCCCACCGCCTTCCTCATGCAGCCGCGGCGCTGGCTGGAAGCCATCACCACGTACCGCGGCACCATCTCGGCGTCGCCGAACTTCGGCTACGCGCTGGCGACCAAGCGCATCCGCCCGGCGGACCGCGAAGGGCTCGACCTCAAGCGCTGGCGCTTCGCGCTCAACGGCGCCGAGCCGGTGAACCTGCGCTCGCTGCGCGACTTCGAGGAAGCGTTCCGTCCAGTGGGCTTGCGCGATGGCGTGGTGATGCCGTGCTACGGGCTCGCGGAGTGCACGGTGGGCGTCACCTTCTGGAAGGTGGGCGAGCCGCTCAAGCACCGCGTGGTGGACCGCGCCGCGCTGCGCGACGGCCACGTGGTCGAGCGCAAGGGCCCCGGCTCCATGGCGCTCGTCTGCTGCGGGCAGCCGATTCCCGGCCACGAGGTGGCGGTGGTGGACGAGCTCGGCGAGCCGCTGCCCGAGCTCGCGGTGGGCCACATCCTGGTGAAGGGGCCGTCGGTGATGAAGGGCTACCACCGCGACCCCGCCGCCACCGGCCGCGCCATCAAGTCCGGCTGGCTGTGGACCGGGGACCTGGGCTTCCTCGCGCCCGAAGGGCTGTACATCGCCGGCCGCGCCAAGGACCTCATCATCGTGCGCGGGAAGAACCACTACGCCGAAGACCTGGAGATGGTCGCCGAGCGGGTGAAGGGCGCGCGCCCCGGCGGCACCGCGGCCTTCGGCATCTACGACGAGGAGCGCGCGAGCGACCGGGTGGTGCTGGTGTGCGAGACGCTGGTCGACGGCGCGGAAGCGCGCGCCGCGCTCACCCTGGCCATCGTGGACCACGTCAACGAGCACGCCGGGGTGAAGCTCGACGAGGTGGTGCTGGTGCCGCCGGGCACCATTCCCAAGACGAGCTCCGGCAAGCGCCAGCGCGGCGCGGCGCGGGAGCGCTACCTCGAGAACCAGCTGGCGCCGCAGAAGACCGGCAAGGTCGCGCTCGCCAAGGTGGTGGCGCGCTCGGCGGTCGGCTTCCTCGGGCTGCTCAAGCGCAAGAAGGGCTGAGGCGGCGCTTCAGCGCGGGCAGTTCGGCCGCTCCTGGAGCAGCAGCGGCGGCCGGCGGGGCTGCGCGAAGTTGAAGGCGCCCATCAACGAGCCCGCGCGGTCGTCGCGGGCGCGCGCGTACCGGGAATGGAGCGTCGGCAGCGAGAAGACCTGCTCGATGAAGAGCGGAATCGACGCCTGCTCCGTCTTGTCGTGGAGCACGAAGCCGGTGCGCGCGAAGGGCGAGATGAGGGTCGCCGGCAGGCGGAAGCCGGTGTTGAAGATGCGGCCGTTCGCGCAGACGTCTGCGGTCGGCGGAGGCACGTGGTCGTAGAAGCCGCCGAAGTCGTCGTAGGTGACGATGATGGCCATCTGCTGCCACTCGGGCCGCGCCATCAGCTTGTTGATGATGCGCACCACGTAGTTCTCGCCGCGGCACGGGTGGAGCGGCGGGTGCTCGCTGATGCCGCCCGGCCCCGACTCGACGTGGATGTAGGTGACGTTGGCGAGCGGCTGGCCGGTGAGGTCGGCGTCGAGGGTGGTGAGCGGCTTCAGGTGCGCGGCGCGCACGCCGGCGTCGAGCGCCACGTGGCGGATGTAGTTGTAGGGGCTGAACATCTTCGCCGCGGTGCCCGGGCCGTAGGCGCGCCAGCTGTACTTGGCCGGGAGCAGGTCGGTCACCACCGGCACCTCGAAGCACGGGAAGGCGGTGGAGGTGGTGCAGGTCTGGTCGTTGAAGGTGGGGATGCTCGCCGCCGCGGGCGCGAGGCAGCCCTGGCCGCCTTCGTCGCAGTTGGTGCAGGTCGGGTTGCCGTACATCGGCGCCTGCGCGGCGATGGTCGAGAAGTGCCCGGGCCAGGTGGGGCCCATGGTGGTGGAGAAGAAGTTGTCCGCGAGCACGAAGTTGCGCGCGTAGGCCCAGTAGTTGGGAATGTCTTCCTCGCGGTAGCGCATGAAGGACTGCAGCGCGAAGCAGGCGCCGCCGTCGGGCTGCGACGGCTTCACCTTGTCGAAGCCGTCCATCTTCCCCTTGTCCCAGAAGGTGTTGCCCGAGGTGTTGGAGTGCGAGACGTCGCAGAAGATGCCGCCGTCGGGCGCGAAGGGCCGGGTGATGGTGGTGCCGTTGGACAGCTTGGCGGTGGTCGAGGTGGACGCGCCCGGGAAGCCGGTGAAGAGGTTGTCGAAGGTGTGGTTCTCCTTCACGATGACCACCACGTAGACGATGCCGCCGTCGCCCTGGAGGCCGGCGTCGCGGCCGCCGTCGCTCTGACCGCCACCCGTGCCGCCGCCGCTGGAGCCGCCCGCGCCACCGGTGCCACCGCCCGCGGAGGAGGAGCCACCTTCGCCTCCGGCGCCGCCCGCGCCACCGCCCAGGCCGCCGTCG
>JAIBBQ010000244.1 GCA_019694595.1 Myxococcaceae bacterium
CAGGCGGCGGCTCGGCAGGTGGCGGCTCGGCAGGTGGCGGCTCGGCAGGCGGCGGTTCAGCGGGCGGCTGCATCTCCGGAGCGACGGGGACCTACGCGTTCCGGGTGCACTGGAGCGGCTCGTCGAACGGAAGCACCGCGTACCCGTATGTCGAGGTGAACACCCTCCCGGTGAAGTCGCCGGGCAAGGCGGGCGTGTACGGCTACTCGATCGGCTACACGCCCGTGTACACCGACATCTATCTCGGAGCGGGTGGGGTGCAGCTCGACGGCAGCAGCTTCATGGACCTCGAGGTCTCGACCACGTCGATCTCGAGCTTCAAGCACGCCTCGCTCGCCATCCTCGGTCGGAGCTTCAACACCACCGCGAGCGGCGGCTTCAGCTGGCAGACCTTCGGCGGGACCGGCTCGACGCCGTCCAACTTCGTGAGCAACGTCGCGCCCTACAAGTGGTACGTCGCCGACGTCACGACCGAGATGCTCGCCAACAAGGCGTCGATGCTGGTGCGGCTCAAGTCGGTGAACACGTCACTCGTGATCAACCGCGTCGAGCTCTGCCTCGACGCTCAATGAGCGACTGAAACGCCCGAGGGAAGGGCGCTCAGGCTGCGACGCGAGCCTTGCGGCGCCGCGTCAGCATCCAACCGAGGCCGATGAGGGCCAGCGGGGACCCGCCGTCGATGCCGCAACCACAGCCCGCGCCGGCCGGGGCCGTTCCGCCACCCGACGAACTCGTACCGCCGCCGGATGCCGAGGAGCCACCGCCGGACGAGGCCGTACCGCCGCCGGATGCCGAGGAGCCACCGCCGGACGAGGCCGTACCGCCACCGGTTGCCGAGGAGCCACCGCCGGACGCCGCGGAGCCGCCGCCGGACGATGCCGAACCGCCACCGGACGCCGCGGAGCCACCACCGGACGAGGCCGTGCCGCCGCCGGACGCCGAGGACGCCCCGACCGACGCCGCGGTGCCGCCGCCGGACGATGCCGTTCCGCCTCCCGAGCCTCCACCACCGCCCGTGCCGCCGTCGGAGCCACCGCTGCCGCCCGTGCCGCCGTCGGAGCCACCACCGCTGCCGCCCGTGCCGCCGTCGGAGCCACCACCGCTGCCGCCCGTGCCGCCGTCGGAGCCACCACCGCTGCCGCCCGTGCCGCCGTCGGAGCCACCGCTGCCGCCCGTGCCGCCATCGGAGCCACCACCACCGCCGCTCCCTGCATCGCTGCCCGCATCTGTCGAGGCCGCGGTGACCGAGACGGTCGCGGTGGCGACGTTGCCCAGCGAGTCGACCACCTTCACCACGTCGCTCACGCCCGACACGTTGCCCGCGGTGTAGAGCCCCGAGCCGCTCACCCCGCCGCCGGAGAGGTTCGACTGCAGCGACCAGGTGAAGCCGCTGTTGCTCCCGCCGCTCGCCGAGAACTGCTGGGTGCCGCCCGCCTGGACCGAGGCGGAGGGCGGGGCGATCGACACACCTGCCGTCACCGTGACGACCGCGGAGATCTGGGTCCCGGCATCGTCGGTGCAGCGCACGACGTCGGTCACCGAACCGGTCGCGCCCGCCGTGTAGAGCCCGCCGTCGAGCACCGCGCCCGAGGGGAAGCTCGTCAGGTCGTACGAGTACCCCGCGCCGGCTCCACCCGAGCACACGAAGAGCTGGGCGCCCCGGGGCGGCACGCTCGCACCCGCCGGCGTCAACGTCGGCAAGGAGCGAGTGAAGTTGATGGTGAAGTCGGTGACGTCGCGGTCACCCGACGGAGCCGGGTCGCGCACCGCGGACCGCGTCTCGTCCAGCGTGAAGCCCAGCCAGATGGCGCCCGCATCTGGTGCTCCGACGGGGATCGGAGTGCCCAACGTCACCGCGCTCAGCTTCACGTCGGGACCGAAGTCTCCCCCCGGGAGCGACGTGCGGTACGTGAGCCCGACCGACCCGCGCGCCGCCGAGCCGTTGACCAGCACCGAGTCCACCGTCGAGGAAGAGCCGAGCGCCACCGCGCGGAAGTAGCGGCCACTCGCGGCGCTGGCCTCGGGCGTGATCATCGCCACGGTGCCGTGCGTGACCGGCCCCGCCTTGCCACCGGCCAGGTACAGGTGCCCCTGGCCTTCCACCATCGTCACCGAGGTGCGCTGCGTGGGCGCGGTCGCCATCTCGATGAACGGTCCGATGGTGCCGTCGGAATACACGCGCGCCGTGGAGAGGTGCTGCGCGGTCGTCGGGCCGTGCAGGTACAGGTAGCCGTTGCGCGCCACCAGGTTGGCCTCGAAGACGGCTTCCGAGAGCTGGCCCACCACGGTGAAGGTACCCACGGTGCCGTTGGCGCCGATCGGCGCGCTCCACACCTCGTTGTGGCTCTGCGCGGACGGCGACTCGGCACCGCCGGCCACGTACATCCGGCCGTTGTAGACGTCGACGCCGGGGTTGGTGACCGCGACCGGCAAGTTGCCCACCGCCGTCCAGTTCCCGAGCGCGCCGCCCGCGCCGATGGGCGCAGAGGCGATCGTCGTCACGCCCACGCTGTTGTTGTCCATGCCGCCGACGGCCCACAGTCGCCCCGGGACACCGACCAGCCGGAAGAAAGAACGCTCCGGGGACAGCACGCTGGTGCTCACCCAGTTGGAGAGCCCGCCGTCCGGCAGCGCGCGGTTGTAGTTGACCTGGTTGTCCACCGCCGCGCCGCCGTTACCGCCCGCCAGGTACACCACGTCGTCGACCACGGTCACACCCTGCGAGTCGCGCGGGAGTCCGAGCGCCGTCGTGGCCGAGAAGGTGCCGAGCGTTCCGTCGGGAGCGATGGGCGCCGACTGCACCTCGAGGCGGGGGGCGAACGCGTTGTCGATGCCACCCGCCACGTAGAGCCGGCCATTCAGCGAGAACGCCGCCGCGCGTGACAGGGGGCGAGGCATCGTGCCCGCATCCACGTAGCCGCTCGTCTTGCTGGTGGAGAGGATCGGCGCGAACTGCACGTCGCCCAGGAACGTGGAGCCGCCGACCCGGCCGCCCACCAGGTAGAGGTGGGTGCTGCTCATCGCCACCTGGGTGTTGAAGCGCGCGGTCGCGAACGGCACTCCAGGCACGAAGAAGTCGAGCGTGCCGTCGGCCAGGATCGCGGCGCTCAGCATCTCGTTGCTCGGCGTGTTGCCCCCCATCACCAGCAGGCGGCCTTCGACCACCAGCGCCCGCGCGTTGGTGCGCGCGCTCGGGAGCGCGGTGGTCGTCGTCCAGGCGCCGACGCTGCCGTCGGCGGCGATCTGCGCCACCTGCACGTCGAGGCGGTTCGAGCCCGAGAAGCCCCCCGCCAGGTACAGCCGGCCTTCGGGGCTGACCGCCACGGCTGCTCCGTTGCGCGCGGTGGTGAAGGCGGTGGTGGTGGTGAACGCGCCCAGGCTGCCGTTGGCGTTGATCGGCGCGCGCAGCACCTGGCTCAGCTGGCCGGTGTCCACGCCGCCCAGCACGTACAGGAAGCCCTTGAAGGCGACCACACCGAACCCGTACCGCGCCGTCGGGAGCGAGGTCGCGTTGGTGACGAAGGTGCCCAGGGTGCCGTTGGCGTTGATGGGCGCGTACTGCACGTCGGCGAGCGGGTTGTTGCTCCCGTCCTGTCCGCCCAGCACGTACGCGTAGCCGTTGGTCAGCACGAAGCCGAAGCTCGAGCGGCCCGTGGTGAAGCTGCTGGTCGCCGCGAACGCGCCCGGGGCCCCGGTGGCGTCGATCGTGGAGACCTGGACGTCGCTCAGCGCTCCTCCGGCGTTGATGCCGCCGGCGACGTACAGGCGCCCGGAGGCCGTGGCGACCCCGTGGCTCTGCCGGCCGGTGACGGCCGCCGCGGCGGTGGTGAAGGCGCCATGCGGGCCGGCGTGGGTATCCGCCGACTCGGCGGAGGTCAGCTGGTTCGTGCCGGTGCTGTCGTACCCGCCGACCATGAACAGCTGCCCCGACACCGCGACCGCCGCGTGGCCGAATCGATCGGCGAGCGGCGCACCAAGGGCGCGGAAGGGGCCCAGGCCGCCCGAGGCGTCGATGCGCGCCACCAGGGTGGGGTTCGGTCCGGAGACGATCAGCTCACCGTCGACGATGTTGGTCGCGGCGATGCCGACCTGGGCCGGGAGCGTGCCCACCTGGGTGAACGGGCCCACGCTGCCGTCGGGCTGGAAGGAGGCGCGGAGCACGCCGGTCCCCGTCTCCGGCTCGGTCTGGAACCGCCCGCCGACCACGTAGAGGTGGTCGCCCCACACGGCTGCGCTGAAATCGACGTAGCCGGGGTTGAACGAGCCCGCCTTGGTGAAGGCGCCGAGCGAGCCATCGGCCCTCGGCGTCGCCATCCAGATCTCGTCCTGGGTGACCCCCGAGCGCATGCCACCGAGCACGTAGAGCCGACCGTTCCAGGTGACCGTGCGGTGGCTGAACGAGGTGACCGGGAGCGAGGTGGTCGCGGTGAAAGGCCCGAGGCCCAGCGAGCCATTGGGGTTGAGGGGGGCAGTCAGCACCTCGGACAGCCCGTCGCCCTGGTCGGTGTAGCCCCCCACCACGTACACGCGCCCCTGGAGGACCGCGCAGTCATGGAGGATGCGGCCGCTGGGGAGCGTGGCGCCTGCCGAGCTGAAGTTCGACGTCGTGCCGTCGCCATTGAGCGCGGTGATCGACGTGGTGGTGACGAAGGTCGTTCCCGAGCGCCCGCCGATGAGGAACCCCCAGCCTTCCTGCTCCACGAAGCAGGGAAAGGACAGGCCGGCCGTCATTCCCCCGGCGGTGCGCCACGGCCCCAGGCCCACGCTGTCGGTGCGGCGCTTGACGCGATCGAACGCCAGCTCCGCGCCCGCCGAAGGGTGCCCGCCCGCCGCGAACTGCCGCGTGGTGGTGAACACCGACGTCAGCGCCTCCCACCGCGAGGCGACGTGGTTCTCGTTCGCCGGCGGCGTCGAACAGGACACGGCGAGCACGGCGGCGAGTGCCGCGAGGGACGAGGTGCGGTTCAAGGTGGCCCCGGGAACTGCGAGAGGGCGGCAGATCTAGTCCGGAACGGGGCAGGGCGGCCACCGACCAGACGCGCTGCGCTCACCTGCGCTTGGCGCGTTGCACAAGTTGTGCGGCCCCCCGCGGCGGTCGTCACAACCCTGCAGCACCTCGCGGGATTCGAGCTGGCACACCCCGTGGACTGTGGGCCTGCGTCGACCAAGGGCCACGCTCTCGGCCCCAGGTCCCGTCGGCGCTCGTGGTGGGCGTCGCCGGCTCCAGAGAGGGCGAGAAAGCCGTGCCGCCATGTTCGTCCGTCCGTCTTC
Organism: Myxococcaceae bacterium; assembly: GCA_019694595.1. Lineage (GTDB taxonomy): Bacteria > Myxococcota > Myxococcia > Myxococcales > Myxococcaceae > JAIBBQ01. The sequence goes on from JAIBBQ010000244.1 coordinate 5,272, forward strand.
CGTTCGCAGCAGCCCGTCGCCCGCCGCGCCCCGCACCGCCCCCGTCGCGAAGCTTCCCGCGCCCACGCCCGTCGCGTCGCCTCCGCCCACGACGCCGGTGCAGCCCGTCGACCGCTTCGAGTCGCCCGTGGCGCCGCCGCCGGTCTCGCTCACCCCGACCGAGCCGCCGCCGCCCACCTTCGACGGCAGCCTGCCGGCCCCGGGCGTCACCGGCACCGACGCCTGGCTGCCCACCACGCCGTCGGTCACCGGCGATCCGTCTCAGCGCGCCCCCGCCACCTACGACAACGTCATCAACCAGTTCGCGGTCGAGACCAACCCCCGCTACACGCCGCGCGACGGCAACACCTACTGCAACATCTTCGCGTCCGACGTGATGGGGGCGATGGGCGTGGCGCTGCCGCACTGGGTCGACGGCTCCGGCGCGCCGGCGGCGCCGTACCAGGGCCACGAGCTCGACGCGAACGCCACGGCCGAGTGGCTCGACAGCACCGGAGGTCAGTACGGCTGGCGCGAAGTGAGCGCCGAGGAAGCCCAGCAGCTCGCCAACCAGGGCTTCCCCGCGGTCGCGACCTGGAACAACCCGGGCGGCATCGGCCACATCGGCGTCGTCCGGCCGGGTGACGACACCAACGGCCCCGCGCTCGCGCAGGCGGGGGCGCAGAACCTCAACGACGCGCACGTCTACGACATCTTCCCGGAAGGGCCGACGCGCTTCTACGTGAACGACCAGGGCACCGCGGTCAACCGCCCCACGACCGGGTCGGGCAGCGCCGGGGCGCCCGCTCCGAGCCCGACCACGTCCGGCTCGGCCCTCACCGCCCCGTCGATGGACCTCGGCCGCGGCGCCAGCGGCAACGACGTGCTCCAGCTGCAGCGGGACCTGGTGCAGCTCGGCCACCTCTCCGAGAGCGACCTGGCGACCGGCCCGGGGACCTTCGGGCCGCGCACCCAGGCGGCCGTGCGCGACTTCCAGGCCGCCCACGGCGTGCCCGCCGCCGGCTTCTACGGGCCGCTCACCCGCCAGGCGATGAACGGTGCGCTCCGCGGGCTCGGCACCGCTCCGGCGACCCCGGCGACGCCTTCGAGCCCCTCGGCCGCCCCCGCCGTGCAGCCTCCGCAGGTCGACCTGACCTTCGGTGACACCGGCGAGGCCGTGCGCGCCCTGCAGCGCACGCTGGTGGCCGCCGGCGACCTCACCCAGCAGGCGATGGACACCGGCCCGGGCACCTTCGGCCCGCAGACCCAGGCGGCGGTGAAGCGGCTGCAGTCGCGCCTGGGCGTGCCGTCGACCGGCTTCTACGGGCCGATGACGCGGCGGGCGCTCGCCGCGGTTCCCAGCGCGCCTGCGCCCGCGCCCGTCGACGGCACCGCGCCGGTGGAGCCGTCCTCCACCTCCGAGCTCGGTGGGCGGCTCGACGCCGAGCTGGTGGGGACCGGCCTCGAGGGCCAGGGCCAGGCGATCGCCGACCAGTGCGCCAAGGACGACGTGCCGGTCGACATGGTGATGGCGATGCTGACCAAGGAGTCGAGCCTGCTCTCTCCCGAGAACACCCTGTCCATCGCCAACAACAACCCCGGTAACCTCCGGTGGGCCGACTGGGAAGCCCAGTTCGGTGGCCAGCCCGGCGGGCCGGGCGGGTTCACCACCTTCCCCGACGTGGAGTCCGGCCTGCGCGCGATGGTGCACCTGCTGGGCACCGGCTACCGCCAGGAGGTCGACGCCCGCGACTGGAACGGCCTGATCTCCCGGTACGCGCCGCCCAGCGACGGCAACGACACCGCGCTCTACATCCAGCAGATGGGCCAGTACTCCGCCGACTGGCGGCAGCGGCTCGGCCTCGCGGCGTAGCGCTCCGGGTGGGCCCCGGCGCACTTGTCGGGGCCCTCCGGGTCCGCTGGACTGACGACCGTGGACGTCATCGGCCGCTACCAGGTGGTGCGCAAGCTCGGCCAGGGCGGCATGGCCGAGGCGTTCCTGGCCACCGCCGCCGGCGTCGGCGGCTTCCAGAAGTCCGTCGTGGTGAAGGTCATTCTCCCCGCGTTCGCGCACGATCCCCGCCTGGTCGACCTCTTCTTCCGCGAAGCGCGGATCGCCGCCGGCCTCAACCACCCCAACGTGGTGCAGGTCTTCGACTTCGGCGTCGACCGCGAGCGCCCGTTCCTCGCGATGGAGTTCGTCGACGGGCTGACCCTGCGGCAGCTGCTCCAGCGCGAGTGGGGGGAAGGGCGGCCGGTGCCCGTTCCGTACGCGCTGCGGATCGCCACCCAGGTCTGCGCTGGCCTGGGGCACGCGCACACGCTGGTGGACCGCGACACCCAGGCGCCGCGCGGGGTGGTCCACCGCGACGTGAGCCCGGACAACGTGCTCCTCGCGCACTCCGGGGTGGTGAAGGTGTCGGACTTCGGGCTGGCGCGCGCCATCGACGCCACCCACAGCACCGCGCTCCGCGGCAAGTGCGGGTACCTGGCCCCCGAGCAGATGCGAGAGCAGGGGCGCTTCGATCACCGCGCCGATCTCTTCGCCCTCGGCGTGGTGCTCTTCGAGACGCTCACCGGCCGGCGCCCCTTCGTCGGCCCGACCGACCTGATGGTGATGCAGGCCGTGCTCCACGAGCCGACCCCGCGGCTCACCGAGCGGCGCCCCGGCGCGCCCAAGTCGCTCGAAGCGCTCGTCGACCGGCTGCTCGAGAAGGACCCCGGCGATCGCCCAGCCAGCGCGGCCGAGGTGCTCGCCGAGCTCGAGCGGATCGCCGCCGAGGTGCCGCCGGTGCGGACCGCCGACTTCTCCGCCTACCTCGACTCCCGGGCCGCCGAGGAGATCACCGCCACCGAGCCGCCCACCCGGCCGCTGCCGGCGGAACCGGCGCCTCGGCCCGGAAACCGCTGGCGCTGGCTGGTGCTCCTGGGCGCCGCGGCGCTCGCTGCCTCGCTGGCCTGGCTCCGCGGAGGGGGGCCGGGCCGCTGAGCCCCTGCGGTAGGCTCGACTCCGGGTGGAGCTCTTCGGGCGCTACGAGCTGCTGCGTCGGCTGGGGCTCGGGTCCACCACCGAGGTGTACCTCGCCCGCCTCACCGGCCCAGGCGGCTTCCAGAAGCAGCTCGCGCTCAAGCGCGCCGTCGCCGCGGTGTCCGCCGAGCCCGCCTTCGTCGAGCGGTTCCTGGCGGAGGCGCGGGTCGCCGCCGGGCTCGACCACCCCAACGTGGTGCAGATCTTCGACGTGGGCGTCGAAGGCGACGTGCCCTTCCTGGCCATGGAGCTCGTCGAGGGGCCGTCGCTGCGCCAGCTCCTCGATCGTCGCGGCGGTCAGCCGCTGCCGCTCAACGTCGCCGTCGCCATCGCGCGGCAGCTCGCCGAGGCGCTCGACTACGCCCACGTGTCGGCCCCGGGCGCCCTCGCGGGAACCCGCGGGCTCACCCACCGGCAGCTCACCCCCGAGAACGTGCTGCTCACCCCCGCCGGGGTGGCGAAGCTCGCCGACTTCGGCCTCGCCGGCGCGCTGGACGTCAGCCGGCTCACCTCGATCCCCACGCGGCTCGCCTACCTGCCGCCCGAGCTGCGCGCCGGCACCGGCCGCTACGACGTGCGCGCCGACCTGTTCGGGCTCGGGGTGGTGTTCGCCGAGATGCTCGTCGGCACCGCCGAGCCCCGCGGCCCCTGGCCGGACGGCGCCGCCGAGCTGCTGTCCCGCGCGACCGCGGTCGACCCCGAGGCGCGCTACCCCTCGGCCCGCACGCTGCTCGAGGCGCTGGAACGGGTGGCGGCCGCGCTGCCCCCGGTCACCACCGCCCAGCTCGAGGCGCTGCTGGGCGAAGCGCTCGAGCCCGACCTCGCGTCGCTCACCACCGCGCTGCGGCCAGCCCTGGTCCCGGCGAAGGAGTCCGCGGCCAGCGCCCCGACCGTGCCGAGCCTGGCGCCGGTGCCCGAGCGCCTCGCGCCGCCTCCGTCCGACGCCCTGGCCTCGCCACCGGAGGAGACGCTCCGCGACGAGGCGGGAGCCAC
>JAIBBQ010000245.1 GCA_019694595.1 Myxococcaceae bacterium
GCCCCGGGCGGCGGCGCGCCCGGCGGTGGTCCCGGTGGCGGCTCGGGTGGCGGTACGAGCGGTCCGAGCGACGGCGGCGACGATGCGGGCCGCAGCGACTCGGGCGTCCCCGACGCGGGTGGTTCCGATGGTGGCACTCCCGACGCTGGCCCTTCCGATGCGGGGCCGCGCGACGCCGGTGCGAGCGACGCTGGCCCCTGCAACGGCGCACTCCTCTGCGAGACCTTCGAGTCCTGGCCGCAGGGCGCGGTGACCGGCCCCCAGCGCGGGTGGACGCCGCGGCAGACGCACGCCTCGCTGCAGGTGGCGCCGGGCCCGGGCGACGGCGGCCTCGCGCTGCGCGTCGACCTGCCGGGCCAGGCCGACTCCGACGGCACCATCGCGCTGCCGCTCACCGGGCTCTTCCCCACCAAGGGCTACCACCTCTTCGCGCGCGTCTGGCTCTACGGGGAGCAGCTGCCCAGCACCGCGACCTACGCCCGCCACGGCTTCGTCTCGGTGGAAGGGACCAACCCCGGCACCACCGACTCCGCCCACGTGGCCACCCGGCACGACCAGGGCCGCCAGCCGTACTTCAACTACTTCGTGAACCCGCCCTTCATCGACTGTGCGTGCTGCGCGACGCCGACCCCGCCGCTGCCGGTGCAGGAATGGGTCTGCTACGAGCTCGAGCTCGACGACGCCACCAGCAGCGCGAAGCTGTACTTCGACGGCGGCGCCACCCCGGTCACCCAGATGTCGATGAAGGGCACCTTCTGCGGCGACGGGAACACCCAGCGCGTCTGGGCCTTCCCCACGCTCGGTTCGCTGCGCCTGGGAATCTACGCCTTCGACGCCGCGCCGCTGCGGGTGTGGCTGGACGACGTCGCCGTCTCCAGCACCCGGGTCGGCTGCGCCCGGTAGCGGCGCCTCAGGGCTTCTTCTTCTTCGGCTTCTTCTTGCCCGCGGGCGCGGTGGGCTCGGGCGGCGGCGCGGGCGTGGGGACGGGCTCCACCACCTTCGCCGCGACGGCGTCGTCGAAGTGCCACTGCTCCAGGCCCGCGCCGAACCGCACCGTGGGGTCCTCGTGGGCCCACCCCTGGAGCGACGGCACGGCGACGATGCGCTCGGCGGCGAAGACCAGCGGCAGGTTGGGGAGCGCCTCGGCGTAGGCGGCGAAGAGCTGGTCGCGCAGCTGCTCGCGGCGCTCGGGGTAGAGCGCGCGCTTCTCCTTCTCCACCAGCGCGGCGACGCGGTCGTCGAAGGCGTCGTGGCGCTTGCTCACGTCGTAGCGCCCGTCGACGAGCGGCAGGTTCCAGTAGCGCGATGGCGGGGCGTCGCGCTCGCCGATGGCCACCAGCAGCACCAGGCCGCCGTGCTTGCCCTTCTTCGCCACGTCCAACGCCTTGTCGACCTCGTGGAGCTCCACGGTGAGCCCCGCCGCGCCCAGGTCGCGCACCAGCCGCGCACCGATGATCTGATCGACCGCCTTCTTCTCGTGGAAGATGGGCAGCGTGGTGCCGGCGAGGCCGAGGCGCTTGAGCGTCTCCCTGGCGTGTGCGGGGGCGTACGGCACCACCGTCGTTCCCGGGGGCAGCGCGCCGGCGACCGGCACGTGGCTCACCCGGCCGGACTCCCCGTACGCCTCGCGGGCCACCGCCTCGCGGTCGATGGCTTCCAGGATCGCCCGCCGCACCTCGCGCCGGCCGAGCCTGGGCTCGGTGAGGTCGGGCTGCAGCGCGAGCTGCACGCTGGACGGGCGAATGTGGACCGCGTCGGGCCGGCGGGCCTTGAGCGCGCTCGCCTGCTCCGGCGAGATGGAGTTGGGCACCAGCGCGTCGAGCTCGCCCTTCTCGAAGGCGGCGATCATCGCGTCGACGTCGGCGAACTTCTGCACCTCGATGCGCTCCAGCGACGGCGCCGCCCCGGGGAAGAACGGGTTGCGCTCGAGCACCATCGCCTTTTCCTTGGTGAACGACGTCACCTTGAAGGGGCCCAGGCCGGGCAGCGGGGTCACCCGGCGGTAGTCGCGCACCGCCTCGTAGCCGCCGTCGGTGGCCGCGCTCAGCGCCGCCGAGGGGATGGGGGTGAAGCCTTCCATCGCCTCCGCGAGGCGGTCGTCGTAGCGCAGCATCACGGTGCGCTTCCCCTCGGTGAGCACCTCGCGCAGGTGGGGGTTGGGCGAGACCTTCACCGCGAGCGCGAGGTCTTCCGCGGTCACCGGCGTGCCGTCGGACCACTTGAGGTCCGGGCGCACCTGCCAGCGCACCTCGAGGTCACCACCGGCGGCGAAGCGCAGGCCGTCTCCGGCGATGGACGGCACCGAGGACACCGCGAACGGCCAGCGCCGCCCGTCGGGTTCCTCGTGCACCGTGCCCCAGAAGACGCCCTGGTTCCCCGGCGCGCCCAAGAGGCTCGGGAGGATGTTGGTGCCGATGCGCACCACCTTCTTGGTGCTCGCGAAGCGCGGCGTCTCCACCAGCGGCTCCGCGGGCAGGGGCGGGCGGACCACCGCGCGCGGCCAGAACACCAGCACCACCACCGCGGCGCCCAGCGGCACCAGCGTCAGCGTGAGCCGGTCGCTCCACACCGCGGCGCGCTTCTTCTCGGCGCGGTCGAACCGGTACACGAGCACCGTCTCCAGCAGCGTCAGCCCGCTCACCGCGTACGCCACCATGAAGAGCCGGTCGGCGAAGATGAGGTACGAGACCGACGGGATGGCGTCGCTCAGCGTGTACTGGAAGGCGAAGCACGACAGCAGCGCGGTGACGCCGACGGCGCTGCGGGCCTCGATGACGTCGGCGGGGATGAGCTGGGCGATGAGCGCCACCAGCAGCACGATGAGCAGCGGCAGGAAGAGCTTGAGCGCGATGGTGAGCGGCGGTCGGTGCACGTACAGCTCGAAGGCCACCTGGTTCACCTGCGTGGGCTCGCCTTCGCGGAACAGCGCGCCCAGATCCGAGCGGTAGGTGACCTGCTTCACCTTGGGGTGGAAGACCGGCTCGTAGAGCCAGTCGGTGATGCTGAAGCGCTCGCTCATGCCGCTCGACGCGAGGTCCGGCGTCAGCTCGCCCGCGTGGCGGTCGAGCGCCAGCACCACCCCCAGCGTCTGCTCGTCGAACGGGAAGCTCTGCAGCGGGAACTCGCCGCGCAGCGTGCCGCGCACCCGCCACCGGGTCGAATGCCAGTCGCCGTCGCTCTCTTCGCCGAGCTTGTCCTTCTGCACCTCGGCGGCGTTGGCGATGACCAGCGCCTCGGGGTCGAGCTGCCCGCGCCACTTGGCCCACATCTCCACGTCGACGTCGAAGGTGCCGTCCTTCTGGTCGAATTTGGTGACGTCGTGCAGGTAGACGCCCGCGTAGACGCGCGGCGGCGCCTCGGCCTCGGGGGCAGCGGCGAGCAGCGACAGCAGCGCGGCAGCGAGCATCCCGCCGACTTACCCGCGAAGGCGGTGCCCACCAAGCGACGTCAGCGCTTGGGCGGCGGCCGGGGCAGGGGCCGCGCGGGAGTCCCGCCGGTGCGGGGCACGCCCGGCTTGCGCACCGCCTCGTGCTGTTCGGATTCCACGTCGTCGAAGAGCGACGCCGACACCTGCACCAGCGGCTCCTCGGTGATGGGCGTGGGCACCGGAGAGCCGCGGGCGGCGGTGACCTCTCCGGCCTGCTCGTCGTTGGTGGCGGCGGCCTCGGGGCGACGCGCGAGGGGCGGCTGCCGCGACGGCGGCGGGGTGGCGTCGGCGTCGGGCACCGGCGGCCGCGAGGTGGGGCGCGCCGGGGTGTTGCTCGAGGGGAGCGCCTTGGGGCGAGGGGCGGCCGCCGGAGCCGGCGCGGGCCGGGGCGCCGGGGCCGCCGCCGCGCGGGCCTTGGCCTCGTCCTTGAGCCGCTGCTCGAAGGCCCGGTACTCGGCGGCGAAGTCTTCCGGGTCCGGCCGGCCCTTCTCGCGGTGCTTGAGCGATGGCGCCCAGTGCACCGCCACCGCCTCGCCCATGCCGTGGAGCAGCGGCGGCGCGGGCAGCCCGTAGGTCGCGGGGTCGAAGAAGGCCTCGTTCAAGTCGCTGAAGCCGTACGCCCGCGCCTTGTTGAGGAAGGTGGGCAAGATGCCCGTCGGCGCGTGGTACCCGAGGATGTTGCCTTCGTCGTCCTTGGTGACCGGGGTGAACTGGAAGAGGTCCTGGGTGCGGTAGTCGCCCTTCTCGTTGAGCGGCAGCACCTCGGAGATGGCCACCGTCTTGCGGCTGCCGTCGTGCAGGCGCTCGCAGCAGACGACCAGGTTGATGGCGCTCGCCACCTGCGCGCGCACCGCCACCATGGGCAGCTCCACCGCGCTCATCAGCGAGAGCGCCTCGATGCGGCGCAGGGTGTCGGTGGGGGTGTTGGCGTGGGTGGTGGCCATGGAACCGCCGTGGCCGGTGTTCATCGCCTGGATGAGGTCGAACGCCTCGCCGCCGCGCACCTCGCCCACCACGATGCGGTCGGGCCGCAGCCGCAGCGACGACTGCAGCAGGTGGCCCATGGTCACCTCGCCCTTGCCCAGCTTGTCCGGCGGGCGCGACTCGAAGCTCACCAGATGCTCCTGGTTGAGCTGGAGCTCGGCAGAGTCCTCGATGGTCAGGATGCGCTCGTCGTCGGGGATGAGCGACGAGAGGATGTTGAGCAGCGTCGTCTTGCCCGAGCCGGTGCCGCCGGAGACCACCAGGTTGAGCTTCACCAGCACCGCGGCCTCGATGAGCCGCACCATCTGCGGGGTGAGCGAGCCGAACTTCACCAGCGCGTCGGTGGTGAGCTTGTCCTTGAAGAACTTGCGAATGGCGATGGTGGTGCCGCGCTTGGCGACCGGCGGCAGCACCACGTGAATGCGCGAGCCGTCGGGGAGGCGGGCGTCGAGGCGCGGGCGCTCGTCGGACAGGGGGCGGCCGACGTACTGGGCCATGTTGCGCGCGGCGCCCAGCAGGCCTTCCTCGCTGAACTTGGCGTCGGTGCGGAACACCTTGCCCTTGCGCTCGATCCAGATGTCCTCGGGACCGTTGATCATGATCTCGGTCACCGACTCGTCGTCGAGGTACTGGAGCACCGGCTTCAGGAAGGCCCGCAGCGACTCGGCGTACATGCTCATGGCGGGCTCGATGGTAGCAGACGGTCGCGTTAGGGTCGGGCGCACGATGGCACCCAGGAAGCCGAAACCCGCCGTGGTCCACCGCTTCGAGAAGAAGAAGAAGCCGGCCAGCCCCCCCAAGGCCTCTGCCAAGGCCCCGGCCGAGAAGGTGGCCAAGGACACGCTCCCCTTCGAGATCGACCCCCAGCAGCTCGAGAAGTCGCTCCAGGGGCTGCGCGACACGGTGGTGAAGTGGGCCAAGAAGGGCCGCTACACCAAGGTGCGCTTCAAGTTCCGCGGCAAGCAGCTCCTGCCCGACCTGCCGCTCGCCGCGGTGGCGGCCTTCGAGGGGCTCACCTTCTACTGGACCGGGCTCCTGCGCCTCCTGGTCTTCAACCTCGCCGGCAACACCGTGCTCGACGTGCAGCTGGTGAACGACAGCGAGAAGAAGGTGCAGGAAGGGAAGGAAGCGCTCCTGTCCGGTGAGCTGGACACCGCGCTCGCACTCTTCCGCGAGGCCCAGGACATGGACCGCGACAACGCCACCGTGCAGCTCAACCTGGGCATCGCGCTCAAGCTGAAGGGCCAGCTGCTCGAGGCGGCGCAGGCGCTGCAGAAGGCGCAGGCGCTCGACGCCGAAGGGCCGGTGGGAGCCGAGGCGAGCCGGCTGCTGCAGGGCATGAAGAGCGCGGCGCAGCAGCCGCCTCCGGCGTCATGACCGCGGCGGTCGTCCCCGCGCTCCCGGGGCGCACCGGCCTCTGGGTGTTCCTGGCGTCCGACCTCTTTTCCTTCCTCTCGCTCCTCTTCATCTGGGCCTTCCTCCGCGCGGGCAACGAAGCCTTTCGCGCGGAGGGCGACCCTTCACCGGGCTCGGCGCTCACTGCCGGGCTCACCGCGGCGCTGGTGCTGAGCTCGCTGGCCACCTGGCGCGCCACGCGGGCGGCGCGGCCGGGCGGCTGGCTCCTGCTCTCCGCGGTGCTGGGCGCGCTCTTCGTGGCGGGGCAGGGCGTGGAGTGGGCGGGCCTCTCTCTCGACGGCCTCGAGCTCGGGCGCAGCCAGTACGCGTCGACCTTCTTCCTGGTGACCGGCTTCCATGGGCTCCACGTGGCGGTGGGCGCGCTGCTCGCTGCGGGCGCCGCGGTCCGTAGCGCGCAGTCGGACGCGGTGCGCTCGGTGGCGCTCTACTGCCAGTTCGTGGACGCGGTGTGGCTCCTCATCCTCGCCACGGTGTACGCGGCGTGAGCCGGCCGCTCGCCCTCGCCGTGGCGCTGCTCGCTCCCGCGGCGTGGGCCTGTCCGATGTGCGCGCAGCAGGCGGAGCAGCAGGCGAGCCCCTGGTGGCCGGCGCTGATGATCGCCGCGCCCTTCTTGGTGGCAGCAGCGGTGGTGGTGGCGCTGCGCCAGCACTCGCGCTGAAGGCCGCGCTTTCCGGATAGAAGGCGGGCGTGCTCGCAGCGCTCCCGCGCGACATCTCGGCCGATGGCCACCTCATCTCCGATGCCCTGCGGCGCGGGCTCGTCGAGCAGGCGGTGCTGCTGGGCGTGCTGGTGGTGTGGCTGGTGCTCGCGCTGGTGCGCTTCCGCGCGTCGCACGCGGCGCGGGCGGACCGCGGCGACTCGCCCCGCCAGGTGCTCACCACCCTGGGCGTGGTGGCGGTCATCTTCCTGGTGGTCGACGGCTCGCTGGTGACGGACGCCATCTCCGCCACCGAAGGCACGCTGTGGAACTTCGCAGTCCCCGCGGCCGACCCGGACACGGTGCGGGTGGAGGTGAACGCCCACCAGTGGGCCTGGGACTTCCGCCTCGCGGGCCCCGACGGCGCCTTCTCCACCCGCGACGCGCCGAGCGACGACGACGTGCTGGCGTGGAACGAGCTCGTGGTGCCGGTGGACACGCCGGTGCACCTGCAGCTCACCTCCACCGACGTGGTGCACGGCTTCTACGTGCCCAACCTCCTCCTCAAGACCGACGTCGTGCCCGGCACGGTGCGGCAGCTCTGGTTCCGCGCGACGCAGCTGGGCACCTTCGAGATCGGCTGCGCCCAGCACTGCGGGGTGAACCACTACAAGATGCGCGGCGAGCTCAAGGTGCTGCCGAAGGCCGAGTACCAGGCGTGGCTGCGCGAGGCGTCGAAGGTGGCCCGGCTCGGCGCCGACCGCGAGGACGTGGGCGCCCGCTGGGGCTGGGCGTGGAAGGAGCGCCCTCGATGAGCGCGCCCCAAGGCTTCCTGCGCCGGTACGTCTTCTCGGTGGACCACAAGGTCATCGCCAAGCAGTTCCTCTTCGCGGGGCTCGTCTTCCTCGCGCTGGGCGGCTTCCTGGCGATGCTCATTCGCTGGCAGTGGGCCTACCCGGGCCGGCCGGTGCCGGGGCTGCACACGCTGCTCGCGGCGAGCGACGGCGCCATCACGCCGCCGGTGTACCAGAGCATCTTCACGCTCCACGGCCTGACGATGATCTTCTGGGCCATCACCCCGGTGCTCATCGGCGCCTTCGGCAACTTCCTGCTGCCGCTGCAGATCGGCGCGCGGGACATGGCGTTCCCCCGGCTCAACGCCTGGAGCTTCTGGACCTTCCTGCTCTCGGGCGTGCTCTTGCTCGCGAGCTTCTTCGCGCAGCTGGGCACCTCGGGCGCGGGGTGGACCGGCTACCCCCCGCTGTCGGGCCCCACCGGCTCGCCAGGCGTGGGGCAGACCCTGGTGGTGGCGGCGGTGTTCGTCACCGGCGTCAGCACCATCATGGGCGGCATCAACTACGTCACCACCGTCATCCGCCTGCGCGCGCCGGGCATGACCTGGTTCCGCCTGCCGGTGACGGTGTGGGGGCTCTTCCTCACCTCGGTCTTGAACGTGCTCTTCGTGCCGGTGCTGGGCTCGGCGGCGCTCCTGCTGCTGCTCGACCGGCTCTTTGGCACCGCCTTCTTCGCGGCGGGCGCGGCGGTGGGCCCACGCGGCGGCGACCCCATCCTCTACCAGCACCTGTTCTGGATCTTCGGCCACCCCGAGGTCTACATCCTCATCCTCCCGGTCTGGGGCGTGGTGTCGGACCTGCTGAGCTTCTTCGGCCGCAAGCCCGCGTACTGGTACCGCGGCACCGTCTACGCGCTCATCGCGGTCACCGTGCTCTCGGCGCTCGTCTACGGCCACCACATGTACCAGGTGGGCTTGCACCCGCTGCTGGGCAAGGCGTTCATGTTCTTCACGGTGCTCATCTCCTTCCCGGGGATGGTGCTGGTGATGAACTGGCTGAGCACGCTGTGGCGCGGCTCCAACCGCTTCACGCCCCCGATGCTCTTCGCGCTGGGCACGGTCTTCGTCTTCGGCGTGGGCGGCGTGACCGGCCTGTCGCTCGCCGGGTTGCTCACCGACATCTACCTGCACGACACGCTGTGGGTGGTGGGCCACTTCCACCTCACCATGGCGGCGGCCGTCTTCCTGGGGAGCATGGCGGCGCTTCACTTCTGGTTCCCCAAGATGTTCGGGCGAGAGCTGAACTCCCGGCTCGCCACGGTGCACTTCGGCTTCACCTTCGTGCTGCTCTGCCTGGTCTTCTTCGGGCAGCTGCTCGCGGGCTGGTCGGGGCAGCAGCGCCGGCTCGCGGACCCGTACCAGTACGACTTCATCAAGCCGCTCCTGCCGCTCAACAAGGCGACCTCGCACGCCGCCTTCCTGCTCGCCGCGTCGCAGCTGCTCTTCGTGTGGAACTTCTTCCACAGCCTCTTCCGGGGAAAGAAGGCCGAGGCCAACCCCTGGAACGTCGGCACGCTGGAGTGGACGCACGCGCCTTCACCGCCGCCGCACCACAACTTCGACACCATTCCCACGGTGGTGCGCGGGCCCCACGAGTTCTCCACCGACGAAGCGAAGGCGCGCGGCACCGACTGGTTGCCCCAGGCGGAAGGCCCGTGAGCGTCGCGGCCACCCAGCGCACCGGCGTCTCGCTGGTGCTCGGCTCCGGGGCGATGCTCTTCACCGCGCTCGCGCTCGCCTACGGCCTGGTGCGCGCGCGGGAGCCGCAGTGGCCGCCGGTGGACGTGCCGACGCTCGAGCCCGTCCTCCCGGCGCGGGCCACCTTCGCGCTCCTCGGCGCGACGCTCGCGGTGTGGCGCTGGGGCGCGGCGCGCTGGCTGGCGGTGGCCTTCGGGCTCACCTTCCTCGGCGTGCAGCTCTTCGCGTGGA
>JAIBBQ010000246.1 GCA_019694595.1 Myxococcaceae bacterium
ACGGTCCAGTCGCCGGCGGCTTCCCGGTTCGACGCCACGCCGGCCGGTCCGACGGTGCGGCAGCGCCCGTGGGAGCCGATCAACGCGCCCGTGCGCTCGGCGCCGGCGCTGCGCAGCCGCGCCCGGCGCGACGAGGTGCTGAAGCAGTTCGGCGTGGCGTCCAACCCCCGCTACGCGACCTCGCCTTCAGCGGTCTTCGCCTGGGACGTGACCCGGGCGATGGGCGCCGAGCTGCCGGCGTACGAGCACGGCCGCGCGGTCGACCTGCGGGCGAAGCTCGAGACCTCGGGCGGCGCCGAGGGCTGGCGGCAGGTCAGCGAGATCGAAGCGCAGGCGTGGGCGAACCGAGGCTCGCCGTCGCTCATCGTCGGGCGGGCGACCCGCGGCCCCGACGGCACCGCGGTGCCCGGCCTGGTGGGCGTGGTCCGCCCCGGCCAGCTCAGCGCGCGGGGCCCGGCGGTCGCCGTGGGCGGAGCCCGGGCCTGTCCTGCGATTCCAGCGTCCGACGTCTTCGACCGCCAGCTGTCCACCTACTGGGTGCACGACTAGGCGACGCGACGATCTTCACGTGGGTGGGCATTGGGCTCACCTCGAACGGGGTTCCGGTTTCCCCCTTTGGCCGGAACCCCGTTTTTTTTCCTCTTCACCAGCCCTGCAGCGTCTTGAGGCGAGCGACCAGGGTCGCGGCCATCTTGGCGTGGGTGCTGGTGTTCGGGTGGTAGTCGCACCCGCAGACCTCGCTCGAGCAGTTCTGCAAGCCCAGGTCGAGCGCCGAGACCTTGGCGTCCTGGGCTGCGCTGATCGCCGCCGCCACCCGGGCCTGGTAGCCCGCGCTGTCCTGCATGGTGCCGGTGGTGCAGACGATGTTCGCGCTCGGGTACTTCGCCCTGATCTGCTTGAGGAACGCGGTGTACGCCGTGGTGAACGCCGCGCCGGGGTCGCCGCCGGAGTAGTCGTTGGTTCCCAGGTTCACCACCACGACGTCGGGCGTGATGCGCGAGAAGTCCCAGGTCGAGCTGGCGTCGTCGGCGAAGGTCCGCAGCCACACCTGCGGCATCAGGTTGGTCATCGAGCCGCCGTTGTTCCGGTAGACGCCCTTGCCCGAGTAGGCGACCAGCACCGGCATCGCATCGAGCGCCCGCGCGGCGACGGCGCCCCAGGCGAGGTTGGCGTTCTCGGTGTCGGCGGAGAAGCTGCAGGGCATCGCTCCCACGTTTCCGTAGCCGCAGGTGATGGAGTCGCCGATGAACTCGATCACGCGCTTGAACGGGAATGGCGTGGGGATGAGCGCCCCACCCGTGACGGTGAAGCCCTTGAACTGCACGATGCCCTGGAACGCTTCCGTCCGCCGGACGAGCAGCACGGTGTGGGTGCCGGGCGCGAGCCCGCTCGCCAGCGACGGCGTCTGCGAGCCGCTGGTCTTGAGCAGCTTCGGCGGAGCACCGTCGATGCTGACGTCGAACTGATTCGCGCCCTGGTCCGTGAGCGAGATTGAGATCCCGGTGCCGGTGAAGGTCGCCGAGATGCCGCTGCCCGGGTAGGCAAAGCGAGGCCCGGCGGCGTTCGTGGTGTCGAACCGGCCGAGGAAGTGCACGGTCTCCGTGGCCGCGCTGCCGCCACCTGCTGAACCGCCACCTGCTGAACCGCCACCTGCTGAACCGCCACCTGCTGAACCACCACCTGCTGAACCACCACCTGCTGAACCACCACCTGCTGAACCACCACCTGCTGAACCACCACCTGCCGAGCCGCCGCCTGCCGAGCCGCCGCCTGCCGCGCCGCCACCTGCCGCGCCGCCACCTGCCGCGCCGCCGCCCGCGCCGGAGCCACCTCCGGGCATTCCGCCGCCGCGGGCCGCGCCACCACCTCCACCACCTCCGCCAGCTCCGCTGCCCTGGACGGCGCCCGTGCAGCCGCCCGCGAGCACCACCGCGAGCGACAGCCCGACCAACCGCCTCGTCACGCGCGCACCGTGCGGCGCTCGGACAGCCCGCGCGCGAAGTTGCCGATCACCAGCGAGGGATTCGCCTTCTTGAGCTTCGCGAAGAGGGTCTCGATCCCCAGCGCCTTTCCGAGCGCGCCGCGATCGCGGGCCACCTCGAGATACTGGAAGGGGTCGATGCACAGCGAGCGGGTCTGCACCTGATCGACGCGGTAGCGCTTCACCAGCCGGCACAGCGCCTCGACCTCTCCGGCGCGATCGGTCACCCCCGGAAAGAGCAGCAGGTTGAGCGCGAGGTAGGCGCCGCGCTCCCGCGAGAGCGCGATCGAGGCCTCCACGTCGGCGAAGGAGTAGCCCTTGGGCTGGTAGTACGCGGCGTAGAGCTCGGGGTGCGCCGAGTTCAGCGACACGCGGATCGCGTCGAGCCCGGCGTCGTACAGCGCCTTGAGGCCGTGGGTGAGGCTGCCGTTGGTGTTGATGTTGATCGAGCCCTTGCGGCACCGCGCGCGGATCAGGCGAATCGCCTCGGCGATCACCTTCCAGCGCGTGAGCGGCTCGCCCTCGCAGCCCTGGCCGAAGCTGACCATCGTGCGTCCCGGCGCGTGCTCCAGGTGCCAGAGGCCCACCTCGGCCATCTCCTGCGCCAGCGGCCCTTCCGTCATCCGCTCGTGGCTCGCCGGAGGCCCGTCGTCCGGCTGCTCCGAGATGCAGCCGACGCAGAAGGCGTTGCACATCGTCGAGGCGGGAATGGCCCCTTCGTCGCGCGCGTAGAAGATGTTCTGCGAGGTGAAGCACCGGTAGACGAGCGCGCAGGTCTCGAGCTGCTTGAGCACCCGGTTGGCGGGGAACCGCGCCCGGTGGGCCTTCACCAGCGCCTTCACCTTGGGCGTCGAGAAGCGCTCCGGCGTCCAGTGCTTGCGGCGATCGGTGTGGCGCGCCCAGACCACCGCGCGATCGCCGGACCAGGCCGCCGCGGTGTAGGCCCACTGCGGGAGCACCTGGGCGCCTTCGTCTCGCACCTCGCCGGGGAGCAGCAGACGGGTGTAGCCCGGCGGGAGGATCGCCCCCACGGCCTGCGGCTTCACCATGCGCCCGCCGACCTCGAAGCGGCGAACGAGCTCGAGCTCGCCCGTCTCGGGGTGCACGCCGACCGGCAGCCGCCCGGGCAGGTGGGCGAGCTTCGCGTTCACCGGGAGCGCGATGGGCCGGCCGTGCGCGGGCGCGAGCTCCTCGCCGCTGCGCACCGTGGCCAGCAGGTACGGGTGCTCGAAGACGGTGCCCTGCTCATCGGCCAGGAGGAGGCGTGCGCGCATGCGAAGATGACCTGCGCTTCACCACGAACCGAGCTCCAGCGCCAGACGTCACACTCCCATGCTGCCCCTCTCTCTCGCCCTGGTCCTCTCGGCCAGCCCCACCCTGTCGCTGCGCGCCCGCGTCGATGGCCAGCCACCCGCCCCGGGCTGGGTGTACGCCCGAGAGGGACAGCGCGTGGTGCTGGAAGCTGCCGTCACCGGGGCGACGCCGACCAGCTTCGCGTGGTTCAAGCTGGAGCCCACGGTGGAGTCGGTCGACAACACCCAGCCGTCGTTCCACTTCGTCTCGATTCCTTACGAGGCGATCGAGCTCGAGCGCTGCCGCGACCAGCCTCGCTGCGAAGCCGACGTCACGCCGACCAGGCTCAAGGCGACGCACCCGGGCCTCGGCACCATGGCCTTCCAGGTGAAGGCCACCCTGCCCGGCGGCAAGGAGCTCGCGAGTCCCGGACTGGAGGCCCAGGTCTCGGGCGGGCTCTCGCGCCAGGTGATGCGGGTCACCTTCCGCCAGAGCGACTCCTACCTCGGCTATCTCACCGAGCTGTTCAACACGCCGTACATCTTCGGCAGCGCCGGCGAGGGCGCGAAGAACCAGAGCGACCTGCTCATCGGCTCCGACTGCGCCGACCTCGCGGTCTACGGGCGGCGGCGCATGGGGCGGCGCGCCGAGTACACCTCGAGCTTCGGGATCGATCGCCAGGCCCCGCTGGTCGCGGCCGCCGTCGCGCAGAGCGACGCCGGGGTCGCGCTGGACGCCCAGGGCCGGCCGATCACCGCAGCGCGGCCGGGCGACCTGCTCCACTTCCCGGGCTCGCGCCACGTGGCGGTGCTGTACGAGGACCGCGAGCCGAAGGGCGTGCTCGACGCGAACGATCTCATGCTGCACACCTGCTGGGCGCCGCCGACCATCGAACCCGTGGGCGCGAGCAGCTGCGCCAGCTTTCCGTGGAGAATCCTGCGATTCCCTGATGCTCGATAGGCGTTTCCCTGATACACGATCGTCAGGGGGATTCGACGCATGCACGGCATCGTGTTCGTGGAGCTGGAGAAGTTCGTGAAGACCAAGCTGGGCGCCGAGGCCTGGCCCAAGCTGCTCGCGCACGCCGGACTCTCGCAGGCCAAGTACAAGCTGACGGCCGCGTTCCCGGACGAGGAAGCGCTCAAGCTCGTCGGCTCCGCGGTGGCGCTGACGGGCATGACCGCCCCGCAGATCCTGGAGTCGTTCGGCGACTTCATCGCGGGCGACCTGCTGCAGATGTACGCGGGGCTGCTCAAGAAGGAATGGTCGGCGCTCGACGTGATCGAGAACACCGAGGCGACGATTCACAGCGTGGTGCGCCAGAAGAACCCGGGGGCGGCGCCCCCCGCGCTCGAGGTCAAGCGCGTCTCGCCCCAGGAGCTGGTGCTCGTCTACCGCTCGCAGCGGAAGATGTGCGACCTCGCCAAGGGCCTCGCCAAGGGCGTCGGCCGGGAACGCGCGCAGGCGCTCACGGTCGACGAGCCCGACTGCATGCACCGCGGTGCGTCGGCCTGCCGCATTCGCATCCGCAGCGCCTGAGTCGTCGAGGTGACGTCGTCGCTCCGGGCACCCTCCCCCTGGAGCATCGACACTCTGAGCGCACGCCGCGCTGCCAAGGGTGCTGACACCGCCCCTCGGACGCGGTCCGGTCACGCCCCCGAGCACGCGAATTGCTGACTGTTCGGTCTCGGCACCGTTTCAAGGGGAGCGAAGACCATGGCACAGGCACGGGGACTCACCCCGCTGGCGCTCGCGGCGTTGCTCGCGGGCTGCGGCATCGACGACGCGTCGCTGGGCGACGACGTCCGCCCGACGGACGAGGAGATGTCCAGCACCGCCCAGGGCCTGGTGAGCTGCGCCCCGCGCGCCGACACCGGGTACTCCAGCGGCCGGGCATTCTCGATCACCGTGGTGACGGTCGACGGCAAGCCGGTGGAGCTCGACACCGCCAACGCCTTCCTCGTCATGCGCGACGCCGCGGCGCGCTCCGGCGTGAGCATCGCCGTGGTGTCCGGCTTCCGGACCATGGCCGAGCAGCAGTACCTCTACGGCTGCTACGTGCATCAGAACTGCAACGGCGGGAACCTCGCGGCGAGGCCGGGCTACAGCAACCACCAGAGCGGTCACGCGCTCGACCTCAACACCGGCGCGCCCGGCGTCTCGAGCTGGCTCGTCAATCACGGCGCGGCGTACGGCTTCCGCCGCACCGTGCCCAGCGAGGACTGGCACTACGAGTGGTGGGGCGGCGGCCCGGGTGGCGGCCCGTGCGGAGGCAGCGTCTCGGTGTCGGCGCCCCCGCCCCCTCGGCCGGTCGCGCGCTACGAGGTGCTCACCGGCGACTTCAACGGCGACGGCAAGACCGACCTCGCCACCGTCGCGCCCAACGGCGGCGGCGGCTGGCACGACTGGATCGCGCTCGAGCTCTCGTCGGGCAGCGGCTTCTTCAGCGCAGCGTGGCCCGCGCACATGCCGATCCACATGCACAACGTGGGCGCCGAGTGGAGCTACCGGATCGTCACCGGCGACTTCAACGGCGACGGCAAGACCGACCTCGCCGCGGTGAGCCCGAGCGCCGCCGGAGGCTGGGCCGACTGGGTGTCGGTGGAGCTGTCCACCGGCAGCGGCTTCCTCTCCCAGGAGTGGCGCGCCGCGACCCCGACGCACATGCGCAACGGCGGCCCGGGCGCCGACTACCGGGTGCTGGCCGGCGACTTCAACGGCGACGGCAAGACCGACCTCGCGACCATCACCCGGAACGGCGGCGGCGGCTGGGCCGACTGGGTCGCGCTCGAGCTGTCCACCGGCAGCGGCTTCAGCTCCACCGTGTGGTCCGCGGCCACGCCCCAGCACATGCGCAACGGCGGCGACGCCTGGTACTGGGTCTTCGCCGCCGACGTGAACGGCGACAAGAAGGCCGACCTGGTCACCGTCACCCCCAACGGCGGCGGGGGCTGGGCCGACTGGTACGCCGTCGAGCTGTCCACCGGCGCCGGCTTCCAGTCCACCGTCTTCGGCTCCTCCACGCCCCGCCACATGCGCAACGGCGGAGGGCTCGACTACCGGGTGCTGGCAGGCGACTTCGACGGCGACGGGCGCACCGACTTCGCGACCGTCAGCGTGCAGGGCGGCGGCGGCTGGGCCGACTGGTACGCGGTCGACCTCTCGCGCGGCGACCACTTCGAGTCCACCGTGTGGGGCTCGGGCACACCGCAGCACATGCGCAACGGCGGCGGCACCGACTACCGGCACCTGGTCGGCGACTTCAACGGCGACGGCAAGGCGGACGTCGCGACCATCACCCCATCGGGCGGCGGCGGCTGGGCGCAGTGGTCGACGCTCGACGAATCCACGGGCGCAGGCTTCGTGACCCGCGCCCGCTTCGGCCCCACCCCGCAGCACATGCGCAACGGCGGCTCGGGCAGCGACTACCGGGTGCTCGCGGGCGACTTCAACGGCGACGGCAAGGCCGATCTGGCGTCGCTGGGGCGCAACGCGGGCGGCGGCTGGGCCGACTGGCTGTCGGTCGACCTCAGCGCGGGTGGCGACCAGCTGTCGTCGACGGTGTGGCCGGCGGCCACGCCGAGGCACATGCGCAACGGAGAGCTCTGACCTCGAGGCTCATTCCTCGCCGCGCAGGCCGAAGCGCTTGATCAGCCGGTAGACGGTGGCGCGGGAGATGCCCGACACCCGCGCGGCCTCGGTGACGCTGTGGTGGTGCCGCTCCAGCACCCGCGCCAGGTACTCGCGCGTGAAGGCATCGAGGCGCCGGTTGCGGGCCTCGACGAAGGGCTCGTCTTCCACCGCCGGGTCCTGCGAACGGCCGTCGAAGGCCGCCTCCCCCGAGGCGAGCACGCGCTCCAGCACGTTCTTGAGCTCTCGCACGTTGCCCGGCCACCGCGCCGCGGCCAGCCGCTCGAGCAAGGCCGGGCTGAAGCTCACTTTGCGCCCCTGGAGCAGCGCGGGGATCAGCAGTGGCAGGTCTTCCAGCCGCTCGCGCAGCGGCGGGACCCGCACCAGCACCACCGCCAGGCGGAAGTAGAGGTCTTGCCGGAAGTGGCCCGCGGCGACCTCCGCCTCGAGATCGCGGTGGGTCGCGGCCACCACGCGCACGTCGACCGGCCGCGAGCGATCGTCGCCCACCCGGCGCACGGTGCGGTTCTCCAGCGCCCGCAGCAGCTTGGGCTGCAGCTCGAGCGGCAACTCCCCGAGCTCGTCGAGGAACAGCGTGCCCCCCTGCGCCGCCTGGAACGCGCCCTTGCGATCGCTGTGCGCGTCGGAGAACGCCCCCTTCACGTGGCCGAACAGCTCGCTCTCGATGAGCGCCGGCGCCACCGCCGCGCAGTCGAAGACCACGAAGGGCCCCGCACGGCGAGGAGAGGCCGCGTGGAGCGCCCGCGCCAGCACGTCCTTGCCGGTGCCGGTCTCTCCCGCGAGCACCACCGTGCTCTCGGTCGCCGCCACCTTCTGCAGCACCGCGAAGCAGCGGCGCATCGCCGCGCTGCGGCCGACCGCGTCGCCGAAGCGCTCCGCGGTGAACTCGCCCAGCCCCACGTCCTGGTGGTGGAGCAGCACCTCGAGCGTGGTGTTCCCCACGGTGAGCGCCCCCGACGCGGTGAGCACGCCCGAAGGCACCCGCGCCGCGCCGATCTGCGTACCGTTGGTGGAGCCGAGATCCTCGAAGCGCACCCCCGCCTCGCACAGCTCGAGCGACAGGTGCTGCCGCGAGACGGTGGCGTCGTGGAGCTGGAGCCCGCAGGTCTCCGAGGAGCCCACCACGAGCTGGTCGTCGATCGCCCTCACCTGCCCGGCGTCCGGTCCGGCGGTCACCCGCACCTCGCAGCGCCAGGCCTCGAAGCGGCCGGTCGCCGGGTCGAGCCGGAGACGCAGGGAACGAACTGGCTCGGTGGATGCCTGAGGGTTCAAGGGGTTGGGGGCCAGCGGAACACGGGTAGCATACGGCCATGGAGTGCCGGACCTGCGGAAACTCGCTCGTGGACGGGCGTTGCCTGGCCTGCGCCGCGCGCACCGCACCGCCCGTGTCCGCCGGAGAGGTGCTCGACGGGCGCTGGCACGTCGAAGCCCGCATCGCGGAAGGCGGCATGGGCGCGGTCTACCGGGCGCGGGAGCCGGCGCTCGATCGCCAGGTGGCGATCAAGTTCCTCATGCCGGGCCGCGTCTCCCACCGCGCCGCGGTGGAGCGATTCCTCGCCGAGGCCCGCCAGACCGCCGCGCTCCGCCACCCGAACATCGTCGCCATTCACGCCGTCGGTGAGCGGCACGGCACGCCGTTCATGGTGATGGAGTTTCTCGACGGCGAGCCGCTCGATCGCCGCATCGCCCGGGGCCCGCTGCCGCCGTCGGAGGTGCTGAGCATCGTGCGACAGGTCGTCTCCGCGCTCGAGCTGCTGCGCTCCAAGGGCCTGGTGCACCGCGACATCAAGCCCGGGAACATCGTGGTGGATGCCCGCGGCCACGCCACGCTCCTCGACTTCGGCCTCAGCCGGAAGCAGGTGCGCGACGAGGGCGGACTCACCGCCGCCGGCGTCGTGGTGGGCACCCCCGGCTACCTCGCGCCCGAGCGCGCCCTGGGCACCGCGGAGATCGATCACCGCTCGGACCTCTTCTCCATCGGCCTGGTGACCTTCGAGCTCCTCACCGGCCGCCGGGCGATCACCGCCGAGCACCCCGCTGCGCTCCTCGGCAAGCAGCTCACCGCGCCGGTGCTCGATCCCCGCGCGGTGCGGCCGGAGCTCCCCGAGGCGCTCGAGGCCTTCTTCGCGCGGGCCTGCGCCCAGGCGCCGGCGGCGCGCTTCCAGGACGGCGCCGAGTTCCTCGCCGGGCTGGAACTGGCGCTGGGCGCCCAGCCGGGCGAGCCGGGCCCCGGCCGGCGCTGGTGGCCGATCGCCGCCGGAGCCGCCGCCGCCGCCGCGCTGACC
>JAIBBQ010000247.1 GCA_019694595.1 Myxococcaceae bacterium
CGTGGCGCTGGTGCTGCCCGACGGCGCCCAGGTGGACCTCGGCCTCCCGGTGCTGCGCGTGGGGGCTCCGACGCGCGAGTCCGCCCCGCCGCCACGCGCCGCGCCGCCCGCCCAGCTCGCCTACGTGGTGTTCACCTCCGGCACCACCGCGCAGCCCAAGGCGGTGGGCCTGGAACGCGGGCAGCTCGCGGCCCAGCTCCACTGGCTGGAGTCCTTCTTCGCCGACGCGCCGGCGATGCGGCACACCTTCCTGGTCTCCCCTTCCGTCGACGTGGCGGTGCATCAGACCTTCGCGCCGCTCATCCGCGGCGACGCGCTGTGCTTCGCGCCGGCGGATGCCGCGCTCGCCCCGCAGGTGCTGCTCGACTTCGTGCGCGAGCAGCGCATCGACGTGGTGGACTCGGTGCCCAGCCTGCTGGACCACGTGCTCCACGCCACCTCGGCGGAGCGCCCGCTGCGCTGCCGGTACCTCTGCTTCGGCGGCGACACGCTGACCCCCGAGCTGTGGGCCCGCGTCACCGAGCGCGCGCAGGTCGAGCGCATCATCAACTACTACGGCCCCACCGAGACCTGCCTCAACGCCACCGCGCTCAACGCGCCGGCGACCGAGCGCTTCACCCGCGTGCCCAT
Organism: Myxococcaceae bacterium; assembly: GCA_019694595.1. Taxonomy (GTDB): domain Bacteria; phylum Myxococcota; class Myxococcia; order Myxococcales; family Myxococcaceae; genus JAIBBQ01. Next base: position 631 of record JAIBBQ010000247.1, read on the forward strand.
CGGCCGCGCCTGCACCGGCTACTCGGTCGACGTGGTGGACGCGCAGGGCCGGCGGCTCCCGGTGGGCGCGCTGGGCGAGCTGGTGGTGGGCGGGCCCGGTGTGGCGCGCGGCTACCTCGACGCTCCGGCGGCGACCGCCGAGCGTTTCGTGCCCGACCCCGCCCGGCCCGGCGCTCGGCGCTACCGCACCGGAGACCTCGGCCGCGCGAGCCCGTCGGGGCTCTTCGAGTTCGTCGGCCGCCGCGACACCCAGGTGAAGGTGCGCGGCTTCCGCGTCGAGCTCGGCGAGGTGGAGGCGGCCGTCCGCGCGCTGCCCGGCGTGCGCGACTGCGCGGCCGACGTGCGCACCGAGGGGCGCGCGCGCAGCCTGGTGGCCTTCGTGGTGCCCGCCGGTGAGTTCGACGGCAAGTCGGCGCTCGAGCTCCTGCGCAGCCGGGTGCCGCCGCAGCTGGTTCCGGCCAGGCTGGTGAACGTCGCCGCGCTGCCCGTCACCGCCGCCGGGAAGCTCGACCGCAAGGCGGTGGCGCGACTGGAGCTGCCCGCGGCCGCGGAGCGGGCGGCGGGCGAGCTGACCGCCACCGAGCGCCGCGTCGCCGGAGTGTGGGGACGCGTGCTGGGACAGGCGCCGGTGCACCCCGACGACGACTTCTATTCGCTGGGCGGCGACTCCTTGATGGCAGCCCAGCTCGCCGACGCGCTGCGCGCCGAGCTGCAGCGGGAGCTCCCCCTGCGCTGGGTGCTCGAGGCGCCTGAGCTGCGCGCCTTCTGTGCCCGGCTCGACGCCGCCCCGCAGGCCGCGGCTCCATCGGCCACCGCCCCGGCGCCCGCCACCGACGCCCTCTCGCCGTCTCAGCGACGGCTGTGGTTCCTCCAGCAGCTCGCGCCCGACGGCGCCGGGTACCACCTCGCCGGAGCGATGCGCGCCAGCCGCAGCGTCGACGCCGAGCTGCTGCGCCGGGCGGCGGCTGCGGTGGCGGCCAACCACGAGTCGCTGCGCACGCGCTTCCCGTCGTCGTTGGGCGTGCCCCGGCGGGAGGTCGGCGCCGACGGCCTGCCGGTGACCGCGGTCGACGTGGGAGCAGGGCCCCTCGGGCCCCGGCTGGAGGCCTTCGCCACGCTCCCGTTCGACCTCACCCGCGACGCGCCCGGCCGCCTCGGACTCTTCCGCGAGGCCGACGGGGGCTGCGTGCTGGTGCTGGTGCTCCACCACCTCGTCGGCGATGCCCGCAGCCTCGAAGTGGTGCTCGAGGAGCTGTCGCAGGCGCTGTCCGCCCTCGAGCGCGGCGACCAGGTGACGCTCCCCGGCGCCCCGCGCTTCGCCGACTACGCGGCGGCCGAGGTGGCCTTCGATGCTTCGGCGGCGGCGGCCGAGCTCACCGCGACCTGGGCTGCGCACGTGGAAGGCTGCAGCGAGCCGCTCGAGCTTCCGTGCGACTTGCGGCGGCCGTCGCAGCCCACCGGCGCCGGCCGGCAGCTGCGGCTCGAGGTGCCGGAGGCGCTGTCGCAGCGGCTGCGCGAGCTGGCGCGGGCGGAGCGCACCACGCCGTACGCAGTGTGGTTCGCCGGCTTCACGGCGCTGCTCGCCCGGCTGACCGGCCGGGGTGACTTCCTCGTCGGCGTGCCGGTGCACAACCGGCTCGAGGCCCGCTGGAGCCGCCTGGTGGGCAGCCTGGTGAACACCGTGCCGCTGCGCGCCTCCGTGGCGCTGGCGCGGCCCTTCACCGAGCACCTGCGCGCCACCGCGGCCGAGGTGGCGTGGGGGCTCGACCACCAGCGGGTGTCCTTCGAGCGGCTCGTCGAGCGCGCGGCGCCCACGCGCGACCTGAGCCGCACCCCGCTGTACTCGGTGATGTTCACCGGGGAGCCCCCGCTCGAGGCCGGCCTCACCCTGGCCGGGCGTGCGCTCACCCCGGTGCCGCTGGAGCTGGGCATCGCCAAGGTGGACCTGTCGGTCGGCGTGCACGAGACCCAGGGGCGCTTCGTCCTCGAGTGGGAGTACGGCACCGAGCTGCTGGAAGGGGCGACCATCGCCCGCTGGCACGGGCTGCTGCTCGAGCTCCTCGCGGCGGCGGTGCGCGCGCCCGCCACCTCGCTCGCGCGGCTGCCCTTCGCCTCGGCCGAGGACCTGGCGCTGGAGGCCTCGCTCAACCGCCCGTCGGCGCCGGCGGCCTCGGCGTCGGTGGTGGCGGGCATCATCGCGCAGGCGGAACGGACGCCCGACGCGCCGGCGGTGGTGGGGCAGGGCGTCGCGGCGAGCTACCAGGCGCTGGTCCGCCGCGCGCACCAGGTGGCGCACGCGCTGCGCGCCCGGGGCGTGCGGCCCGGCGAGCGGGTGGTGGTGGCGCTGCCGCGCGGGGTCGAGCTCTACGCGGCGTGGCTGGGCGTCCTCGAGGCCGGCGCTGCGTACGTACCGCTGGAGGTGGACTTCCCCGCGGACCGCGCCGCGCAGATTCTCGAGGCCGCGGAGCCGGTGCTGGCCATCGCCGCCGACGCCTTCGTCACCGGTGCGGTGCCGACGCTGCGCGAGCGCGAGTGGGTGTCGCTCCTCGACGCCCAGCCGGCCACCGCGGTGAACGTGGCGCTGCACCCGGAGTCGCTCGCGTACCTGTCCTTCACCTCCGGCTCCACCGGCAAGCCCAAGGGCGTGGCGGTGCCGCACCGCGCGCTCGCGAGCTACGCGTGGGCCACGGTCGAGCGCCACGGCCTCACCTCGCGCGACCGGCTGGTGCAGTTCTCCTCGGTCAACTTCGACGGCTCGGTGGAAGAGGTCTACTGCCCGCTCCTCGCCGGCGGCGCGGTGGTGCTCAAGCACGAGGCGATGCTCGACCCCCGCGAGTACCTGCGCGCGTGCGGCGAGCACCAGGCCACCTTCCTCACCCTCACCACCGCGTACTGGGTCGAGCTCGCGCAGGCGGTCATCGACGCTCGCGCCACGCTGCCGTCGTGCGTGCGGGCGGTCGCCATCGGAGGCGAGAAGGCGCCGGTGGCCACCGTGCGCGCGTGGCTGCAGGCCTCGGGCGCGGTGCCGCTCCACAACGAGTACGGCCCCACCGAGACGACCGTGGTCGCCGCCACCGCCGCGCTCGGCTCGGTGCCTCAGGAGCGCTGGCTCCACCGCCAGGCGCCGCTCGGGCTGCCGCTGCCGCGCACCGCGCTCTGGGTGGTGGACGAGCGCTTCGAGCGCCGGCCGGTGGGCGCGCCCGGCGAGCTGTGCATCGGCGGGCCGCAGCTCGCCCAGGGCTACGTGGGCAACGCCGCCGAGACCGCCGACCGCTTCCGGCCCGACCCGTTCTCCGGTGTCCCCGGGGCGCGGCTCTACCGGACGGGCGATACCGTGGTGCGCTGGACCGACGGACAGGTGGAGTACGTCGGCCGCAACGACGCCCAGGTGAAGCTGCGCGGCTTCCGCATCGAGCTCGGCGAGGTGGAGGCGCGGCTCGGCGAGCACCCGCTGGTGCGCGAGGCGGTGGTGACGGTGCACGGCGAGGGCAACGCCGCCCGCCTGGTGGCCGACGTGGTGCTCCGCGGCGCGCTCGATGGACCGACGCTGCTCGCCTTCGCGCGGGCGCGCTTGCCCGAGCCGATGGTGCCGCGCGCGGTGCTCTTCCACGAGCGGCTGCCGCTGAGCCCGGTCGGCAAGGTGGACCGCAAGCGCCTGCCCGCCCCGCCTCCGGAAGGGCCCGCCGCGCCCACGCGCCCGCTCTCGCCGCAGGAGGCGCCCGTCGCCGAGGTGCTGCGGCCCTTGCTCAAGGTGGCGGCGCTCGGCCCCGACGACGACTTCTTCGCGCTCGGCGGGCACTCGCTGCTCGCGGTGCAGGCCGCGGCGCAGCTCGAGAAGCAGCTCGGCCGGCCCGTGCCGGTGCGCCTCCTCTTCGAACACCCCACCGTCGCCGCGCTCGCCGCGGCGCTCACCACCGCCGCTCCAGCCCAGGCCCCCATTCGCCGCGTCGACCGCGCGGCGCTCTCCCGAGGAAAGAAGCCATGACCACGCCCACCGAGCGTCCGCCGTTCTCCATGCCGCTCGCCTACACGCTGAGCTTCCTCGGCGGCTTCCACGTGATGGCCATCGAGATGTGCGCGTTCCGCACGCTCCAGTGGACCTACGGCTCGTCCATCTACGTCTCGGGCTCGCTGCTCACGCTCATCATGGTGGCGCTCGCGCTGGGCTACCGCCTGGGCGGCGTGTGGAGCGCGCGCACCGACAGCCTGCGGCCGCTCTTCGTCGCGCTGCTGCTCGCGGTCGGGTACCTGGGGCTGACCAGCCACCTGGGCATCAGCACCATCCTCGCGGCGACCCTCGACCTCCGCAGCCAGTTCAGCTCGCTCACCCTGCGCTACAGCGTGCCGCCGGCCATCACCACGGTGCTGCTCTACTTCCCGCCGATGCTGGCGCTGAGCCTGGTCTCGCCGTTCCTGGCGCGCGCGCTGCTCGATCGCCAGACCGACTCCTCGCGCGGCGGCCTCACCGTGGGCACGGTGATGGCGGTCTCCACCCTGGGCAGCATCGCCGGCACGCTGCTGGCGTCCTTCGTGCTCGTGCCGTCGTGGGGCACCGACCGCACGCTGATGCTGGTGGAGGCGACCACGCTGCTCATCGCCGGCGTGGGCCTGTGGAGCCAGCGCGGGAGCGCGGTGCGGGTGGCGGGCATGGCCGCGCTGGTGCTGGCGGTGGCGCGGCCCTTCCTGCCGCAGTCGCCGTACATGCCCCCGGAGCGGCCGCCGCTGGGCACGCTCGCCTTCTCGCAGGAGTCGCTCTACGGCCCGGTGGCGCTCTACGCGGCGGAGCACCCCGAGCTCGGCACCCAGGTGAGCTTCATGAGCTCGCGCACCTACGTGCACTCGATGGTGTACCCGAAGAATCCGGCCGGCGACGTCTTCACCTCCGAGCACGTCGCACCCGGCCTGGCCATCGGCGCCAAGGACTACCTGGTGCTGGGCGCGGCGCTCGGCGGGGCCATCGCGGCGACGCTGGAGGCCGACCCGCAGGCCCACGTGGTGGCGGTGGAGATCGACCCGCTGGTGGCGAAGCTCGCCCTGGAGCGGATGCCGAGCCTGAACACGCCCAACGTGGAGTGGGTGGTGGAAGACGCGCGCGCCTTCCTGCGCGACGACGCGCGCAAGTTCGACGTGGTGCTGGTCGACGTGCTCGCCGACCAGCAGATCCCCGGGCACTGCGCGACCTGGCAGTTCTTCGACATGGTGCGCCAGCACCTGAAGCCCGAAGGCCTGCTGTCGGTGAACACCAACATGGTGACCTTCGACGCCAAGGTGATGGAGCAGGCGGAGTTCTCGCCGCTGCGGCACGTGGCGGCCTCGCTGCGCCGCGCGGGCTTCACCCAGGTGCTGGTGAGCGACTTCTTCGAGACCGGCGAGCTGGTGGCCTCGGTGGAGCCGCGGTCCCTGCCGTCGCTGCGCGCGGCGCTCAAGGCGCTGGCGCAGAAGGAGACCACCGCGCCCGGCATGCAGGCCGCCGCGGCGGTGATGTCGCTGGGGCTGATGCCGCTGGCGCAGACGGACGCGCGCCCGCTGAGCGACGAATGGTTCCCTGACCATCTGCTGCACCTGCGTGACCCGTGGGACCTCACCTTCGGCGGCATCCGCGCGGCGAAGCGCGACCCGGCGTGGCGCGCGGGCCTCGAGCGGGCGGCGCCCACCGACCTGCTCGCACAGGTGACCCTGCGCTTCGCCGATGCGCTCGAGAAGCAGACCGGCGAGGCCGTGATGCAGGCGCTCGAGACCAAGGACGCGCCCCTCTGCGACGACCTCGTCGAGCGGGCCTCGCACCCGGGCTGGCTCAAGGCCTTCGCGGGCGCGGTGCACTCCACCATCGCGGGTGACTGTGCGCGGCGGCTCGAGGTGGTGCCGCTGCCCGAAGGGAACCCGGCGGGCGACTACTTCGCCGCCGCCGAGGCGCTGTCCGAGAACACGCTGTCCAAGGCAGTCCCCCCCCTGCAGCGGCTCCTGGCCAGTGCCGAGCACGCTGCTCTCGACGAGGAGCCGAACCGATGAGCCAGACGAGCGACACGCAGCCCTTCGAGCGGTGGGAGTCGAACGTGCGCAGCTACAGCCGCGCCTTCCCGGCGGTCTTCTCGCGCGCCAAGAACGCCGAGGTGTGGGACGAGCAGGGCCGCAAGTGGATCGACTTCTTCAGCGGCGCGGGCACGCTGAACTACGGGCACAACCCACCTTCCATCCAGAAGAAGCTCGTGGAGTACATCTCCAGCGACGGCATCGTGCACGCGCTCGACAGCTACACGGTCGCCAAGCGCGAGTTCCTCGCCCGCTTCGGGAAGGACGTGCTGGAGCCGCGCGGGCTCGACTTCAAGGTGCAGTGCTGCGGCCCGACCGGCGCCAACTCGGTGGAAGCGGCGCTCAAGCTGGTGCGCCGGGTCACCGGCCGCGACGGCGTCATCGCCTTCTCGGGCGCGTACCACGGCATGAGCCTGGGGGCGGCGTCCATCACCGGGGCGAAGTCCACCCGGCGTGCGCGCGGCGTGAGCGTGGGCCACACCACCTTCGTGCCGTATCCGGTGGGGCCGATGGGCGAGTTCGACTCGCTCGGACTGTTGCGGCATCAGCTCGAGGACCTGAGCTCGGGCGTGGAGCTGCCCGCGGCGGTGTTCATCGAGAGCGTGCAGATGGACGGCGGCGTCTACGTCGCGCCGGAAGGCTTCCTGCGCGAGCTGCGCGCGCTCTGCGACAAGCACCAGGTGCTGCTGGTGGTCGACGACATCCAGGCGGGGTGCGGCCGCTCCGGCAAGTTCTTCTCCTTCGAGCGCGCGGGCATCACCCCCGACGTGGTGACCGTCTCCAAGAGCATCGGCGGCATGGGCCTGCCGATGGCGCTGCTGCTGATGAAGAAGGCGCACGACGTGTGGAAGCCGGGCGAGCACACCGGCACCTTCCGCGGTCACCAGCTGTCCTTCGTCGCGGCCACCGCGGCGCTCGACCTGTGGACCTCGGCGCCGTTCCAGAGCCACCTGGCGGCGCTGAGCGCGCTGCTCCAGGGCGAGCTGGCGGCGCGGTTCAAGGCGCTGAACTCGCGCCTCGAGGTGCGTGGCATCGGCGGCGTGCTGGGGGTGGACGTGCGCAACGCCGGAGGCGAGGCGGCCGCAGCGGCCGTGGGCCGGGCGTGCTTCGAGCAAGGCTTGATGATCGAGCGTTGCGGCCGCGAGGACACCGTGCTGAAGGTGCTCCCGCCGTTGAGCATTCCCCTGGACCAGCTCCGGGCGGGGTGCGCGATTCTCGAAGGGGAGCTGAAGCGCGTCACCTGAAGTGCTGGCTGTGCGAGGCAGGGACGCCGGGCCCTGCCTTGGAATCGACTCACCCGCTGCACGTCACGTGGACGCCATGGCCTTTCCCGAGCTCGAACGACGCACCAATCTCTCGCAGCTGGAGTTCATCCGCCGGTACCTGCGGGGAAACCGGCCGGTGGTGGTGAGCGACGGCGCGCGCGACTGGAAGGCCGTGGGCCGCTGGACGCCCGAGTACTTCAAGGAGCTCCTCGGGAACGAGGAAGTGAACCTCCAGGGCCACTACTTCGAGGTGACCGGGCGCACCACGTTCGGCAAGTACATCGACTCGCTGCCCACGTCGCGTCAGCCCGAGGTCCCCGGTGCGCCGCGGGTGGTGCCGTACCTGCGGTGGTCGGACGAGGGCGGCTTCACCGACAAGCTCTTCGCGCTGGTGAAGGAAGACTGGGGCCGGCCGTACTTCCTGCCCTCGTACTTCTACATTCACCCGCCGGTGCTGTACTCCGACCCCACGCGGTTCCGGTACCCCGCGGCTGGCGTGTACTTCTCGGGGCCCGGCGCGGTGACGCGCCTGCACGCCGACTCGGGCATCAGCAACGCGGTGGTGTGCCAGGTGTACGGCCACAAGCGCTGCATCATCATCGCGCCCGACGAGCTGCACCTCTTCCCCGACCTTTCGACGCGGCAGCCGGTCCCCGAGCATCTGCCGGAGCACGCCCAGTCGTACCGGGGCGCGCGGGTGATGGAGACCACCATCGGTCCGGGCGACGTGCTCTTCGTGCCGGCGAACTGGCTGCACGAGGTCTACACGATCGACCGCAGCATCTCGCTCACCTACAACTTCGCGCACACCACGGAAGCGGCGCGGTACCTGCCGTTCGCCATTCACCACGTGGGCGGCGAGCAGGCGCAGAAGATCCCGTTCCCGGGTGTCCGCAAGGCAGCGCAGACGCTGCTCGATGGGTACGCGCGCATTGGCCGGGCGCTGGGCTTCGAAGGGCTCTGAGGCCGCGGGACAGGGGCGCGCCGGACCTGGCGGTCGCCTTGCACTCGGTCGTCGAGTCGGGGGTTGCACGAACGTGAAATCGGTCCTGTCTGCCTTCGTCGTGGTGCTGTGTGCCTGCGGTCCCGCCATCGGTGGGCTGGGTGCTCCCTGTGACCCGATGCCCTGCGAGGCGAAGCTGTTCTGCAAGGACGGCGTGTGCGTTGACCTCGGTGGCTCGGGCGGCGGCAGTGCGAGCGGCGGCGGCAGTGCGAGCGGCGGCGGCAGTGCGAGCGGCGGCGGCAGTGCGA
>JAIBBQ010000248.1 GCA_019694595.1 Myxococcaceae bacterium
CTCCAGCGGCGGCGGCGCGTCGAGCGCGGGCGGTGGTGCGGCCTCGAGTGGTGGCGGTGCGTCGAGCTCCGGCGGTGGCACGGCTTCCAGCGGCGGTGGTGCGTCGAGCTCCGGCGGCGGCACGGCGTCGAGCGGCGGCGGCGCGGCGGGTGGCGGCGCGGGTCAGACCGACGGCGGCGTCATCCAGTACGTCTTCGTCATCGCGATGGAGAACCGCTCGGACACCAGCATCTACGGCAACGACGCCGGCGTGTACCTGAACAAGACGCTGATGGCGCAGTACGCGCACGCGACCAACTTCACCGACGCGCTCACCTCGGTCATCCCCTCCGAGCCGCACTACGTCTACATGGAGGCGGCCACCAACACCTTCAACGACTACTCGTTCTTCCTCGACTCGGATCCGTCGAACTTCAACTCCACCTCGAGCACCGCGCACGTGGTGGGGCAGCTCAAGGCGATGAACTCCAGCAAGACCTGGCGCAGCTACCAGGAAGGCATGAACGCGACGACCGGCGACTGCCCCATCAACTCCGACGGCTTCTACGCGGCGAAGCACGACCCCTTCGTCTTCTTCAACGACGTCTCCGGGAACCCGCCGAACAAGAACGACGCGTACTGCAAGGCGCACCACAAGGCGTTCACCACCGCGACGCTGCAGGCCGACCTGAGCGCCAACGACGTGGCCAACTACACGTTCATCACGCCGGACCTCTGCAACGACATGCACGGCGCCGCCGGCTGCTCGAACGGCTGCACCTCGGGCACCGCGGCGACCTGCGTGGGCGCGGGGGACCAGTGGCTCGCCACCAACGTGCCGCCCATCCTGAACTTCCTCGCCACGCACGAAGGCGTGCTCTTCATCGTCTGGGACGAGCCGGAAGGCAGCGACACCAAGCAGCCCTTCGTGGCGGTGGGGCCGCACGTGAAGCCGGGCTTCGTGAGCACCACCAACTACACGCTCGCCTCGCTCACCAAGTCGCTCGACGAGATCCTCGGTCTCCCGGTGCTCGCCAAGGCCGCGGGGGCGAACGACTTCAAGGACCTCTTCCAGGCGGGCCACTTCCCTTGACGCTGGAAGGCTTCGCGCCTTCCGACAGCCCGAACGACGGGGTGACGGTGGGGGGCGGGCGGGGCCACGTCTTGTCCGCCGTGCTCCTGGCGAAGACGTACCAGCGCGGCGCCACGTAGACCCAGTAGCCGGGGGTGAGCGCGGCGTACTCGCGGTAGCTGGTGCTCGCCGAGTACCCGTAGTCGTGCACCTCGCCGTAGCCGGCCTGGTCCTCGGGGACCAGGAGCACGTGGAGCAGACCGGAGTACTTGCCGCCCATGGTGGCGGCCTCCTGCTCGCGGGCGGTGGGCGGCTTCGCCGTGGGCGCCGTCTTGTCGCGCCAGATGTACCAGCGCGGGTGGAGGTACACCCAGTGGCCCGGCGGCACGGCGTGGCCGCGGTACTCGGTGCCGGACCAGAAGCCGTAGTCCTTCACCTCGCCGTAGGTGGCGCCGTCTTCCTTCACCTCGAGCGCCATCAGGAGCGTGCGGTACTTGCCCTTCACGCTCGCGGCCTCGAGCTCGGCGCCCGACGGGGTGACCACCTGGGCCATGCCGGCGTCGCGCGGCGGCGGCGGCATCGGGGTGTGGGTCAGCACCACGGCGAGGAGCGCGAGGAGGGGCATCGTCGGACGATGGATCGCTCCTGGGCCCGGGCAAGTTCCCGAAAGCGCTGTCTCCTGGGAGAGGACAGCCCCCGGACATCGGGCACCGGGATGCGCATCGAGGACGGTCAAGGCCCTTGGCGTTCTCCCTGGGGAGCCGGGTGTGGCGCCCGTCTTGCTCCTGGTGGAGTCCATGCGAACCACCGTGATCCTCAGCCTCGCGCTCGCAGCTTGTGGTCCCCAGCTCCTCGACGAGGAAGACGCCGACGGCACCGACCTCAGCGGCGAGAGCCTGGAGTCGCTGCAGACGCTCCGCCCGCCGAAGCAGGGGCCCTTCGGTGCGGATCCGCACGCCATCGTCGATGGCGACACCCTGCACGTGTACACGACCTCGCACCACGGCCTGAACATCCCGCACTTCTCCGGAGCCTCGCCGACCGACCTGGGCTCGCTCGGCGCGCCGACCGAGGCGCTGCCCAACGCGGAGCGTGGCGATCGGCTCGCGGCCGGTGTCTGGGCACCCACCGTGCGCCGCGCGGGGGACCACTTCGCCATGTGGTACTCGGGCGGCCTCCAGGGCACCGACGACAAGTGCCTGTGGCGCGCGGTGTCCGACCGCCCCGAAGGTCCCTTCCGGCGCGTCGGGCAGGGCAACCCCATCTGCCCGGATCCGCACTGGAACATCGACCCGTACCTGGTGCGCACCGGCACCGGCTTCTGGCTCTACGCGAAGGTGAGCGGGAAGCTGCAGCGCCGTCAGCTCGAGCGCGACGGCCTCACCTTCGCGGCGCGCTCCTCGTGGGCGGTGGTGCTCGGTGGCACCGAGGCGTGGGAGCAGGGGCAGACGCAGAACGTGCCGCTGGTGGAGAACCCGGCGCCGGTCCGGCTGGCCAAGCCCGACGGCAGCCAGCGCTGGCTGCTCTTCTACGCGTCGAACTCCTGGGCCACGCGCGACTACGCGACCGGGTACGCCGACTGCGGCAATGGCACTCAACCCGGCGCGTGCGTGAAGGAGTCGAAGGCGAAGCCCTGGCTGTCGCGGCACGACGCCATCGCTCCGCGCGGGCCGGGCGGCGCCGCGTTCTTCAACCACGGCGGCAAGGCGTACATGATCCTCCACGGCTGGGCGAACCCCTGCAACCTGGCGGGCGACACCTGCCACTCGAAGGATCCGGGTTGCCCTGCGGGCGGAGAGAACAACGACTGCCGCTTCGAGAACCCGGGCGGCCGCAGCCTCTACCTCTACCGCGTGGGGCTGAACGCGAACGGGAACCCGGTCGCGCAGCCGCTGTAGCGCGGGGCGGCGTCGGTCACCCGCACCAGAAGCCGCGAATGTTGAGCCCGGCCTTGGTGCCGCTGCGGTTGTCGCAGCTGGAGTTGTACGCCCAGCTCGCCTCGCTCAGGCGGTAGTGGCGCAGACCGTCGGTTCCCGTCCACGTGTCCTCCACGTAGGCGACGTGCCCGTAGACGCTGCTGGTGGGGATCATCGCCACGCAGCCCCGGTGGCCCGCCGAGGCGTTGATGATCGCCGTCTTGTTGGACCAGGTCACCAGCCCACCCGGCAGCGTGCCCGCCACGGCGTCGTTGGCGGTGCGGCAGCGCGCGTACACCACGCAGCCCTGCGGAACGCACTGGGCGCCGCAGCCATCGAGCGTGCCGTCGACCGACGCGCTGCTGAGCTCGCCCACCACCTCGCCTGCGACCGAGTCGTCCGCCGGGGCCAGCTCGCCGGCCTCTCCGGGCATGACGGGGCCGCAGCCCAGGGCGGCTGTGCTCAGCGCAGCGAAGGCGAACCAGGACGTGGAGAAGGAGCGCTGGGGCAGCATGGGGGCCTCGTTCGAAGGGGTGACCGCGCCACCCGGTGCAGCAGGCGTGCCCACCTGGAAACTCCCGAGCACAGGGGCGCTCGGCTGGCCGCTGGTGCGCGGCTGCGCCGCCCGTTGAACTTCGTGTTCAGGCGCTCCCCCGGCCTCGCGGCGAGCACGCCCGCATGTCTCGAACCTCGCGCGGCGTTCACCGCGAAAATGGGGGCGCGAGGTCGGAATTTCTCGAGAAGTGAGAGCCCGTTCCCGGGCTGGCCGCGGTCCGCGCGACGGTCGCCAACGGGGGGCGTCAGAACCCACAGGTGCACACCCCCGAGCCCACCGTGATGCTCAGCGCCGCCGTCCCGCGGCAGGGTCCCCCGACGCGCGGGCGGTGCCCGAAGTGTGGCCTGCGGCTCGCGCGCGGCACGCTGATGTGCCCGCGCGACGGCGCGATGCTGGTGGAGTCGGTGGAGCCGCCGCTGCCCCTGGGCGCGCCGCTGGCGGTGCCGCAGAGTCCGTCCGACTGGGAGCGCACGGTGGTGCGGGACCTGATGGTCGGCCGCAAGCTCGGCGACTACACGGTCACCCGCCGCGTCGGCTCGGGCGGCATGGGCATCGTCTACGAGGGCGTGCAGCAGGAGATCGGCCGCAAGGTGGCGATCAAGGTGCTGCGGCCGGAGTACGGGCAGGATCCGCTCCTGGTGCGCGGGCTCCTGCGCGAGGCGCGGGCCGCCATCGCCGCGCGGCACCGCGGCATCGTCGACGTCTTCACCTTCGGACACCTCGAGGGCGTCGGGCAGTACCTGGTGATGGAGTTCCTCGACGGGCTCCCGCTCGACCAGCACGTGCAGAAGCGCGGGCCGCTCGCGCTCGGCCAGACCTTCGAGGTGCTGGATCAGGTGCTCTCGGCGCTCGGCGCGGCGCACGCGGTGGGCGTGGTCCACGGGGACCTCAAGCCGTCGAACATCTTCCTCGTCGAGCAGCCGAGCAGCGAAGGCCCCGTCGTGAAGCTGCTCGACTTCGGCATCGCGCGGCAGGCGGCGAACCCGGGGGCAGCGGTGGCCCAGACCAGCCTGGTGTCGGTGGGGACGCCGGAGTTCATGCCGCCCGAGCAGATCATGGGCGAGCCGCTCGACGGGCGCAGCGACCTGTACGCCGCGGGCTGCGTGGCCTTCGAACTCTTCACCGGGGTGCGCGCCTTCACGGGGAGGACGCCCGGCGAGATCGTGGTCAAGCAGGTGAATCAGCCTCCGCCCCGGCTCACCCAGCTCCGGCCGGGCCTCGACGTCGAGCTGGAGGCGCTTGTGCGCTCGATGATGGCCAAGCGCGCCGCCGACCGGCCCGCCTCGGCTCAGGACGTCCGCGGCGCGCTGCGGGCGCTGCGCGACCGGGTGTGCCACGACGCGCCAGCGACGGTGGTGGGAACGGCCCGCCGGACGCCGGCTCCGACCCGGGTCGCGCCCAGCTCGAGGCCGGTGGTGGTGACTCCGACGGTGGTCGACGCCGTGGCACGCGTCGCCGCTGCGGAGCTCCCCGAGGTGACGGACGCCGCGGCGCCCGTGCTGCCCGCGGGACCGTCACCCGTGGAGTTGGCGCCGGTGCGCCGGCGCTCGTCGCCGCTGCTGCTCGTGCTGGCAGGCGCGTGCTTCTTCTTGCTCGGGCTGGGGCTGGTCTTCGTGGTGTGGCCCACGCCCGAGCCGGCGGTGCGTGAGCTGCCGGTGCCCGCGGAGCTCGTGCTGCGTCCGCCTCCGACGCCGCCGGCGCCGGTGGCCGCCGAGGTGGCCGCGCCGACGACCGCGGCCGGCCCGCTCGCCGTGGCGGCGGTCGAACGCCAGGGTGCTGCGTCCCCGCGCAGCGCTCCCAGACCTCACCCGTCGGTGCCGAGCCGTCCTCCGCCTGCCGTGGATGCGGTGCGCCTGCCGGGAACGCTCAAGGTCGTCGTGCACGGAGGGCGCGCCCGGGTCCTGGTGGACGACGCACCGGTGAAGGACGCGCGACTCGGCGTCGAACTCCCGGCTGGTGGCCATCGCCTCGCGCTCGAGCTCGAAGCCGCCGAGGTCCCCGCCCAGCGCTGGTCGGGCGCGGTGAGCGTGGCGGCCGGCGTCACTCGCGCACTCGAGTTCGACCTCGTGCAGCGCGAGTCCGACCAGGTCTACGAATTCCAGGAGCGCCGATGAGCAGCGTCGTCGCATGTCTGGGCGCGCTCGCGCTCGCCGTCGCTCCCGCCGCGAAGGGCCCCGACGCGGTCCAGGAAGGCATCCGCCGCTACGAGGAAGGCAAGCTCGACGACGCGCAGCTCCGGTTGCACGCGGCCCTCGACGGTGGCGCCCTCGAGCCGGCCGCGCGCGAGCTCGCGCTGTCCTACCTCGCGGCCGCGGAGCTCGAGGCGGGGCAGCGGCAGGGTGCGGAGCGGACACTGGGCCTGCTGCTCGACGCGTCACCCGACGCCAGGCTCGACCCGGTGCGTTTCAGCCGCGAGCTCTCGGCGCTGCTCGACGAGGTGCGCACGCGCCGGCCGCCGGGCGTTCCCGGGCCTCCGCTGGTGGTGGTGCCCTTCGACGACGCGCCGCTGGTTGCCGGGCGAGCGTCTGCGCCGGCACCGGTCGTCTCGCCCTCGCGCCAGTGGATTCCTGCGGCCGCGGGTGGAGCGCTCCTGCTCGCCGGGGTCGGCTGCTACGGCGCCGCGGTGGGCATCGACGCGAGGCTTCGCGGCGAGGGCGCCCCCGCGACGTTCGCCGCGGCGAAGGCCGACGCCAGCAAGGGCCGCGGGCTGCAGACGGCGGGGGTGGTGCTGGGCGTCGTGGGACTCGCCGCGCTGGCGGGCTCGGGCCTCTGGGCGCTGCTCGCGCCCCGCTCGCCCGAGGTGTCGGCGACGCTGGCCCCCGTCCCGGGCGGCGCCGCGGTGGTCGCGGGTGGTGCGTGGTGAAGCGGCTGCAGCTGGTGTTGCTCGCCGCGGCCCTTCAGGCGTGCGTGGACTTCGACGGTTCGCTCGACGCGTATTGCCGGACCCACGACTGCTCCGACGACGGCGCAGGCGGCGGGCGCGGGGCGGCGGGCGGTGGAGCAGGAGGGGCGCAGGCCACGGGTGGTGGAGTCGGAGGGACAGGTGGCGAGGGCGGGGAGGGAGGCGGCGTGGTCGGCGGTGGCAACCACGGCGGGGGCGATGGCCAGGCGGGCGGCCTCGGCGGTGACGGCGGCGGCGCGAACGTCGCGGGGGGCTCGGGCGGCAACGGCGGCGGCTCGGCGGCCGGCGGTGGCGCGGGCATGCACGAGGTCTGCGACAACCAGCTCGACGACGACGGAGACGGCCGTGTCGATTGCACCGACCCGGACTGTGTCGGTCAGGCGTGCAACGCGGGAGGTCCTGGTGACGTCTGTGGTGCCGGCGGTGCTTGTGTCTGCGGAGGGCGCCAGCAGTCGCTCAACCACTTCGGCGCGTACCGGGGGAGCGTGGTGCAGCACCAGGGCACCACCAAGGCGCTGGTGGCCACCACCGGGGGCATCTTCTTCTTCCAGTGCACCGGGGCGTGTGCCAGCCCTGCGCCCGTCTACGGGAGCATGCTCCTCGTCCCGACCATCAACGAGTCCACCCTGAAGCCCCAGCTCAGGATCGGCGCCGACGGCGGCCTCACCGCCTTCGTCCGTGACGGGCGGCAGCCGAGCGACGGCACGCTCTACCTGGAGTGCGGGAGCGCCGACTGCCTCACTCCGGCGAGCTGGAGCTCGGTGGCGATCGCTCCGGCGACCGACCGTGGACAGCTGGGCAGCAGCGCCTACGCGCTCTCGGGGTCGCTGCGGGCCGTGGCGTACGAGCACCAGGACGCGGGGCTGGCCTACGCGGAGTGCTCCTCGGGCTGCGCCAGCTCGGCTGCTGCGTGGACGCGCCGCTCCTTTCCGTACAACCCGCTGGGCCTGGCCATCGCGGTGCGCACCACGGGGGCCACGGTGACGCGCTCGGTGGCGCTGGGCCGCGACCTCGACACGGCGCTCTACGGCGAGTGCACGGGCCACAGCTGCACCGCGGCCGACGCGGGGTGGGCCTTCGTGCCGCTCGCCGAGGGCGGCAACGTCGACCTCGCGCTCGACAAGCAGGGGCTCCCGCAGGTGTTCGCCACCGCGCGCGCGAACGCGAAGGGCGCCTGGGTGATGCGGTGCCTCAAGCGCCCGTGCACGCAGGCGTACAACTGGGGGCCGCAGCAGTGGCTCTTGCCCGACGGCGGCAACGTGAACGCCGTCAGCCTGGCGGACGGCGGCACCGCGTTCGTCGGCATCCGCGCGGGTGGTGGCGTCGTCGTCGGCACCCTGGAAGCGGCAGGGCAGGTGCGGCTGCACCCGCTGCTCGGGTGCGACGGGGGCACCATGCCGGCCTGGAACGCCGTGCCGGTGGCCGGCGCCGAAGGGTCGCGCCCGCGGTTCCTGCTCAGCACCCTGCCGGGGAACGAGGCAGTGCTGGTGGACGAGCCATGAGCGCGGCGAGGCTCACCGCCAGCCCGCGTGGGCAGTGACGTCGTTGAAGAGTGCCGCGTTCGCGGGCGCCGGCGTGTACGGGTAGAAGTCGCCGGCATCGACGAGCTGATCCACCACCACCTGGGGCTCGTTCTCGGCGAGGGTGGCGCCGTTGCCGAGCAGGTTCCCCTTGGCGAGGATGAAGCCCGGCGACGGGTCGCACCGCGTGCACGCGTCGTTGCACCCGCAGATGTTCTTGTACGGCGCCACGCAGGCCTGCCCGGGCGAGCAGTCGGTGCCCGGCGGAGGACCCGATTCGGAGACGCCCTGGGGCCTGTGCTTGGCGACGATGGAGCTTCCCGCGTCGGAGGCCTCGAAGATGTTGTTCTCGAGGAACATCCGGCCGGAGCGCTCGCTGCGGACCGCGAAGGCGCTCCACCAGCGGTCGACGTTGTTGAAGCTGTGCACGCGCCCGTGGCTGAGCGCTGGGTGGCGGTACCCGGTGGACATGAAGAGCGGGTCGCCGGCGTCGTAGGGGAGCTGGCTGATGGGGTCGAAGTGGTTGTGGTGGACGGTGACGTTCTGCAGCTCGTCGCCTGCGTCGGCGGAGGCCTGGGCGCCGACCTGGAAGTTCTGCTCCTGGTCGTGAAAGTGGTTCCAGGACACCGTGACGTCGGTGGAG
This sequence comes from Myxococcaceae bacterium, assembly GCA_019694595.1. Lineage (GTDB taxonomy): Bacteria > Myxococcota > Myxococcia > Myxococcales > Myxococcaceae > JAIBBQ01. The sequence continues at coordinate 8,589 of JAIBBQ010000248.1, forward strand.
CCCGCCTGGACGCCGAGGCCCTTGTCGCCGGTCTCGCTGAACTCGCAGTGGTCGACCCACACCCGGCTGCTCCCCGTGACGGAGATGCCGTCGGCCGGGTTGTTGTTGCCGGTCAGGAAGGGGTCACCCACGCCGGCGAGGATGAGGTTCTCGATGATGACGTTGGTGACGCCGTCGAGCACCAGCGCCGAGACCTGGCTCTTCGAGCCCCGGCCCCCCGTGGTGATGACCACCCGCCGGCCGCGACCGTCGATGGTCTTGTTGCTGCCCACGGCGACCGCGGTCGTGAGGTGGATGGTGTAGTTGCCGTCGAAGACCACCCACGCGGGGCCCGAGCCGGTCACCGCGGCGCGCAGCGAGCCCGGGCCCGAGTCGTGGTCGTTGCTCACGTGCACCTCGACCGGATTCGCGTCGCCACCGGTCGCCAGTCGGCCGTATCCCAGGCGCTGCGCGAGCAGCCCCGCGCGATCCACCCCCGCCGAGCCACCGCCTGCCGAGCCGCCGCCC
>JAIBBQ010000249.1 GCA_019694595.1 Myxococcaceae bacterium
GAGCCGCCGCGGGAACCCCGAGCAGCGCGTCGAGCTCGAGCGAGGCGTCGGCCACCGCAGGTGCGGCAGCCTTCGGGGCAGGCGGCGCCGGCGGCGGCGGGGGCTTCGCGGGCGCCGCCGCCGGGGCAGGGCGCCGCGCCGCTTCGCCGTAGTACAGTCGGCGGATCGCCCGGTCGATCGACGAGCCGGTGGCCACGGTGGGCACCACCCGGGCGCCGAGCGTCATGCCGAGCTCCTGGAGCGCTTCGAGGTTGGTGGGGTCCGACGAGGCCACCTGCAGCGTGCGCCCGCGCGGGTCGCCTTGCAGCGGGAAGACGCCGTAGCGCTCGGCGAGGTCCACCCGCAGCAGCTGCACGACTTCCGGGGGCAGGGTGAGCTGGTCCAGGTCGACCGACGGAATGCCGAGCTGCTTCGAGAGCGCCTGCACCATCGCGGTCTCGTCGACGAAGCCCATCTCCACCAGGGTGCGGCCGAGCTTGCCGCCCCACTTCTTCTGCTCGACGAGCGCGGCCTTGAGCCGCTCGTCGTCCAGCACTCCGGCTTCGATCAGCAGCTCTCCCAGCCGGCGGCGGCGCGTGGTGCTCGCCCCCGGTGAAGGGCCGGTGGTGTCGAAGACGCCCAAGCCGCTTCGCTCAGGGCGCCTTGGGCGCAGGCTGCCCGGGCGGGGGCGCCGGGGCTTCCTTGGGCTCCGGGGGCGGCTCGAGCTTCTTGGCCTCGGCCTTCTCGGCCGCGGTGAGCGCCTTGGCGCGCATCGACTTCCAGGTCGCCTGGCCTTCCTTGATCGACATCACGTGGGCCATGCCGACGCTCTTCTGGCCGTCGTTCATCTCCCAGCCGATGGTGTCGGCGGGGCCGGCCGCCAGGTAGAGCGCCTTGGCCGCGGTGCCTTCCTTCACCAGCACGGTGCCCGCTGCGTCGGACGCCGCGCGGCCGCCCGCTTCCTTGATGTTGGAGAAGACGCCGAAGGAGATGTTGCCTTCGGCGATCGCCCGGTTGATCTGCGGGTCGCCGACGTTGCCGCCGGCCGACGCGTAGTCGAGCGCCAGGTTGCCTTCGCCGTGCGGCGGCCCGTGGGAGACGAGCAGGACCGGCGCGCTGGAGCCCTTGGCCGCGCTCACCACTTCGTCGACCGTGCTCTCCAGGTAGCGGCAGCCGGTCGCGCAGTTGATGAACTCCGGGTCGTGGTAGCCGGGCAGCGAGAGGATCGTCAGCTCGGGGAAGTCGACCTCGCGCACCTCGTTCAAGTTCACCACCGAGGAGCTCTCCTTGCGCGCCCCGTCCACGCCGTCGGTGAACTCGGCGCGGCACTCGCGGTTGCCGATCACCACCAGCACCGGCAGCTTGGACTCGGCCAGCGTCTTGAGCACGCGGGTGATGCTCGAGGCCTTCTCGCCGATGTCGCCGGTGACCACGATGGCGTCGGCCTTCTCGTCCTTGAAGAACTTCACGTACTTCTTCAGGTTCACCATGTTCTCGCCCGAGTCCTCGTTGATCGGGCCCAGCACGCCCAGCACCAGCGCGCCGTCGGTGTCCTTGGCGGTGAAGGCCAGCTTGGCGCCGGCGAGCTTGGCGTCGCGATCGCCGATCTTCACGTCGACCGCCGGGGCGGCCTCGAGCGGCGCGGCGCACTCCTTGAGCGCGCGGGGCTTCTCCGGCGGCGGCGGCGGCTTGGCCGGCGTGGACACGGCCACGGGCTTGGGCGGCTCCACGGGCTTCTTGTCCGGGCAGCCAGTCAGCACGGCGAGCGACACCAGCGAGATCGCCACGGTTGCGCGGCGCACGAGCACGGTCACGGTCGAACCCCTCTCAACTTCACGAAGTTTCTTTGGAAACGGGCGCAGGTCGTACCGGAATCCGGTTTTCGGGTCCAGCAGCTTCAGGGTACACCTCGCTCATGCTCATGCGCGCCATGGTGTTGCTGTCGTTGGGGGTGACGGCCTGTGCCCATACGCCGCTGTCCAGCGGCACGCTCGATCGCATCGCGCGGCCGGCCTTCGTCTCGCGGATCGAGGAAGGCGCGGGCCCCAAGGCCACCGTCTTCCGCGACGACTCGAGCTACGGCGGCAAGCTGAAGAAGCTCGAGCCCAAGGAGGCCGACCGGCGCCTGCAGCTCAAGCTCGCCAAGGGCGTGATCGAAGGCGACCACGTGGTGGTGCCGAGCATCACCCGCTTCGAGGTGGCCGACGCGCTGCGCGCCAACACCCTGGCGCTGCTCCCGCGCGACCAGCCCTGGGCCACGGTGGTCGACCCGGTGGCGGTGGCGGGCGCGCTGGAAAGCTTCCTGGTGGAAGAGGTGCCGGCCAACCCGCCCGACTTCGAGCTCCTCAAGCCGCTGGGCGCCGACGCGGTGCTGGAGTTCGTCATCGAGGACTACGGCATGCGCAGCGACGGCGGCCGCGCGGGCGTCTACCTCGAAGGCTACGGCCGGCTCTTCTTCCTCGAGGGCGGCGGGAACAAGTGGTTCCGCTCGTTCCGGCTCGACGACATCGACTCCGGGCAGCCGCACCTCGACCCGTTCAAGGTGGCCAAGGACCCGGGGCTCTTCCGCGACCGGCTCACCGCGGCCATCAAGGCGGTCGCCGAGGTGTTCGCGAAGGATCTCACCCCGCCGGAGCGCCGAGCGGGCGGCAACTTCGTGCCCCGCGGCAACGACGAGCAGACCGCGCCCAAGCGGCTGGAGAAGAAGAACGACCACGCCGACGACCTGCCCGAGTAGGGGCGGTCAGTCCTGCCCGGGGGAATCGGAGGCGTACGCGCTGTCGGCGCCGCTGATCTCCCGGGTGGTGCGCTGGTAGGCGCGCGCTGCGAAGGGCGTCGCCACCAGCAGCGCGATGAGGCACAGGCCGATCAGCATGTACGGCGGGTCCTTCGGCGGCTCCTGCATCTTCTCGTCGAAGGCGTGCATGTCGTTGCCACGGCTGCGCGCCTTGGCCTGCGCCAGCTCCTCGTCGCTCATCTGACGGGGCGCCTTGAACTCGGTGGGCTGCTTTCCGGCGCCGAACGCCAGACCGGCGCCCAGCAGGGCCAGGGTCACCACGCCTTTGACGGTGCGCACGTGCGGCAGTGTACCCAACTTCGCGCTGGGAGGCGCGCCTGCCCGTGGGGCCGGTGTGGTCAATCGAACGACAGCGTGAGGGCGTGCAGCGGGGGCAGCCCGTAGTCGAAGCGGAAGGCGAGGCGGTAGCTGAGCGACAGCCCGAGCGAGGACCCCAGCGCGGTGCGGATCGCGACCCCCGCACCGGCGGACCGCATCCACGGCTGGGCGGGGCGGTCGAGGAGCGCCGCGGAGCCGAAGAGCTCGGCGTCGATCTGCCGCACGAAGAACGACGGCAGCACGTAGAGCAGCGACGCGAAGCCTCGGTCGATGACGAACGGGTAGCGGTAGACGGCGAGCGAGGTCACCGCCCGGCTGACGTGTACGTCCCAGTCTTCGTAGCCGCGCAGCCCCACCAGGTAGAAGCGCGGGAGCGGCGTGGTGGGGCCGGTCTCGGGGCTGGTGCGGTCGCCGCGCACGAAGAGCTCGTAGCCGCCGCGGCCCTGGCCGCCCACCTGCAGCGCACCGTCGGGAGCGCCTTCCACGGTGCGGCCGAGGAAGGAGATCACGAACGAGTGCCGCCTCGAGAAGGGCAGGGGAAAGGCGAGCACCGCGGAGACGGTGAGGTCGAACACGTCGCGCTGGCTCCCCAGCCCCCGCGGGTAGAGCGCCGCGCTGGCGCCCATGCCGAAGCCCCGGCGCAGGCCGCCATAGGGCGTGGACTCCCCGGCGAAGTAGTCGACCGACACCTGGGGCCCCAGGTAGCGCACCACGCCCTGGGGCTTGCTGCGCACGAAGCCCGAGAAGGTGAACGAGATGGGCGTCGAGTACACCGAGCGGCTCGCGGTGGCGGCGAACGACACCTCCCGCGTGGGCGGCGCGGTCGCCGTCTGGCCGTACTGATCGTACGAGGCGTCGAGCTCGACGAACCACGGCGCCAGGCGGGTGTTCACGTAGCCACCGGACACCGAGAAGTCCTTCTGCGGGAAGTAGACCGAGGCACCCAGCGCCCAGCTGTGGAACGACAGCCGGTCCTTGCCGGTGAGCAGCGCGCCGTAGCGCTGGTAGAGCGTGCAGTCCGCGCCGCGCGGGCAGGACAGCGCCAGGTCGACCGACGGGAGCCGCAGCTGCGGCACGCCGAGGTGGTCCCACCAGGCGTAGGCGACGTCGGACTCCACCTGCGCCGGGCCGTCGGCGATCACCTGCTGCTCGCCGCGCACCGCGAGCGCCGGCCCCACCGGGTCCAGCGGCGCGCGCACCACGTCCCAGCTCCAGCCTTCGCGGTCGAGGAAGTAGAGGGCGCCGCCCGCGGTGGCAGCGTCGAAGGCCGCGAAGGGGGCGGCGCTCACCGGCACCGCGTCGCCCCCGGCGGCGTCGATGAGGTGCGCCTGGAGCCGGCCGTCGAGCTCCCGAGGCAGCAGCAGCCGGGCGCCGTCGACCCAGTGGGCCCCGTAGTTGCTGCGCGCGTCGCTGGTCAGCTGACGCAGCTCGCCGTCGGGCTCGAGCACGAAGAGATCGAAGCCGTCGTGGGTCCACGCCGAGAGCGCGAGCCGCTTGCCGTCGGGCGAGAGCGACAGGCCCCCCACCGCGGCGCCGAAGTGGCGCAGCGCCTTGCGCTCGCCGGTCTCCAGGTCGAGCGCGGTGACGGTGTCGCGGCCCGGCGCGACGGAGACGAAGAGGTAGCGCCGCCCGTCGGGGCTCACGGTGCCGCCGCGGCCGCCCAGGCCTTGCCAGACCTGCACCACCTCGCCGGTCGATGCGTCGAGCTTCCACAGCTGCGCCCGGTCCTCGCCGGTGCTCGAGAGGTCGTCGTTCATCAGGAACAGCCACCGTGAATCGGCGGTGAAGGACAGGCCGCTCATCTGCTGGGGCCCGGCGCTCACCCATTCGCGGTCCGGCGTCAGGCGCACCAGGCGCTGCTCCGCGCGGACGCGGCCGTCGGCTTCCAGCAGGCGCAGGCGCGGCGGCTCGTCGAGCCCCTGGGAGATCACCGCCAGGGTCCCGTCGGGGGCGGCCGCGAGGCGCGCCGAGAAGCCCACCTGCGCGCGCAGCACCGTCTGCGACGCCGGCGCGGGCCTCGGCACGTACGCCGCTTCCAGCGCCTCGCTCCAGCGGTCGACCAGCGTGCCCAGCGTCTCCCCGTAGACGAGCTTGAAGCGCAGCGAGACGCCCAGCGGGGAGACCACCGAGTCGCCCTGCATGGCGATGAGCTCCCACAGCCGCTCCTCGCCGTAGCGGGTGGCGAGGAACTCCACGAAGGGCAGCGAGCCCAGGTACGCGCCCGACGAAGGGAGCAGCTCGCGCTGCAGCGCGCTCAGGTCGCCCGGCGTCACCTTGCCCCCGCGTGACGCGACGCCCGACTCGAAGCTCGCGCGGTAGAGCGGCGCGTGAGGGCGGCCCACCTTCTTGTCGAGCCGGCCTTCGTAGTACTGCGCGAGGCCCTCGGTGAACCAGCGCTCGAGGAAGTCCTGGGGCGCGAAGACCGGCCCGAAGGCCTGGTTCACCACCCGCCACACGCCGGTCACCTGCTCGTAGTGCACGTAGTGGAACAGCTCGTGGCACCCGATGTCGCCCACTGCGTTGCCCGAGAAGCCGAACCAGTGGAACAGCTCGCTCGAGGTGGTCAGCGGCAACAGCGAGTGGAGCGGCTCACCGCTGCCCTGGCCGGTGACGTAGGCGTTGTTGAAGTTGGCCGACGTCAGGAAGATGAGCGCCTTCTGGGTGCCGTTGTCGCGCGGGGCGTGGGTGCGCAGGAGCCGCAGGCACCGCCCCAGGCGCGAGGCCATCGCCTCGGCGACCGGTCGCGCCTGCGCGGGGTAGTAGATCTCCGCGTCGGGCGTGGTGAGCACCCGCATCTCGTCGCGGGCGAACGAGGCGGCGATGGTGGGGTCGAAGCGCGGGCCCACGCCGGCGCAGGCGGCGGCCAGGAACAGCAGGAGCACCGGCCACGCGCGCACGGCGGTGAGCATCGCCGGTCGAGCCGCGCGGCGCCATGGTATGTGCCCCGCCATGTCCGCTCCCTTGCCCCCCCAGCTCGACGCCGCCAAGGCCCAGCTCTCGCAGGCGCTCCAGGCGGTGGAAGGCCGCCCGATCGATCTCGGCGCCGTCGGCTGGGCCGACCTGGAGAAGTCGGTGATCAAGCTGCTCGGCGGGCCCTTCCAGCTCCAGAAGCCGGAGCACCAGGTGGTGGCGCTCGGGCTCGCCGCGGTGCTGGGCGATCGCCTCGCGAAGGACTCGCAGGGCTTCTGGTTCCCCAGCCGCGAGTCTCCCGAAGGTGCCTCGCTCGGCTTCCCCGACGCGCTGGTGATGCTCTCGCCGTTCGGCGCGGTGGTCGACGCGCTCCTCGCCGCCAAGCTCGAGCGCCTCGAGGACGTGGTGAAGGACGTGCGCACCTCGCTCGGGCGCGCGCGCTTCTCGGTGCAGGGCGGCCAGGCGCAGCGCCTGACGCCCTTCGACTACCAGCGGCTGTTCGACCCCGGCTTCGTGCAGCTGGTGGCCGTCGACGCCGCCAAGGCCGAGAAGGCGTGGAGCACGCCGCCCGAGGCGCTGGCCCGCGAGCTGAAAGACGCGCTCGGCCGGGTGGGCAACCGGCTCCCCGAGCAGCTCAAGCAGCAGCTCGACGCGCAGCTGGTGCGCGCGCTCCAGCGGCTCAAGCCGGGCGTGCCGCTGGTCGACCAGGCCGAGCAGAGCCCCCGCCTGGTGGAGCTCATCGGGCACCTCTTCGGCGCGGTGACCAGCACCGGCGCGGCCCCCGAGGAGTTCTGGGCCGACGTGGTGCTGCCGCTGGCCTTCATCGGTGCGCCTGCCACGTTCCCCGCGCTCGAAGGCGACGAGCTGGAGGCCGCCAAGCAGGGCGTGCCGCCCATCGCGCTCTTCCTCGAGCTGGTGCCGTTCCAGCACCAGTCGCCGGAGGACGAAGGGCTCCTGGGCGCCTTCCCCTTCGCCTCGGTCGCGCCTCCGCACCCCAAGCTGGGCCAGCTCGGCTCGCTGCGCATGGTGAAGGTGGGCTTCGAGGCGCTCGACAAGCCGCTGGCGGCGCTCGACCCGGCCAAGACCAAGGACGCGCTCGCGCGCTTCGGCGAGCACCTCGCCAAGGCCGCGGGGGCTCCGGTGCGCTCCGCCGGCCCCGAGGCCGACCAGATGGTCGACGCGGCGATCGTGCTGCTCAAGGACCTGAAGCGGCTGTCGGCCGAGAAGAAGCCCGTCTGGCTGCGCCGGCTCACCGAGGCCGAGGCGGGGGCCGAGGTCGCGCTCGCCGAGGTCCGCCAGGCGCTCGGTGCGCCGCGCATCATCCTCGCGTAGCGAGCGAGGTCAGCGCGGGGCGCGGCGGTCGGCGATGCCCTGCGCCTGCGTCTGCTGCACGCGCCACTGGCCGTAGAAGCGGCCGCGGGCGGCGAGGCGGTCGAGGCGCGCGTGGAAACGCGGGTCCACCTGCCCGGGCGCTGCCTCGCGGAACGGGGTGCCCGGCAGAGGCATGAAGGTGTGGCCGTGCACGCGCGCGCCCTGGTCGGCGAGCGACTCCATCAGCGCCAGGGTGGCCTCCGCATCGTCCGGGCTCTCCTCGGGGAGTCCGAGAATGAAGTCCACGTTGGGAGTGAACCCGTGCTCCCGGCACAGCGCCACCGCGCGGCGGATCTCCTCGACGCCGTGGCCGCGGCGGCTGTGGGCGAGCACCCGCTCGCTCCCCGACTGGCCGCCGATGATCAGGTTGTCGTTGTGCACGTGGCGCTTGAGCAGCTCCAGCGCCTCGGGGCTCACGTGCTCGGGGCGGACCTCCGACGGGAACGTGCCGAAGAAGATGCGCCCCGACGGGCCGGCGGCCTCGCGCACCGCGACGAGGAGCGCTTCCACCGCGTCCAGGTTCACCGACGCGTCGCTCGAGCCGTACGACAGCGAGGTGGGCGAGATGAAGCGCACGTCGCGGCGCCCCGACGTGGCGAGCGCGCGTACCGCGGAGGCCACGCTTTCGACCGAGCGGTGGCGGAAGCGGGCCTTGCTGAAGAAGGGCGTCTGGCAGAAACGGCAGGCGTACAGGCAGCCTCGGGTGATCTCGATGGAGCCGTAGCGGTTGCGGGCAGGGGAGAACGGCGGGAACTCGTCGAGGCCGACTTCGGGTGGCTTGGGGCCCCGCCACTGTGCGGCTGCGAAGCCCGGCGTGCCGTCGAGCGGGGCGCCGAGGTGGAGCCGGCGCAGCAGCTCCGGGAGCGCGCGCTCGCCTTCACCGATGCACACCAGGTCGAAGCCCGCGGCGAGCGTCTGCGCAGGCTCCGCGGTGGCGTGCACCCCGCCGGCGATGGCCAGGAATGGGATCTCGGGCACCTCGGCCCGCAGCCAGGCGAGCTCCGCGGCGCACTCGGGGAAGCTCGACGAGTAGAAGGACCAGGCCACCACCAGCCGCCCACCCGTGGCGCCCGCCCGGCGGACCTCGGTCAAGAGCTGCTCCGGCGTCCGCGGCGTGACCACCTCGAGGCCGGGCTCGGGGGCGGCATCGAGCGCGGCGATCAGCGCGGTGAAGGCGAAACGGCCCGGGGACCGGTCGCTCATCACCAGCGTGAGGGGGCTCGGGCCTTCCATGGCGTTCACCGGACTTGACCCTGGGGCCATGCCTCGGGTCTCTTCCCGTCCATACACCGTCGCCAAGCCCTCGCGCGACGGCCCTGGGAGGAATCACAGATGCGTGGAGTCGGATTCGGGGCGATGCCCCGCGTGTGGCTGTCGGCTGCCGGTGCGTTCGTGCTCGCGGTGCTCGCGAGTGGTTGCGGGCAGGAGTGCGTCGACCGCGTCGACTGCAAGCCCTTCGAAGACGCCAACCCGGGCAAGAAGTACACCTGCACTGCGAACAAGTGCACCGAGTGCGCGAACAACCTCTGCTCGTCGGGGAGCAGCGGTGGTGGCTCCGGCACGAGCGGCGGTGGCTCCGGCGCGAGCGGCGGTGGGTCGGCGTCCAGCGGTGGCGGAGATGCCTCCAGCGGCGGTGGCAGCGCAGCCAGCGGAGGCGGCGACGCGGGTGGCATGGGCGGCGGCGACG
>JAIBBQ010000033.1 GCA_019694595.1 Myxococcaceae bacterium
CACCGGCGGAGGCATGGGCGGTGGCGGCGTCGACGCGGGAATCGACGCCGGCGTGGACGCGGGCCCCGGCCCGTGCGCCGACGGCGTGCTGGGCACCGACGCCGGCGAGACCGACGTCGACTGCGGCGGCACCTGCGCCACCTGCGACGTGGCCCGGCACTGCGTGGTCCACGCCGACTGCCAGACCGGCCGCTGCGAGAACGACTACTGCGTGCTGGTGAGCGCCAACGACGCCGGCGAGCCCAGCCCCACCTGGCGCTACGTCGGTCTGCTCGACCTCGGCGGCGGCTCCACCATCTCCAGCGGGCGCCGCGGCTTCGTGCTCGCCCGCGTGGGCGAGCGCTTCTTCATCGCCGGTGGGCACATCATCATCAAGAGCAACCAGGTCGAACGGGTGACCAACCAGCTCGTCACCTACGACGCGCCGGTGGCCAGCCACCCGTCGCCGGTCACCGGTGCCAGCGTCTTCAACCCGGCGATGAGCTTCGGGCGCGGCAGCGCCTGGGGCGGCATCGGCCCGGGCGGGGGGCTGTGGGTCATGGGAGGAAACGGCGGCAACGGCACCCCCATCACCACCTCCGAGTCGTACCCGGCGCCCGACGGCGGCTGGGAGCCGCGCAGCGCGATTCCCAACAACTTCGTGAACGCCCAGACGACGCAGCTGCCCGACGGCGGCCTGCTGGTGGCGCGCGGCGGCGACGTGCTGCGCGTCTACGACTTCGACGGCGGCTTCCCGGTCGTCGGCCCCACGCTCCCGCCCAACGCCGATGGCCTGGCGCTGGGCGACGACGACACCATCTACGCCTTCGCCAACGACGCGATGGGCCGCGCGGTGTCGCGCTGGAAGCGCGACGCGGGCGCCTTCCAGGTCATCGGCACCGCCCCCACCGTGCGGGGGCCCAACCAGGTGTCCGCGGTCCAGGGCGCCGACGGGCGCTTCTACGTGGTGGGCGGCGCCAAGACGGTGGTGGAGGCCTTCACGCCGGGCGCCGACTTCGCGCGAGTGGCCGACACCAACGAGGAGCACGACATCGGCCGCGCGATGGTGGGCGCCGACGGCCGCATCTACGTCTTCTTCGGCTACTCGGGCTCGCCCAACAACGACTACGGCTACAGCATGCGCATCGAGGCCTACGGCCCCACGCTCGACGTCTCCCCGGTGGCCGGGCCGCGCGGCGTCACCGCCAAGCTGACCGGCGACAACTTCGCCGCCAACGCCCAGGTGAAGCTCTACTGGGGCAACCCCGACGGCGGGCAGCTGCTCAAGACCACCACCTCGTCGGCCACCGGCACCTTCACCAACGTCTCGGTGGTGGTGCCGGCGAGCGGCAACGGGCCGTTCTTCGCCGTCGACTCCCGCGCGCGCTACCCGGCCTTCATTCCCTTCACCGTGCAGTAGCCCGCTCGGGTCTGGTACGCGCAGGGACATGGTCCTCGCGCTCGCCCTGCTGCTCGCCGCCACGCCGCACGCCCCCGACGAAGGCGACGTGCTGTACGTGCCGAAGCTCGAGGCGCTCTCGAGCCTCGCCCCGTTCCTCGACCAGGCGGCGACCCAGTCGGTGCTGCTGCGCCGCGAGGCCTGGCGCGACGACGTGCACCCGCTCCTGCGCGTCGACCTCACCCGCGCCGACGACGTGAAGGGCGTGGGGCTCGACCCCAAGGGCCCGTACACGCTCTTCGCGCTCGACGACGCCACGGTGGCCTGTGCCGAGCTCGGCGACGAGGCACGCTTCCAGACCCTGGCGCAGGAGCGCCTCGCCACCCTGGGCACGGTGGCCACCACCACCGACAAGGCGGGCCTCAAGACGGTGCTGGCCAAGGACCCCATCGACCGGGTGCTGGGCGCCTACCTCCAGAAGGGCAAGACGGTGTGCGCGGTGCGCTCGGCCGCGGGCCATGCGGCACGCGTCTTCCCGGTGGTGGCGGCGCTCATGGCCAAGGCGCCCGCCGGCAGCCACTGGAAGCGCGCGGCGCAGCTCACCGGCGCCGCGCTGCTCATCACCCGCTACGGCGTGGCCGCGGTGGCCGCCAAGGGCCGCGAGCTTTCCGTGGAGGCGCGCACCGCGGCCCTGCCGCTCTCGCGGCTCAAGGGCGCCGGGCCCACGCCCTTCCCCGCGAAGCTCCCGAGCCTGCTCACCGCCCGCCTGCGGGTGGAGAGCGCCGACGCCCAGGCGGAAGTCGCGCGGCTGGTGCGCCGGCTCGCCGACGTGGTGCCCAAAGCCAAGGGCGGCTTCGACGCCGCGGGCGCGGCGCTCGCCCCGCTGCTCACCGGCAACGCGCTGCTCGTGCTCAAGGACGTGAAGGTCAAGGGCGGCCTCAAGACGCTCCCGCAGCGCTTCTTCGCGCTGCGCACCGTGCTGCTCGCGGAGGTGAGCGCCCCCGCGAAGGCCGCCGCCGCACTGGAGCCGCTCAAGGCGATTCCCGGCGCCAAGCCCCTCGATGGGCGGCCCGGCGTCTCGCTGCTGGCCCCCGAAGGCGAGCTCACCGTGGGGCTCGACGGCAGCGCGCTCTTCGTGGCCAACGACGCCGCGGCGCGCGAGGCGGTGCTGGCCTCCAAGGGCGGCGCGCTGCTCGGCCACGGCCTGGAAGCCTCCATCGACCCTGTGCTGGTGGCGAAGGGACTGGGCCAGGTGCCGCTGCTCGAGGTGGTGAGCACGCCGGAGCTCGCGGGGCTCCTCGCCGCCTCGACCGAGCTCGGGCCGCTCCTGGGCATCACCGAGCGCATCGCGCTGTGGTCCGACACCGAAGGCCTGGGGCACCGGGCCCAGCTCACCTGGACCCTCGCCGCCCCGCCGGCCGCCGACGCGGGCGTGGCCGACGCCGGGCGCTGAGAGGCGCGCTTCAGGGCGCCGGCTGCTGCTGCGCGCCGCGGATGAGCTGGATGGTCTCGAAGCGCTTGCGCTCGAGCAGCCGCACTCGCCGGCCGTCGAGCAGCGTGTCGGAGGTCGAGAAGAAGCCGTTCTGTCGCAGGTCGGTGTCGTCCTCGTGGCGGAGCGTGAGCTTGAGGTCGCCCACTTCCTGCGCCAGCGCCACCAGCTCGACCTCTTCCGGCAGCAGCAGCAGCGACAGGTCGGTGTAGTGCTTGAGCGCCGGGTTCTGCTGGTAGGCGTTGGTCAGCGGGCTCAGCTTGCCGGTGGTCAAGATGACCACGTTCTGCAGCAGCGTCACCGCGCGGCTCTTCTGCGGGTCGGAAGGGTCCTTCACCAGGCAGATGAGGTCGACGTGGTCGCTCGGCTGCACCCAGCCGCCGACGGTGGCGGTGGTGCCCACCATCACGCTGGTGGCGCGCGCGTGCTTCTGGACCCGGGTGCTGAGCCGCTGGCTCGACTTGGCGGTCTCGAACTGGCTCCACAGGAGCGGGTCGCCCGCCTGCACCGGCACCAGCAGCTGCTGGTCGACGATGTAGCCGACCGAGTCGGGCTTCACGACGGAAGAGGTGACGAACTGCTCGGGCACCGCGCGAGTGGAGACGAGCTCCTGGGTGATGCGCGCGCCTTCGGGGATGTCGGCGTTCGCCACCACCACGCTCACCAGCGTCCAGCCGCGCTTCACGGCGTTCGAGGTGCCGGAGACCAGGAGCGCCACCACGCCCGCCGCCACCACCGCCAGCGCCGCCGCCACCGCGAAGGGCCAGCGCCCCTGCATGGGGTTGAAGCTCCTGGGCGGCGCCTTCGAAGGCCGCGGGGGCTCAAGCGCGGCGGCGGTGCGCCAGTCGGCTTCCTTGCTGGCCTCGCGCGCGGCGGCACGCCCGGGCCCCGGCTCGGTGGCCGGCGGCCGCGCCAGCACCGACAGCGGGCGGCTGTGGGTCTCCGCAGGCGTCGGGTTGATGCCGGTGGGCTCGGCCTCGATGGGCGCGGAGGTGACCGGGTTCATCGGCTTCGACGGCACCTGACGGGTCGGGGGCGCGTCGTCTTCCAGCGCCGGCGCGGGCCGGGCCGAGAGCACGCTGCGGTCCACCTCCATCGGGCTGAGCGCGGTGAAGTTGGCGGGGACCGCGGCGGAGCCGGACTTGGCTTCCACCCCCAGGCCCGCGCTCTTGCGAGGGCCGGAGCCGCGGCCGCGCGCGCTCTCGTCGGGCGGCACCGGGCTGGTCGCGCTGGGCGCGGTGGCCCCGAAGACGGGCGCGGTGGCCTGGGAACGGGTGCCGAGCGCGGGCGGCACGTCGCCGACGCTGGACGCGGTGCGCTCCGGGGACAGGCCGAAGCTCGCTTCCGCCGGGAGGTTGGCGACGCCGATGGTCTTCACCGCGGTGCCCTGCGCGGCGTGGCCGGCGTCGCGCGGCCCCTTGGCGTCGGGGCGCACGTCGGTGAGCGGCAGGAGCGGGGCGCTCTTCGACTGCGGCTCGCGACCGGGAATCGTCGCGCCCTCGCCTTCGTCCGCCGGCACCACCGTCTCGCCGGTGCCGTGCAGCACCATGCGCACCAGCGAGTTGGTCGGGCGGCGGCCGACCGGCGCCAGGCCTTCGCGGCCGAGCTCGGTCACGCCCCGAGCGGCAGACGGGGTCTGGTCCTTGTCGCCGGAGCCCGCGAGGCTGAAGCGCAGCGCGGTGAGCTGGTTCTCCAGCGGAATGAGCGCGGGGTGCGGCGTGCCGGCGAGCAGCCAGAGGTACCCATCGCCCGCGAGCGACAGCTCCTGGCCGTTCAGGCCGCGCACCAGCGCGGCCACCGCCTTCTCGAGGCCCGCGCGCACGTCGGCCTCGGGCAGCCCGAGCAGCTCGGCGATCTCGAAGCCGGGGATGCCTTCGAGCAGCCGCAGGAGCACCAGCTCGCGCGCGAGCTCGGGCAGCTCGCGCACCCGGGTGAGCAAGCGGCGGCCCTGGGTGACCAGGGGGTCGGAGTCGGCCTGCTCGACGGCAGCGCCGGTGGAGCGCGCCGACTCGGCGCCCAGGGTGCGCGCGACGCCGGCGATGCGCTGGCCGAGCTCCGAGTCGTCGCGCAGCTCGTGGAGCCGGAAGAGCACCTGGGCCAGCACCTGGGGCACCAGCGCGGAAGCCACCTGGTGCGAGACGCGCGAGAGCAGCACGGCGTGCGCGTAGGGCGCGAGCCGTTGCTCGAGCTGCTCGATGGCCGCCACGTCACCCTGCCGGGCCGGAGCGACCAGCGCGATCCAGTCGGCGTCGGACATGGTCGTTGCGGAGTGTAGCGAAAAGCCGTGAAGTGGACGTGTTCCCTGTTCCGAAGGACAACTCCCGGCACATGGCGCAGATCATCGACCTCGCCCTCGTCGCCGAGTCCCGCAAGACCTTGCACCAGCTGCTCGAGGAGCGGGGCATCGCCTACTTCCTCCGCCGCGACGCCCGCCGCCCCTTCCAGCTCGAGCCCAAGAAGGTCGAGCAGGTGCTGCGCACCGCCGCCCGCCGCCGCGAGCGCGGCAAGCCGCACCTGCGCGCGGTGGAGCACGCCCGCACCGAGGTGCGCCGCGAGCTGATCCGCCGGGTGGTGGCGGAGATGCTGCAGACCGGTCTGTAGACGGCACGCGGCGCTGGCGGGGGCCCCCCGGCGCGGTTACACGGAGACCCGTGAGTTCTTCTTCTTCCGGCGTGCGCTTCTTCGAGCAGGTCCACGGCGTCTACTTCGACGACCTCGACGCCTTCCAGGTGCTCCACAACGCCCGCTACGTGCTGCTCTTCGAGCGCACCATCGGCGGCTTCTGGCGCCAGCTCGGCTGGGGCGGCACCCTCGACATGCAGAACAACCCCGACCAGTACCACCTGGTGCGGGCCAACCACGTCGAGTACCTGAAGCCGGTGGAAGGCACCGGAGAAGTGCGGGTGCGCGTCTGGGTCGAGGAGCTCGGCCGCACCAGCCTCACCTTCGCCTTCTGCGTGCTCCCGCTCGACCAGGACGTGGACCACGCGCGCGGTCAGCGGGTCATCGTGCGCGTCGACCAGGGCAGCCGCCTGCCGTCGCCGTGGACCGAAGGCTTCCGCAAGAAGCTGATGCCCTACGTGCGCACGGTGAAGCCGCTCAAGGGGCCGTGAGCGCGCCGTCGAACGGAGCGCTGCCCACCGCGAGCGGGCGGCCCCGCAGGTAGTCGGCCACCGGCATCGGCTTCTTGCCTTCGGGCTGCACCACCTCGAGCCACAGCGAGCCCACGCCGCACGCCACCTCGAGTCCCTTGGGGCCCGCGGTGAGCACGGTGCCCGGCGCGCCCTGCCCGTCGCCCACGCGCACCTGGTGCACCTTGAGGAGCGCGCCCTTCTCGGAGGTGAAGGCGCCCGGCCAGGGGGTGAAGGCGCGCAGCCGCCGCTCGAGCACCGCCGCGGGCTTCGAGAAGTCGAGCCGGCCTTCGGCCTTGTCGATCATCGGCGCCATCACCACGCCTTCGGCGGGCTGGGGCACCGGGGTGCGCTCCCCGCGCAGGTACGGCACCAGGTGCTCGCGCAGGAGCTGCCCGCCCATCGCGCTCAGCCGGTCGTGCAGCGTGGCCGAGGTGTCGGTGGGGCCGATGGGGGTGGCCGCCGAGGCGATGACCGCGCCGGTGTCCATGCCTTCGTCCATCTTCATCAGGCACACCCCGGTCTGCGCGTCACCCGAGGCGATGGCCCACTGGATGGGCGCCGCCCCGCGGAAGCGCGGCAGCAGCGAGCCGTGCACGTTGAGACAGCCCTTGGGAAAGGCGGCCAGCACGTCGGGCGGGAGAATCTTGCCGTAGGCGGTGACCACCGCGACCTCGGCCCCCAGCGCCTGCAGGTCCTGCGCGAAGGTCGTGCCGCGGAGCTTCGGCGGCTGCAGCACGGGGATGCCGTGCGCGAGCGCCGCTTCCTTCACCGGCGGCGCGGCGAGCGCCTGGCCCCGGCCCTTGGGCTTGTCGGGCTGGGTCACCACCGCCACCACCTCGCCGAGCGAGAGGCAGGCTTCGAGCGACGGCACCGCGAACTGAGGCGTCCCCATGAAGACGAGCCTGGCCATGCCCCCTCGTCGCTCAAGGCCGCGCCCCTTCACAAGCGCTTTCCTTCGCCGCAGGCGGCGGCTAAGCACCCGCGCGCCGCTCTTTCACCACGCCCCAGGGGGTCTCCTTCATGCGCTTCGCGCTCGCCGTCACGCTGTCCGCTGCCCTGCTGCTCACCGCCGGCTGCAAGGGTGACCCCAGCACCGCCGAGTACTGGGACAAGGCGCTCGACGCGGGCAAGAAGCACAAGGACAAGGTGAAGGTGGTCGAGGAGCTGCGCTCCAAGAACCCCAAGCCCACCGGCATCCTCGAGGTGCTGCACAAGCACCTCGCGAGCGAGAAGTCGGGCGAGACCAAGGCCGCCATCGCGCGCCTGCTGGGCGAGATGAAGGACCCGTCGAGCGTCGGGCCGCTCACCGAGGCCATCGCGCCGGGCGCCTCCGACAGCGACGAGAAGGCGATGAACAAGGAAATCGCCGTGGCGCTCGGCAACATCGGCGACCTCAAGGCGGGCCCCGCGCTGCGCAAGCTGCTGTCGTCGAAGGACGGCTTCACCCAGGTCGCGGCCATCGAGGCGCTGGGCGAGCTCAAGGACAAGGAAAGCTTCGACGGCCTCTACAAGCTGGCCACCGACGAGGCGACCGAGCCGTTCATCAACAAGAAGGCCATTCAGGCGGTGGGCGAGCTCGCCGACGCGCGCGCGGTGCCGGGGCTGACCCGCATGATGTTCAAGGAGCGCCGCGGGGTGAGCTTCTACCTGGAAGCGAGCTACGCGCTGTACCAGATCGGCCCCGCCGCGGCCGACGGCCTGCTCACCGTGCTCGAGGGCAAGGACCAGGAGCTCAACAAGTGGGCGCAGGAAGCCGGCATCATCGACGCCGCGCTCGCGGCCAAGGCGGCGCAGGTGCTGGGCGACCTCCACGAGAATCGCGCGGAGAAGCTGCTCACCGAGAAGCTCAAGTTCGACCACCCCGCGCTGGACATCAAGCTCTTCGTCCGCCTCCGCGCCGCCGACGCGCTCGGCCGCATGCGCTCCAAGGACGCCGCCAAGGCGCTCGCCGGCATGCTGGAGGAGCCCGAGGCCACCGCCCGCGGCGAGTACTGCCGCGCGCTGGTGAAGATCGGCGCCAAGGACCAGGTCCCCGCGCTGGTGAAGGCCGCCAGCAAGGGCAGCTGGGACGCGCGCGACGGCGCGCTCATCGCGGTGGCGCTGCTCGGTGAGGAGCGCGACCTCGCGGCCTACGAGAAGTTCAAGAAGGACGAGGAAGGCCTGACCCGCGCCGAGTGCAAGGAAGACGACATGGTCAAGGGCTGCAAGGACCCGGACAGCCTGGTGAAGCAGCACCTCGCGACCCTGGACGCGTACCAGAAGGCGCTCGAGGCGGCGAAGGAGTGCAAGGCCGACGGAGCCTGCTGGACCAAGAAGCTCGACGACGGCAGCGAGTGGGTGCGCACCCGCGCGGCGTACGAGCTCGGCCGCAGCGGCAAGGCCGACGCGGCGGCGGCGCTCACCAAGAAGCTCACCGACTCGAACCTCGAGTCGCGCCTCGCCGTCATCCAGAGCCTGGCGTGGCTCATTCACGACTCCAAGGACGCGGCGGCCAAGGCGAAGGAAGCGCTCCCGGCGCTCGAGAAGCAGATCGCCGAGGAGAAGGGCAAGACCGAGTTCGTGAAGGTGAACGAGGACCTGCGCCGCCTCGCGGTGCTGATGCGCCGCAACTGAACCCGCGAAGGTCGGCGGGTGCCTTTCGTGGGCCACGGGGGGACCTCAAGTAGGCTCCCCTCATGATGCTCGCCCTGGCGCTCGCTTCCACCCTCACCGCCTACACGCCGTCGGCGCGGCTGCTCACCGCCGACGACGCCGCCGAGCAAGACGCCGCGGCGCCGTCCAGCGCGAGCGCCATTCCCCAGAGCGTCTCGCCCGGCACCCCGGTGCCGCCCGCGGCCTACGTGCCCCCGCCCACGCCGCCGCAGCCGCGCAAGTCGGTGAGCTTCCTGCTCGCCGGCGGGGAATTCGTCGTCGGCGCGGCCACCGGCTACCTGGGCCTGCTCCTGGGCATCCTGGGGAACTTCCGGTCCGGGGGGCTCACCATTCCTCCCGACGTCACCGACATCTTGCTGCTCGCCGCGCTCCCCGCGGGCCTCGCCACCGCCGGCGCCTGGCTCATCGGGCTCTTCGACCTGTCGCAGCGCGGCTTCTTCTCGAACCTCTTCTTCGCGGTGCTGGGCGGCGCGCTGGGCGAGCTGGTGGGCGTGGGCGCCGGCGTGCTGGTGGGGCGCAGCGCCGCGCCGAGCGACTCGTCACTCGCGGGCATCATCGCGGTGTCGATGGGGCCGGCCTTCGCCGCGCTGGGGGCGATGTTCTTCATGGAGCTCTTCAAGCCCGGCGAGCTGCCCGCGCACGCCTCGGTGCTCTTCGTGCCCGACGGCCGCGGGGGCCTCGCCGCGGGCCCGTCGCTCATCGGCCACTTCTAGGCCCCCTACTTCTCCTGCGCGACCCGCACGCCGGACCAGCCGGGCGGCGGCGGGCGGGCCTCGAGCTCGGCGCAGCGCTCGTGGAGCCGGGCCGACGGCGGGTCGCCCAGCTGCGAGGCGAGCAGCGCCCGCGCCTCGGCGAAGCGCCCGCCGCAGTACGCCGCGAGCGCTTCCTCGTAGACCCGCACCACCTGCGCGCCGACGCGCGGCGCGTCCACCGGGCCGAGCAGCTCGAAGATGTCGACCGCGGTGGTCTTGCCCTTCACCGCCACCCGGTCGACCTTGCGGAAGGCGAAGCGCTCGCGGGCGAGCGCCGCCGTCTGCTCCGACACCAGCACCGTGGTGCCGTACTGCTTGTTGAGCGACTCCAGCCGCGCGGCGAGGTTCACGCCGTCGCCGATGGCGGTGAAGTTGAAGCGGTCGGGCGCGCCGAAGTTGCCCACCAGCACCTCGCCGGTGTGCACGCCGTAGCGGGTGACCAGCGGCGGGTGGCCGCCCCACTCGCGCGAGGCGTAGAGCGCCGCCGTCAGGTCCTGGCAGCGCAGCACCGCCGCGCAGGCGTGCACCGCGTGCTCTTCCACGGTGCGGGCCGAGTTCCACAGTGCCATCACCGCGTCGCCGATGAACTTGTCGACGATGCCGTGCTCGGCGTGGATGCCCCGGGTCATCGCCTCGAGGTAGCGGCCGAGCTGGTTGGCCACGTCTTCCACCGCGCGGCCCTCGGCGAGGCTGGTGAAGCCTTCGAGGTCGGTGAACATCATCGACACCGCCTTCACCTGGCCGCCGAGGCGGGGCTCCTGCTGGTCGACGAAGAGCTGGCGCACCAGGTCCACCGGCACGTAGCGGCCCATCGCGCGCATCGCGGTCTTGGCGAGCTCGATGCTGCCCAGCGTCTCTTCCACGTCGGTGAAGTGGGAGCCGGGGTCGCTGGGCTCGAAGCGGAAGGCGCTCATCTGGCGGGCGCGGTCCTCGATGCGCTCCAGCGCCGCGCGCAGCCGCCGCAGGGTGAAGAGCGTCACCAGGAAGACCGCGGCGAGCAGGCCCGCCGCCGCCAGCACGGTGGTGCGCAGCGCGCCGTCGAGCTCGCGGCGGTAGTAGTCGTCGGGGCCCACCACCAGCAGGCGCCACCCCTGGAACTGCTCGCCCGCGCTCTTGCAGAGGAAGTGGTGGCCGCGGCCGCCGACCGAGAAGGTCCCGCTCCCGCACGCCTCTCCCGCCGACGCGGCGAGCGCCGCCTCGAGCACCGGATCCGCCGCGGGGTGCATCACCCGCAGGTCGTCGTCGTCGTCCTCGAGCACGTCGCTCGCTCTCGGCCGGGACACCAGGCGGCCGAGGCCGTCGGCCAGCACCACGCGGTACGGGTCGTCGTCGCCGGGCGCCGCCACGCGGATGGCGCGAAGGCGCCGGTCGATGGAATCGGCGAGCAGGCTCGCCTTCAGCACCACCAGCTGCCCGTCGAGCATCGCTTCCCCGCGCAGCGCGGTGAGCTGCACCCGGCGCCGCGCTTCCGGGAGCGCCTGGTCGAGCTGGGAATACGAGAGGTCGGACCAGATGGTCTTGCCCAGGAACTCGGGCGAGAGCGGCTTGGTGAAGCTGAAGCTCTCGGTGGGGTCGTTCGCCTGGCCGTCGAGCGTCGCCGGCAGCGCCATGAGCAAGATGTCCTTGGGCTCGCGGCACTCTTCCCGCGCGCTGAAGCCGGCGCCGTCGCCGCGGGTGACGCGCACGCACAGCCGGCGCTCGCCGTGCTCGGCCGGCGCGCGGTACGCCGACACCTGCCAGCGCTCGCTGGACTCGACCGCCACCTCGCCGTCTTCATCGACGTGGCCGTGCGCGCTGGTGAGGGTGACTTCCGAGAGCTCCTTGTCCTCGAGCAGCACCGACACCAGGCACGACTGGGTCTCGAGCGAAGGCCCCAGGCCGCAGCGGCCGGCAGCGACGCGCGCGCGCAGCGCGGTGAGCGCCTCGTTGCCGCGGTCGAGGTACGCCGAGAGGTCGTCGTGGATCCGCGCCAGCGCCGCGCTTTCCGCCCGCTCCGCCGCGGCCGCCGCCGCTGCCGAGGTGCCCTGGCGCAGCAGCGCGTACTGGGCGACCAGCACCAGCACCAGCAAGGCCAGCGTGGCCGAGAAGAGCGTCGCCAGCGTGGTGCGCGGCCAGGTCATGGAACGGGTCGGGGAGACTCGCTGCGAACGGCATTTTCCCTCAAGGAATCCCGTTGATGCGATGCGTCAATTTCTCGGGTTCTGGGAAACTGATCCGACCGCTGACGGAAAAAATAAAAAAAAGGGTCGTCTCCTTGATCGGCCTCTTCGCTCGCCGGTAGGGTGATGTGTCATGGGAGGGCAGTAGGACATTTCCCAAGGTGTGGCTCCTCTTCGGAGCCCTGAGTTTCCACTCGCTGAGGAGGCATGACCATGAGCAACAACGAAGCGCTGAACAAGGAGCTGGACCAGGTGACCCCGGAAGTCTTCTTCCAGCACATCGTCCCGGCGGTGCTGACGGCGACTGCCAAGCAGCGTGAAGCGGCCAAGATGAGCGGCAGCTTCGAGCTCGCGGTCCTCGACCGCGGCGTGAAGAGCTGGACCGTCGACCTCAACGAGGGCCGCGTCCACGCCGGCACCCACGGCAAGACCGACTGCTACATCGAGATGTCGCAGAAGGACTTCAGCGACATGATCCACGACCGCCTCGACGTCGAGGCTGCGGTGCGCGCCGGTCGCGTGCGCTTCTCGGGCAAGGCGCCGGTGCTCGCGCACTTCGCGGCCATCATGCGCCCGTCTGGCGTCGGCTACTGAAGCGGCACTCTCAAACTTCCACACTGAACTTTCACTCAAAGGACCAACGAAACCATGAGCGCGAAGATTGGCAGCAACCCGACTCTCCCGAACACCTTCACCACCACCGACAAGGCCCTCGGCAAGTTCGCCGACGGCGCTGACGGCGCGGCGAAGGAGCTGCGCAACGAGGCGAAGGCCGACGCGAAGGCTGGCGTCGAGCACCTCGGCAAGGCGGGCGCGAACGTCGCCGGCGCGGCGGTGAACACCTTCCGCGCGGCCGAGAACGTGGGCCTCGCGGCGCTCGACGGCTCCGTCGCGGTGGTCGCGGCGGCGGCGGCGGGCATCAACGTCCTCGACGCGAGCCTCCAGGTGCTCCAGGCCGGCGGCTACGTCGGCGTGGCCGGCGCCAAGGCGGCGGCGGGCGCGGTGGTCGCGGGCACCGAGGGTGCGCGCTTCGTGACCGCGGAAGGCCTCAAGGCCTCCTCGAGCGGCATGGCGAAGCTCGCCAGCGGCCTGTACCACTTCGCTGGTGTCGACGCGACCGTGACCACCCGCGACCTCGCGGCGGCCCCGGGCGCCAAGAACACCTCCACCAAGATTTTCGAGTCGGCCGGCCGCAGCCTGGACCGCGCGGGCGCGAACATCGACGAGGCGAAGCAGGCGCTGCGCACCTCGGGTGAGTTCCTGCAGATCGGCTTCCAGGCCGTCGACCAGGCCATCACCGACCTGGGCGCGGCGGGCATGAACCTCGCTGGCGCGGCCTGGAACGTGGGCGCGGCGGCGGCGCAGGTCGGCATGGCGGCGGGCCGTCTCGGCGAGGCTGCCGGCAAGGCGGGCCTCTCCGGCGTGGCGGACCTCGCGGTCCTCGGCGCCAAGCTGGCGCAGATTGCCAACGAGGCGGCGCGTGAAGGCGTCGTCGGCGCTGGCGACATCCTCCAGCTCGGCGCGCGCGCGAGCGCGGCGGCGGCCAACGCGGTCAAGGTCCCGACCCAGGCCGGCATCGACGTGCAGGTGAAGGACGGCATGGTCGCCCTGAAGGCGCAGCTCCAGCAGGCGATCGCGGCGAACGCGAACAACCCCGCGCTGCAGTCGAAGCTGCGCGAGGCGCTCGCGGCGGCCTAAGCCGTCTCGTTCGTCTTCAGGCGGGGCGCTGCTCGTTCCGAGGGCGGCGCCCCGCTTCATTTGAAGGCAGTTCCTTTGTCTCGCGCAGTCACCTCATGAAGTCCTCCTGAAGGGGCGACCATGGCTGGCAACACGATTCGCACTCCGCTGCCGAACACCTTCGACCGCACCGAGAAGACGCTGCGTGAAGGCGCGACGGAGCTGCGCCAGGAAGCCAAGTCGGAGATGAAGCAGGCCGGGGCGGCGATGGACCGCGCCGGAGAGCGGGTGCAGGACGCGTACGGTCACGTGGCAGACGCGGGCGACAACGCCCTGCGCGCCTCGGTGGCGGGCGCCGAAGGGTCGGGCCACTTCCTCGCCGGCGTGGGGTACTCCGCCGAAGGCGTCGCGCACGCCACCGCCAGCGGCGCGGGGCGCGTGGCGCACCTGGCGAAGGAGACGGTGGAAGTCGTCGGTCGCGCGGCGTCGCGCTTCTTCGAGAAGCTGGCGAAGGTCTTCGCCCGCATGGGCAACGAGAACCTCGTCACCACGCGGTCGATTCGCAACACCGACGACGCGCTCAAGGCCTTCTACGAGCTGCAGGGCGAGATGGCGAAGCAGGGCTTCACCAACGCCTCGCAGGAATTCCGCAGCGCCTGGACGAGCTGGGGCGAGGCGATGGTCGCCAGCATCGAGGCCGGCGGCGACCTCATCGCCGCGGGCGCGAACCTCACCCAGGCCGCGGGCAACGTCGCGCAGGGGCTGGGGCACGTGACGGCCGCCGGTGCCGCCGAGACTGCAGCGCTGGTGTCGCGGCTCGCCGAGGCTTCGGTGAACGCCGCGCAGGAAGGCGTCATCGGCGCGGCCGACCTCGCAGCGGTGACGGCGAAGTTCCTCGGCGGCATGGCGAACGTGGTCTCGCTCGACACGCAGCCGAAGATCGAAGTGGGCCTGCAGCAGCAGGTCTCGCTCCTGCGCGAGTCGCTGCAGGCGCTCGCGAAGCAGCACCCCGAGCTCGCGCCCAAGCTGCTCGCGGTCTGACGCAGTCTCCGCGGCAACGCCGAAGGAACGCTTCGCCGACGAAGGTCGCGCTCCGCGCGGCCTGGGGGCGCAAGGCGCGCGGCAACACCTCTGGAGACTTCAGCGCGGCGGCTTCGCAGCGCCCTGGAGCTGGCGCCGGCGTCGCAGCAACACGAGGAGCGCCGCCGGCAGCGCGGCGAGCGGGCCCACCGCATCGGTGCAGCCGCAGCCGACGCGCAAGGCCTGCTCGCCCGGTCCGCCCGTGCCACCTCCGCTGCCTCCGCTGCCTCCGCCGCTGCTGCTGCCTCCGGCCCCGCCAGCGCCGCCACCTCCACCACTGCTTCCTCCCCCGCCCCCGGGTCCGCCCCCGGCGGTGACCTGCAGCGAGAGGGTCGACGGCAGCAGGTCCTCGGGCTCGAGGGTGAGCTCGAGCGCCCCAGTGGAGCCGGGGCGCACCGAGACGTTCCACGGCCCGCTCTCGTCGGGGGCGATGGTCAGCGCCTGGCCGCCGCTGCAGTCGGGGCCGGCGTGAACCGAGCCGCTGCCCGCCGTCAGCCGCAGGCGCACGACCTCGCGGACCTGGGGCGTGGGCCCCACCGGTGACCCGGACGAGTCGTGCACCGTCAGGGGCCAGGCCGTGCACGCGCCGAGGGTCGCGCTGGTGGGCGCGCCCGGGGCGCTCGCGAGGTGGCTGGCCGGCGGCCGCTCGGAGAGACGGACGTCGTCCCAGTCGATGGTGCCGGCGAACTGCCGGGTGCTGGCGAAGGGCACGCCGACCTGGACCTGCTGCGCGGGCCCCGCGTCCCACGAGAAGTCGAGGCCGCTCTGGCGCGTGGTCGGCCGGCCATCGAGGAAGGGCACGCGCTCGCCCGCGTCGGTGCCCACGCCGAGCCAGCCGAGCTCGAAGAGGTGCCAGCCGCCGTCGACGGGCCCGATGGTGGCGGAGCCGTAGCCCCCGGTGTCGAAGCCTCCGCAGCGCAGCGAACCGTTCAGCTCGCGGGTGAGCTCCTGCTGGCGCGCGGTCGGCACGCCGCTCGCTTCCCCCAGCATTGCGAAGGCGAGCGGGCCTTCGGAGCCGACGTCGGTGAAGCGCACCCAGGCACGGAGCCAGGAGTCCCGGCCCGCCGGGCCGAGTGCTTCCCGGCTGAGGTGGGCGCCAGTCACTGGCCCAGCCGCAGCCGAGGTGACGTCCACGTGGCGCAGCCCGCCGTCGCCCCGGTGGGCGGCGAGGGGGGTGAAGGACAGCGCGCCTTCGCCGGACACGTTCCGGGTCCACCCGGCGTCGCCGACCACGAGGCCGCGCTCGAAGTCGTCCGCGAAGAGGACGCTCTGGGCCCACGCGGGGCGGGCCACGGCCGCCGCGAGCAGCACCACGCGAAGACGCCCCCCGAACGCCATCGGCCACGGACCTTAGCCCGTGGCCGAGAGGAAGCCCTCCGCCGGGGGGCGGAGGCGCTACGGCGTCGAGGTCTTCAGGCTGAAGCTCGCGGCCACGTACCCGTAGACGCCGATGACCAGGGTGCCGCTCGAGGGCGCGGTGACCTCGAGCGTCTCGTTGCCCGACGCGGTGTAGGCGCGCTTCAAGTACGCGCTGGTGGTGGGCGCGGTGGCGAACTGCACGTAGAGGTCGACGTCCTTGGTGCTGGTGGTGGCGACCCTCACCTTGGCGCCCGCGGGCACGGTGAGCTCGTAGGTCTTCATCGCGCCCTGGGCCACGTCGCCCGTGACGTCGAGGTGGGTGATGGTGGCGGGCGGCGGCGGCGGCGGGGGCGGCGTGCCGCTGGCCTCGGTGTACTTGATGGTGAGCGTGTAGGTGCTGGTGGCGGCGTAGCCGTTGAGCGCGACGTAGACGCTGCCCGGTCCGGCGACGGCGCAGTTCTCCGCGGTGCCCGTCTTGTACGGGCGGCAGTCGTAGCTGGTGAGCGTCGGCGCCAGGCCCTTCTTGGCGTAGAGGTCGGCGTCACCGGTGCCGGTGAGGTCGGCGGTGAGCGTGGTGCCGGCGGCCACGTTGAGGGGCCCGAAGAGCTTGAGCTCGTTCTTGGCGACGGTGCCGGTGAGGGTCTGGGTCTTCACGCCGCCGTCGGTGCCACCGGGGGGCGGGGCTTCCTGCACCGACTCGTCGAAGAGCGACTTCACCTGCGCGTAGGTGATGGCGCCGCCCGCGACCGACTGGGTGGCCACGCCGGTGGGGAGCCACACGAAGTCGGGGTGCAGGGTCTTGCTGTCGCCGACCCACTCGCCGCCGATGATCTTCCCCGCGGCGTCGAGCTCGAGCACGTACTGGTAGTGGTCGGAGTGCGTGTAGCGGTCGATGGTCGACGAGAGGTTCCCGTCCTGGTTGCTGCTCGCCTCGCCGATGTACGAGACGTCGGTGTCCACCAGCGCGAAGGTCTTGGCGTCCTTGTTGAAGACGTAGGCGCTCGGGGTGGTGCCACCGGTGATGATGTTGAGGCCGAAGGTCGAGCTGTCGGCGTAGCCCTGCACCGAGACGAAGGCCGCGGTGGCGCCGGCAGGCACGGTGAGCTCGCAGGTCTCGCTGGTGCCGCTCTCGTACGGGCGGCAGGCGTAGAGCGCCTCGGTCGGCTGCGCGCCGAAGTTCACGTACAGGTCGGCGTCGCCCGAGCCGCTCATGATGACCTTCATGCTCTGGCCGGCGGTGACCGGGAAGCTGCCCTGGTGCGCCCACTCGGTCTTCTTCACCGTGCCGGACTTCTTCACCGTGGTGCCGCCGGTGGTGGTGGCGCCGATGAGCGTGTTGGCCTCGGCGGCGGTGATGGTCTTCTTCGCGGTGACGCGGAAGCCGCGCAGCGGCTGGTTCCACACCTCGTGGTTCCACACCCGGTCTTCCACGAAGGCCTGGTGACGCAGGCCGAGGTAGTTGGTCATCAGCAGGTGCCAGGTGCCGGCGTTGGTGTCGCGGCACTCGGTCTGCGGGCGGCCGTACTCGTCGAAGGCCACCACGTCGTCGGCGCCGCTGCCCTTGTCGCAGCGCAGCGAGACGAACTTGCTGGTCGACGAGTTGTGCACCAGCGAGCCGAGCGCCTTGAGGTCCTGCACCTTGAAGGTGACGCCGTTGCGGGTGACGGGGTGCTTGGGCTCGGGGAGCAGGATGGCCGCCGGCGACCACGCGTGACAGATACCCCACCAGGTGGGAATGCAGCGGCCGGTGTCCTTGCCGTCGCGCTTGGCGCACGTCTCGCCCAGCTCGCTCTTGCACTCGCTGGCCGCCTTGCACTCCTTCGCCTTGGCGGCGGAGTCGATGCCGTGCGCCTTCGACACCTTGTCCTCGATGCCGGTGACGCCGAAGGCCTTGCCGTACTTGGTGGAAGGCGCGTCGGAGCCGGCGCCGTCCCACTTCATGTTGATGTTGTCCTCGTAGGTCGGCCAGTAGCTGCCCGCCCAGGGAACGACCTGCGCCTCGCCGTTCATCGGCAGCGCGTCGAGCTTGAACTCCAGACCCGCGCCGAACAGCGCCGGGTCATCGCCGGTGGACCACCGCTCTTCCTGCTTCTCGCCGCCCTGTTCGTCGACCTTGCCGACGATGGAGGCATCGAGCTGGCCGCAGGCCAGAAAGAGAAGACCGAATGAAATCAGAGTGTTTCGCATGGCTTGGCTCGCTTGGTAGGCCTTGTGCCTACATTGTGTGCATCTGTAAGTCAACCCGCGCCAGGAAGACCCCGGCGGGCGGGCGGGAGTGCAATTCCAAGAAAGGGAGAAAGGGCCACCACCCAGAAAGAGGGCCCCGGCGCGGGCGGCCCTCTTTCGGGTGGTGTCCCCAGCCGCGGTCCGCGTCAGCGGGCTGCGGGTGCGGAGCGGGCCTGCACCTGAGGCGCGGGCCCGGCTGGCGTCACCGGGGCCGAGGCGCCGGGGTCCGCCTTCCCCGCCGCGATGGCCTGGAGCGTGGTGGGCCCGGCGACGCGGAGGTACGCCTTGAGCTTCTCGAACTTCTTCTTCCCGAAGCCCTTCACGCGCACGATTTCCTCGGGCCGGCCGAAGGGCGTCTTCTGCCGGTACTCGATGATGCGCTTGGCGGCCTTCTCACCGACCCCGGGCAAGAGGTCGAGCTGCTGCGCGGAGGCCTGGTTCAGGTTGACCTGCCCCGTCACCTGCTTCGCCGACGGCTTCTTCGCCGCGTACGCCTCGCCGCCCAGAGACAGCGCGCCCACCGCCAGTGCCAGCACCCACAGCTTCGTCAGTCGTTCCATCGTCAGTGCCCCCCCATCGATTCGAGTGTGACCACGTTCAGCCCGTTCGCCGAGGCGGTGCTGCCCGCGGCGTCCTTGCGTTCCCCCGGCTCGCGAACGTGCAACTTGCCGTCGAGCGGCAGCACGTCGAGGTACACGTTCATCGAGTCGTCCTTGTTGAGGAACGCGCTCCCCGCCCGCACCCAGACGCTGCTGCCGTTGTCCAGCTTGCGAATGGCGAAGACCGCGTACCGTTTCCCCTGCACCACGCATCCCTCCCTTGTGTCGTCACCCGGCCCAAGCGACCGACCGGGCGGAGACTCGGCAGAGCAGCGCGCGCGCCAGGCGAAACCGCGCAGGAGCACGGGCGGCGCGAGGGCCTTCGCGTCTGCGTGGCAGGACGAGCGTGGACGCTCCGGCGCGCCTCTCACTGCGCGAGAAAAACTGCGCGCAGTGCTACCAACGCGCCCGGGTGCGGCCTTCGCGACGAGACGTGCTGGCGTCTTTCCTCGGCTCGGCGGTGGCGGCCGCCGCCTGTCGCCGCGCGCCGCCGCGCCCCGTCCCGGTCTCGCTCACCGACGACCTGAGCCGCCTCGGCCACCAGCTGCGCGGCGCGCCGCTGCCCCGGGCGAAGGAGATCTCCCGCGCGCGCGAGGTGCTGGTCATCGGCGGCGGGGTGGCGGGCCTCTCGGCGGGCTGGCGCCTCGCGGCGACCGGCGTGGACTTCGAGCTGCTCGAGGTGGACCAGACGCTCGGCGGCACCGCCCAGGGCGGCGAGAACGCGGTGAGCGCCTTCCCCTGGGGCGCCCACTACCTCCCGGCGCCGCTGTCGGCGCAAGGGCCGGTGCCGCGGCTGCTCGGCGAGCTCGGGCTCATCGAGGGCAGCGACGACGCCGGCCGCCCGCGCTTCGCGGAAGCCGCGCTGGTGCGCGAGCCGGAAGAGCGCCTCTTCTACCGGGGCCTGTGGACCGAAGGGCTCTACCTGCGCGCGGGGGCGAGCCAGGACGACCTCGCCCAGCTCGAGCGCTTCGAGGCGGCGATGCGCGAGCTGGCGCGCGCGCGCGACTCGCGCGGCAAGAAGGTCTTCGCGGTGCCCACCGCGAGCGGCAGCCAGGAGTCGCCCTGGCGGGAGCTCGACCAGCAGACGATGGCGCAGTGGCTCGACGCGCACGGCTACACCTCGCCGCGGCTGCGCTGGCTGGTCGACTACGCGTGCCGCGACGACTACGGCCTCGAGGCCTCGGGCACCTCCGCCTGGGCGGCGCTCTGGTACTTCGCGGCGCGGCAGACCGGCGACGAGCGCAGCGAGGGGTACCTGAGCTGGCCCGAAGGCAACCACCACCTGGTGAAGGCGCTGGCGGCGGCGATTCCCGTCGAGCGGCGCACGCGCGGCGCGCTGGTGCACACGGTGGAGCAGGACGAGGGCGGGCTGTGGCACGCGCACGCGGTGGACGGCGCGAGCGGCGGGCCTCTGCACCTGACCGCGCGGCAGGTGGTGCTGGCGGTGCCCCGCTTCGTGGCCCGGCACGTGCTCGCCTCCTGGCGCGCGTCGCCGCCCGACTTCGTCACCGCGCTCGACGTGGGGCCGTGGGTGGTGGCCAACGTCACCCTGCGCGAGGCGCCGCCGTCGCGCGGCTTCCCGCTCTCGTGGGACAACGTGCTCTACGAGTCGAAGAGCCTGGGGTACGTGTCGGCGACGCACCAGCGTCAGCGGGCGCGCGACGAAGGGCCGACGGTGTGGACCTGGTACTACCCGCTCACCGGCCCCGCGAAGCAGGAGCGCGAGCGGCTGCT
The DNA here is from genome assembly GCA_019694595.1 of Myxococcaceae bacterium. GTDB lineage: Bacteria > Myxococcota > Myxococcia > Myxococcales > Myxococcaceae > JAIBBQ01. Next base: position 20,240 of record JAIBBQ010000033.1, read on the forward strand.
CTCGGCCACCGCGCAGGACTACGCCGACGTGCTGGTGGCGGACCTGACGCGCGCCCACCCCGGCTTCGACCGCTTCGTCACCCAGGTCGACGTGCGCCGCTGGGGCCACGCGATGGTGCGCCCGGTGCCGGGCCTGCGCGCGAGCGGCGCGCTGGAGAAGGCGCAAGCCTCGCTCGGCGGCTCGCTCCACTTCGCGCACACCGAGCTGGGGGGCCTGGCGCTCTTCGAGGAAGCGAACCACTTCGGCGTGCGCGCCGCGCAGGCGTGCCTCCAGGCCTTGGGCCGCCGGGAGGAGAGCTGGCTGTGAGCCGCTGGCTGTTCTCCCCGCGCACCGACCTGCTCGCCTTCGGGGGCGTGGCGCTGGCGTCGGCGGCGGTGGCCTTCGGCGGGAGCGCGCTGGGCATCACCGGCGAGACGCCGCTGTGGGCGTGGCTCCTCTTCGTGGTGGGCATCGACGTGGCGCACGTGTGGTCGACGCTCTTCCGCGTGTACCTCGACGGCGAGGAGCTCCGGCGCCACCCGCTGCGCTACGCGGCCGCGCCGCTGGCGAGCTACGCGGCGGGGGTCAGCCTGCACGCGGTGTCGGGGCCGCTCTTCTGGCGGCTGCTCGCCTACGCGGCGGCCTGGCACTTCGTGCGCCAGCAGGTGGGGTGGATGGCGCTCTACGGGCGGCGCGCGGGCGACGGCGCGCGCCAGCGGGGCTTCGACGCGCTCGCCGTCTACGCGGTGACGCTGGGGCCGCTCCTGTGGTGGCACGCGCGGCTGCCGCGGCCCTTCTGGTGGTTCGTGGAGAACGACTTCACCGCCCTGCCCCACTGGGTGGGTCTCGCGGCGCTCCTCGGGCAGCTGATCATCGGCGCGGCGTGGCTGCTGCACGCGCTGCGAGGGCCCGAGCGGCACTGGGGCAAGGTGGTGCTGCTGCTGTCGACCTGGGTCGCCTGGTTCGGCGGCATCGTGCTGGCGAAGAGCGACTTCGAGTTCACCGTGCTCAACGTGGCGCTCCACGGCATCCCGTACCTGGTGCTGCTCTTCCGCTACGCCCAAGGCCGCGCGCGCGACGCCGGCTACGGTGCAGGGCGGGCGCTGCTCAAGCTCGGGGCCGTCGGCTTCGTCGCCTTCCTGGTGGCGCTCGCCTTCCTCGAAGAGCTCGGGTGGGACACCGCGGTGTGGCACGACCACCCCGAGGTGTTCGGCGCGCACGGCTTCGAGCTGTCGGAAGGGGCGCTGGCGCTGGTGGTGCCGCTGCTCGCCCTGCCCCAGCTGACGCACTACCTGCTCGACGGCTTCGTGTGGCGCACGCGCGAGGACCCGAAGCTCGTGCACCGGCTGGGCTGGAGCGCCGCCGCGGACTGACGGCGCCCCACTTTCCTTGCACCAAAGTTCTCCTGGTGGTGTCCCTTGCGCATGGCCATCGACCTGCAGAAGACCGTCGCGTTCCTCCAGACGCGCACCGGCAACGTGGTGGCGGTGGCCGGTTGCTTGTCGCTGTTCGGCCTCGCGGCGCTGGTGGGCCGGGCGTTTCCCAGTGCGGAGCTGACGCTGGTGAACGGCTTCGATGCGGCCCTGGAAGTGCGCGCCGGCGCCAAGCACGTCACGGTGCCGCCGCATGGCCTCGCACGGCTGAAGCTCGACACCCACGCGGCCGAGCTCGACGTCATCGACGGCCACGGCACCGTCCTCGAGCACTTCAGCCACGAGGCCTTCGATGGCGACGTCTACAACCTCGTCGGCGCGGCGCCGCTCACGCGCGAGAAGGTGCGCTGGGACAAGGTGAAGGGCGAGAAGGGCAAGCTCTCGAGCACCGTGGTGGAGAGCACCCTGAAGTGCGGCGTGCGCTACCTGCGCGGAGCAGGCATCAACGACCTCTTCCGCGACGCGCCCGACGCGATTCCCATCAGGTCCACCGAAGACTCCGTGGTGCGCGAGCGGCTCGACTTCGACCGTCAGGCGCCCGCGACCGCGTGCCAGGAGCCGCTACAGCCCATCGCCGCGACGTCACCCGACGCCGCGCGCACGCTCGCGGCCATCGCCTCGCTCGCGAAGCCCTGAAGGCGCAGGACTCGCTCGCCGCGCAGCTCGGGCGTCCTCGCGGGCTTCACGCCTTGGCCGCGGTCACCGCGCAGGCGGGCGCAGCGCCGCCTCGAGCTCGACGAGCCCCTGGACGAGCTTGGGCCCCGGCTGCAGGAGCGACTTGGTGGGCAGCGCCACCCAGCGCGCGTCGCGCAGGCCGGGCAGCCGCCGCAGCGCCTCGCGCCCTTCCTGGGTGTCGGACGCCTCGAGCACCACGTCGGGCTTGAGCCGGGCGGCGCGCTCCGCGGAATAGACCGGGTACGGTCCGGCGGCGTCGGCGGCGAGGTTCTCGGCGCCCACGTCGGCGAGCAGCTCGTGCGCGAAGCTGTGCGGACCCGCCACCACCAGCGGCGCGTACCCGTAGAGCAGGAGCACCTTGAGCTTCTTCTTCCCGGCCGCGCGCGCGCGCACCTGGCTGCGCTGCGACTCGAGCCGCGCCGCGAGCGCTTCCCCGTCGGCCGGCCGCCCGAGCAGCTGCCCCACGGTGCGCATGGCGTCTTCGACGTCGGCCACCGAGGTGAGCGGCAGCGCCACCACGCTGAGGCCCAGGCGGGCCATGTCCTCGGCGGGCCGCTGGTTGCCGGGCGCCTTCTGCACCAGCACCACCGACGGCTTGAGCGCCACCACCGCTTCCACCGACGGGTCGCTGAAGCCGCCCACGCGGGGGACCTGGGCCACCTCGCTGGCCTCGTCGAAGCGCGAGACGCCCACCAGCGTGGAGCCGCCGTCGAGCGCCAGCACGGTGTCGGTGAGCGAGGGCGCGACCGTCACCACGCGGGCGACGGGCACCCTGGGCGAAGGCCCCAGCGTCTGGCCGCCGTCGGCGCCGAGGAGCGCCAGCGCGAGCAGCGCAATCACGGCACGGCCAGCACGTCACCCACGTTGGCGATGCCGGTGACGGAGTCGACCGCGCACGCCTGCACCGGCCCGGCGCCACCCGACAGCCCGCGGCGCTCGGTGAGGACGCCGCCGTCGACGTCGAGCACGAAGAGGCGGCCGGCGTTCTGGTCGGCCACCCACACCTTGCCGCCCTGCACCGCGAGCCGGCCGGGGAGCGGCGGCGCGCAGCCGGCATCCGCGACGGGGCAGCGCGCGGCCCAGGTGGAGCGGCGCACCAGCGCGGAGTCGAGCGTCACCACGCCCGCCGCCTCGACGCCCAGCAGCGCGAAGTTGGAGTCGTAGCGCGCGGCGCCGGAGCAGCTCACCACCAGGCCGTCGCCGGTGGAGGCGAGCCACACCGGGTTGAGGCAGGCGTCGGCGCCCAGGTCCACCACGGTCACCGCGCGGGTGGCGGGGTCGACGCGCGCGAGGAGCCCGGGGCCCTGCGGCGCGTAGGTGTCGGGGTCGAGGTTGTTGAGCGCGACGAAGAGCGCGCCCTGGTGCGCCACCGCCGCGAAGGGCCGCGGCACCGGGTGCCCGCCGTCGAAGGCCTTGAGGTCGAGGCCCGCGAGGTCGACGGTGTTCGCGACCTTGGGGTTGGCCGGGTCGCTCACGTCGACCTGCACCACCTTCTGGCCAGCGGCCGCGGACGAGGCGCCGAAGCCGCCGTAGAGCGGCACCCAGAGCGAGCCGCCGAGCTTCACCGCGACTTCCGGGGTGGTGTTGGCGCCGAAGTTGAGCTCGCCCACCGTGCCCAGCGCCACGCCGCCGCTGCCGAGCACGCCGCCGTCGCCGGTGACGCCCGCGTCGTTGGCGGCGCCCTGCTTCAGGACCTGCAGGGTGTTGGCGCCGGAGTTGACGACGTAGACGAAGGGCGGATCGGCGAGCACGAAGTTGGGCGCCGAGCCGGTGCGGTTGAGCTGGGGGAACTGGGCGAAGGCGTGGCCGTTGCTCGAGGCGAGCCGCGCCTGGAGCAGCGCACGGTCGATGCCGTCGGCGACGAGCAGCGCCTCGCCGTAAGTGGCGAGCGCGGCGGGCCCGGAGCCCAGCGGCTCGAGCGGCCCGCGGGTCTGACCGGCCGCCTCCAGGCCGACGACCTGACCGCTGGTGAAGCAGGCGGCCACCACGTCGAAGCTGCAGCGGCCCTGGTGGCAGGTCTGGGGCGCCTCGCACTTCGCGCCGCAGGTGCCGCAGTTGAGCGCGTCGCGCTGCAGGTCGACGCACGAATCGCCGCAGCGGCTCGAGGTGCCGAGCGCGCAGCCGGCCTTGCACTGGCTCGCCTCGCAGACCTGGCCCGACGGGCACGCCACGCCGCAGCCGCCGCAGTTCGCGGGGTCGGACGCGGTCACCACGCAGCGGCCGTTGCACGGGCTGGTGCCTGCCTGGCACACGCACTGGGAGTCGACGCACACCTGGCTCGACTGGCAGGCGATGCCGCAGGCGCCGCAGTTGCGGGTGTCGCTCGAGAAGTCGGCGCAGCCGCCGTTGCACTTGGTGGTGCCGGCGCGGCAGACCACGTCGTACGACTGACACGCCGGGAGAAGGGCGAGCAGGGCGAGGGCGGTCAGGCGGATCATCACGGCGCCTCCGTAGTCGATGCGATGGCGAGGGGTACTGTTTTCTTGAGCGGCGACAGCGCGACGCCCAGGGACAGGAAGAAGCCCCGTCCGGGGAGCGGGTAGCCGTCGAGGTCCATGGTCTGCACGTCGAGGAGGTTGCGCACCTCGGCGGACACGGTGACCGGCCAGGCGAGCGGCAGCTTCGAGCCCAGGCCCACGGTGACCAGCGCGCGCGCCGGGAGCACCACCGCCTCGGTGCGGTTGGCGTACTGCTCGGACTGCACCAGGAGCTCCGCGCGGGCGCGCAGCCAGCTCGGGCCCACCGAGGCCAGCGCGTGCGCGGCGTGCTGCGGCCGGTACGGCAGGTGCTTCAGGTAGTAGCGCGGGTCCTCTTTGAGGTTCTGCGCGAGGAGGAAGGTGTAGCTGGCGGCGAGGGAGACGAAGGACGTCGGCTCCGCGCGGGCCTCGAGCTCCACGCCGAGCGCGCGGGCGTTCTCGAAGTTGTACGGCCGGGCGCGCGACGGCGGGTAGTACTCGTAGGTGATGAGGTCCTGCGTCCACTGCCCGAAGACCGCGGCCTGGCCGAAGGCGCGCTCGCCGCGCCAGGCGACCGCGGCGTCGGTGGCGAAGGCGCGCTCGGGCCTGAGGAGCGCGTTGGGCGCCAGGGTACCCTGCTCCACGTAGAGCTCGAGGAAGCTCGGCGGCCGGTGCGCCTGGCCGACGTTGGCGCGCAGCTCGAAGCCCTTGGGCAGCAGTGCCACCGCGCCGAGGCGAGGGCTCACTCCGAGGAAGGGGCCGGTGACGTCGAGGCGCACCGACGGCACCAGGCTGAAGGCGCCGTCGAAGAAGAGCACCTCGTCGCTCACCGAGAGCCCCAGGCGCGCCCACGAGGGCGCGGCGCTCCCGCCCGAGAGCCACTCGCCCGCGAGGCTGAGCGTGCCTTCGAGCCCGTGGCGCTCGAAGACCAGCCGCCGCGCGGAGAGCTCCACGCCGGCCGCGGCGTCGACCTGCGCCGCCGCCACCGCCGTCAGCCCGCCGCCGCGCAGCGCCAGCCGGTCGAGCCGCGCCCACGAGAAGAGCGAGAGGTCGCCGCCGCCGTCCAGGTCGCGGGCGAGCCGCAGCCCGCCCAGCCCGTGCGCGGTGGACTGCCGCGCGTCGGCCGACGGGAGCGCCGCGGGCCCCGCGAGCCCCCGGTCGAGGCCCATGCCTTCGCCCACCACGTCGAGCGAGGTCGGCCCCGAGCGCGCGCGCCAGGCGAGCAGGCCTCCGCCCTGCGCAGCGTCGTTGTTCGCGCGCGTGCGGCGCTGGAGCGGGTCGCCCGGCAGCGACGGGGTGTCGTCGGCGAGGTAGCCGAAGTCGCCCGCGGTGCGCGCGCCGTACACCAGGGCCAGCCCTTCGCCCGGCCCCAGGGGCCCGGCGCCGGTGAGGTGGCCCTGGAAGGTACCGAAGCTGCCGCCCGCCCCTTCCGCCGACAGCTCCACCGCGTCGGTCGGGCGGCGGGTGACGAGGTTCACGGCGCCGCCCAGCGCGCCCGGCCCCAGGCGGCCCGAGGCACCGCGCAGCACCTCGACGCGGTCCACCAGCGGCGCGGGGATGAGCGAGAGGTCGGTGGAGGCGCCGGTGGCGCCCAGGGGGATGCCGTCGAGCAGCACCAGCACCCCGTTGCTCGAGGCGCCGCGCAGCGACACGGTCTGCCGCTGGAGCAGCCCGGCGCTCGACTGGGTGGCGACACCGGGCGCGGTGGCGAGGAGGGCGGCGACGTCCTTGCCTTCGCCCGCGTGCTCGTTCGCGTCGATGGTGGTGGTGACGGCGGTCGGCTCGCGGCGGGCCGTGGGCGACGGCTCCGCGGGCGGCGCGGGCACGTCGACCGGCGGCAGCACCGCGTCCTGCGCGGCGGCGCCGAAGGACACCAGGGCGAGCGCGGCGGCGAGGTGCTTCAAAAGGCGCCTCCGTCGAGGCGCTGCCCGTGCACCACCGCGACCGCGTCGAGGTCGAAGCCGGCGGTGGGCGAGCCCGTGGGGTTGTGGCCGGTGTCGGTGATGCGGACGAAGCGCGCGCGCGTCACCCCGAGCTGCGCGAGGTCGAAGAGGTCGCCGCCCGAGCGCAGCGGGTCGGTCGCGGTGCCGCTGTCGGCGGTGGCCAGCACCGGCTGCACGCCGGCACAGCCCGGGTAGCCGCCGTCGCGGTCGAGGCTGGCGCAGGGGAACTCGTGCCAGCTCGTCCCGTCGTCGCTCACCGCGACCGCGGCGGTCTCCGCGAAGCGGCCGAAGGGGTTCTCGAAGACGGTGAGGTCGGGCCCCGGCCCGTCGACGGCGAGGACGTCGGTGAAGGCGAGCACGATGACGCCGCCCTGCCCCAGCGAGAGCACGTCGAGCGAGCCCATGCCGTCGCCGGCGCCGTCCGGCGGCCCCAGCACCACGCCGGGCAGCCGGTCCTGGCCGAAGCCCGCGCCGGGGCCAGGGGTGAAGGAGACCACCGCGTCGGCGAAGGGGTCGTCGCCGCGCACCGGCCCCGCGTCCGCCGTCGTCCCTCCGCCTCCGCCCACGCCGCCACCGGAGGCGTCGCCGCCGCCGGCGCCACCGGCCCCCCCGCCCGGACCGCAGGCGAGGAGTACGGTGGCCAGCACGCCCATGAGGGCGCGCGCGCTCACGGCAGTTTGAGCCTCAGGAGGCGGCGGCCGTTCTTGTCCTCGACGCCGAGGAGCAGCGCGGTGCCGTGCGCCGCGAGGAACTGCACGTTGGTGCACCCGTCGCTGGTGAGGAGCGTGGAGAGCGCGCCCACCGAGACGCCGGCGTCGGTGACGGTCACCGGCACCAGGCTCACCTCCGAGGTCTTCGGCAGGAAGGTGTTGGGGTCGAACATGCCGCGGTGGAGCACCACGGTGTCGCCCACCCCGGCGGCCTCGAAGAGGTCCTCACCGCTGTAGACGAGCGGCGCGCCGACGAGGCTCTGCACGGTGCTCTGCTGGAAGGCGGCCTTCACCTGCGCCGGCGAGAGCGCCCGGAGGTTGTTGGTGAAGTCGTTGCCGTTGAAGTACCCGGCGAGCACCGCGCCGTTGGCGGTCGATGCCATCACGCCGCTCGACGGGCTCGCCGCGGGGTCGAAGCTCGCCACCTTGGTGGGCGGGGTGGTGCCGAGGCCGTAGACGCCGACGCCGGCATCGACGCCGCCGGCGCCGAGCGCGTTCACCAGCACGCCGAAGCTGGACGCGGCCGCGGAGTAGTTCCCCGGCGCGGAGGTGTGCTTGAGCGTGTCGTAGAAGAAGTCGTACTCCGCCACCGTGCCGGGGAAGCCGGAGCCCGAGCGCGTGTAGCCGGCGAAGAGCCGGGTGTCGGTGCTGACGAGGAAGTGCGACGGGTAGACGCCCGCGTCCTGGTCGGCGGCCGTCTTGACGCTCAGGCCCGCGTCGCCGAGCGCGAGGTTGGGGAAGGTGCCCAGCTTCTCGAGGCGCGCGCTGGTCATCAGCGCCCAGAGGTCGCCCGGGCCGCCGTCGGCGCCCGGGGTGGTGGCCAGGGTCTCGATGCCCGCGGGGAGCGCCGCGGAGCCCAGCACGGTGACGCCGCTGCCCAGCACCAGCCGGCCGAGCACCGCGTCGTGGGGCAGCTGCGCGCAGGTCTGCCCTCCGTCGCCGCTGCCACCGCCGCTGCCGCCACCGGAGCCCGCGGAGCCACCGCCGCTCGACGACGTGCCGCCGCCGCTCGACGACGCTCCGCCGCCGCTGGAGGCGCTGCCGCCGCCCGAGGCGCCGGTGCCGCCCCCGGTGCCGCCGATGCGCGGCGAGCACGCGCGGTTGTCGCAGCGCTCGGTCATGCTGCACACCGCGCAGACTCCGCCCGCGCGCGGGCCGCACGCGTCCTCGGAGATGCCGCCGCGACAGACGCCCTTGTCGTCGCAGCAGCCTTCGGGGCAGGAGGTCGCGTTGCACGCCCCGCCCCCCGAGGTTCCGCACGACGGCGAGAGCGCCGCCAGAAGGCCGAGAGACAGTCCAGCGGCCATGCCCCACCACGTCGACTTCGCGTCCATGACGACTCCTGCCAGGGCGCCCGACGCACCCTGCCGTGAAGGAGCCGCCGCGTGGCGGGACACCGGAGGCACTCGCGGGGAGCGAACGACGCAGTCGCGAAGGCCACCGGCACCTCCCCGCGGAGGCTCCGGAATGTCCGCCACGCACACGCGTGGCGCACCACGGCAGGTCTTCGGACTCGCAGGCTGCCTACTGACCGTCGCTTCCCAGCCCATGAGGAGGCCAGTGCGTGTGACGGCGTTCGTTCCTGCTCACCGCTGCGGGGCAGTCCCGGATTCACACCGGGGTTCCCTCTTGCCCTCACCGAGACGCCTCATCGGCGCCGCGAGGAGACCGTGGCGGTGAGGGGCGTAGTCAAAAGGGCGAGGCGGGTCAAACCGCATCACCCGCGCGGGCGGCTTCAGGGGGCGTGCAGCCGGACCTGGGTGTTGGCGTAGAGGGTGACCCCGGTGCCGGGATCGCACGCCGAGGAGAAGCCCGGCAGCGCGCCGCCGCTCGCCGCCGGCACGTCGAGCACCTGGTAGAAGCCGAGCGAGCGAAAGCTGGCCGCGTCGGGCAGCACGCCGCCGTCGCTGGAGACGGGCGCCGGGCACGTGCCCCCGGTGGTCTGCGCGAAGGTGGCCACCGAGAGGATCCGATCGCCGCGGGCGACGGGCTGGGCGCTGAACTGGAGCGCCAGCAGGCCCTGGAGGCGCGCGTCGTCGGTGCTGATGTGCACCAGGTCCGCCGACGCCACGTTGCGGTAGACCACCAGCGCCCACGCCAGGTCCTGCGCCGTCGACGGAATGTGCAGGGTGTAGGCGGCCACGGCGCTGGCCTCGTCGGTCCCCGCGCGGCGGGTGGCCACCTCCGCGCAGTCACCGTCGAAGTCCTGCGAGCCGAAGAAGGTCCACTCCGTCGGCCGCATCGCGGTCTCCGGAACGGACGCGGTGAAGCGGTCGACGAAGAGCACCATCAGGTCGCCCGGCCGCACCGAGCTGGGCACGGGAATCTGCACCGAACCGGCGTCGTCGCCGCTCAGCCGGCCGAGCGTGCCGCCGTTGATGGAGACGAGCTCCACCGCCTGACCGGGAATCACCACCACGCCGCCATCTCCGGTGGTGACGCCGCCGTCGTCGGTGTCCACGCCCGCCGACAGCACGCTGGGCGGCAGCGCGCCGGCGGTGCCGTCGAGGTAGAGGTTGTCGAGCCGCTGCGAGCGGAACCCGGGCGCCGAGATGCGCAGGCTGACGACGTCGGGCGCGAGCCCGGTGAACTCGAAGTGGCCGTCGGCCGCCGACTGGGCGGTCGCCTTCTGGGCCACGCCGTCGAGCGACACCAGCGCCTGTGCCAGCGGGTGTCCGCCTTCGTCGGCCACGCTGCCGCGCAGCGCGCCCGAGGCGGTGGCGGTGGAGACGGCCAGGGTGAGGGGGTCGAGGCGCCGCTCTTCCCCGGGGCGCACCTCGAGCTGGCCCGTCGCCGCCGCGTACCCGGGGGCGAAGGCGCTCAGGGTGAGGTCTCCCGCGGGCACGCCCTGCAGCACGAAGAAGCCGTCATCGGCGGTGAACGCCTGGAGCGGACTCTCGGGCACGAACACCCGGATGCCCGAGTGCCCCGAGTTGCCGCTCACGTCGCCGCGCAGCACGTGGCCGAGCAGCGTCGCGCGGCGCCCGAGCGCCACCGTGCCCAGCGAGGTGTGGCGGCCAGGCCGGACCCCGGCGAGCCGCAGGTCGAAGACGCGCTCGAAGGTCTCGCCGGTGTCGGGAGAGCGGTAGCTGGCGCGCAGCTGGCCGCTGCTGCGGGTCACCCCTTCCAGCCTGACGTTGCCGTCCTCGTCGGCCACGGCGCTGCTGTCGGTCCCGACGAGCTCGAGGGTCGCGCCCACCGCGGGCGCCAGCTCCGCCCGCCCCGCCCGCGGCGCGAGGAGCGTGGCGGACACCGAGCCCGGGGCATCGGCTGCAGGGAGCGTGAGCGGACGACAGCCCACCACCAGCAGCAGCAACGGCCAGACACGGAGCGCGCTCGTCTTCACACGGCAATTCTAGGACGAAGCGCACCCGCGCCACGATGAACCGTCGGCTCACTGGATGAAGAGCGGCACGTCCTTGGAGAAGGCGCCCTGCCGCACAGGCCCCAGGTCGAAGAGCGCGTGGAGCAGCTCGCAGCGGGAAGAGCCGTCGTCCGCGGTGACGCAGGCCTGGTGCTCGGCGTCGAGCGCGGTGAGCGGCACGTCGAGGCCCGGGTTCGGCCGGAAGGCCACCGAGTCGTAGCCGCCGTCGAGGCCCGCGTGAGGGCCTTCGTCGCGGTGACAGAGCCCGCAGGTGGTGCCGATGCCAGGGTGCTCTACGCGCAGCAGCGCGGCCCGCTCGTCCGGGGGGCTCGTGAGGGGCAAGGCGAGCTCGCCCTTGAGGGAGCGGGTGGGGGTCACCCACTCGCCGAGCTCGAGGAGGTCCTTGCCCACGCCGTCGAGGGCCACCGAGAGGCTGAGGGAGGTGGTGAGGAGGAAGACCCGGGGGCTGCGCTTGCTCGCGGCGGGCTGGGCGCTCTCGGTGCTCGAGGTGGCCAGGATGGAGACGGGACGAGCGGTCGCCGCCACCACGCAGGCCGGGGTCACCGGGGTCGGGAGCTCGGCGAGCCGGCGGGTGAGGTCGAGGATGGTCTTGGGAGAGGGGGAGGACTGGAAGGCCGCGCACGCGCGGAGGGCGGCGCTCGCCTGGTGGCCCGCGTCGGGGAGAGGGAGGGAGCCCGCGTCGACGCCTGCGTCGATGCCTGCGTCAGCGCCTGCGTCTCGCCCCGGCGAGAGCTCCGGGGGCGAACAGGCCGTGAGCAACACGAGCGCTGGCCACAGACCTCGGGGGAGGCGGGGAGACGCGGCCCCCGCCGCGTCCCCGGCAGGGAGGACAGGGCGCGCCAGGACGGGTTCGGGGGCGGGTGCGTTCACGGGGAACCGGAGACGGGGCTCCGGAGGGCCGGACGGGACGGCACGGGGGGGGAAGGGCCCCGGCGAGTCGGTCAGCTCGCGGACCTCGGCGCGCAGCGCCGCGTGACGGCGACGGAGGAGCAGCACCACCGCGAAGAGCAGCGTCGCGAGCGGCGCCATCGGCACCGTGCTGCAGCCCACCGACGGGTTGCCGTCGACGACTCCACCTTCGGGGGGCGACATCGGGTTGCCGCCGCCACTGCCCGACGGCGCACCACCGCCACTCGCCGAGGCCTGGCCACCACCACTCGAGGTGGGGGTACCGCCGCCAGCACTGCCGGTCTGCTCGCCGCCGCCACTGGAAGACGCCGCGCCGCCACCCGACGCGGCCACGCCACCGCCACTCGAGGACGCCCCGCCACCACCGGAGGACGCTGCGCCGCCGCCACTCGACGAGGCACCGCCGCCACCGCTCGCGCTGGAGCCGCCACCACCGCCGGCGCCGCCGCCCGCGCCACTCCCCGCGTCGGGCATCATGCCGCCGTCGGGCATCTGCACCCGGACGTCGGCGCACGAGTAGTAGTTCGACGCGCCGGGCAGGTTCCGCAGACACGCGCCGCCGTCGTAGGTGTTCAGCATCACCTGGATGAGCTGCACCGTGCAGTTCTGGCAGGTCATGCCGTCGGGCAACTTCGCCATCGCCGTGTACTGACGCGGCAAGGCGCCCTGGCCGTTGTGCTTCACCGTCGTGAGGGTGGTGAAGTTCTGGTCGTTCTGCTGCGACAGGCTGACGATGAAGCAGCCCGGGTGGTTGATGGTCTCCTCGAAGTCCACCTTCACCAGGTCGCCCACCAGGTAGACCGTGTTCGAGCTCGTCCGGGGGACGTTGCCGCACGGCCCGTTGGGGTCCTTCAGGGCATCGGAGTTGTTGCGTGGAACGGGGGCCTTGAGCCGCGCATGACCCCACCCCGCCCCTGCCAGGACCACTGCCATCATCACCACCAGTCGACGCATGGTGGATCTGCAGTGCAATTCCCTCACCGCGGCATCTGGACCACGAGGCGGCCCGTAAACCCGCCATCTCTCAGGCGCCAGAGCAGGTCCGGGCTCGCTTCCAGGGGAAAAGTCTCCACTGTCGAGAACACCCGACCGGTGTGTGCAAGCTCCAGAAGCTCTTGAAGGTCCGCCCGGGAGCCCAGGAAGCTCCCCTGCAACCTCAGGCCCTTGGCCACCACCTCTGCCAAGGGGAGGTCCAGCCGGCCCGCCGGCGTCAGCGCCGCCAGCGCCACCGCCCCCGCCGGACGCACCGCCTTCACCGCCTGCACCGCGGCCTGCGACGACGGCGTGCACAGCACCGCGACGTCGACCGACAGCGGCGGCAGCGCCTCGAAGGCCTCCGCCCCCAGTGACGCCGCGAGCGCCCGCCGGGAAGGATCCGGATCCACCACCTTCACCTCGCGCGCCCCCAGCACCTTGCCCAGCTGCACCGCGAGGTGCCCCACCCCGCCACAGCCCCAGACGCCGAGCGACACCCCCGCCCCCACCCCGGCCGCTCGCAACGCGCCCAGCGCCGTCCACCCCGAGCCGGCGAGCACCGCCGCCTGCTCCGAGGCGAGCCCCGCCGGGAGCGCCACCAGCCGGCTCGCGAGGAAGACGCCGTGGGTCGCCAGACAGCCGTCGACGTGCAGCCCGGTGAGGCGCAGCTGCCCGCAGGCACGCTCGAGCCCCCGCTCGCACGGGCCGCAAGCGCCGCAGGCGAAGGCGAGCGGGGTGACGGCCACGCGGTCGCCCACCGAGAGCGTCACGCCCTCGCCCACCGCCTGCACCACGCCCGCGCCTTCCTGGCCGGGCACCAGCGGCAGGCGGGGCAGCGCGTCGAGCATCGCGGTGTTCCAGTCGCCGAAGCCCAGGCCGCAGGCCTCGAGCGCCACCAGGGCCTCGCCTGGCCCGGGAACCGGCAGCGGGCGCTCCTGGAGGACCAGCGGCGTCTTGGCGGCGGTGAAGCAGGCAGCGAGCGAGGGCACGGGCCCACCACTGTACTTGAAGGCCGATGATTTCCCGGCGGTGGCGCGGCGCATTCGCTATGCAGCGCGCGCCATGAGCGACAAAGCAGCGTTCATCACCCGCGGCGCCGAAGCGTGGGCCCGCCTCATCGTCGGCAAGCCGGGCACGGTGCTCGCCGTGCTGCTCGCCCTGGGGGTCGCCAGCGGCTACCTCACCAGCCAGCTGCGCATCGAGTCGGATCAGCTCTCGCTCATCTCCCAGGAGCTGCCCGAGGTGAAGGAGGTCAAGCGCATCATCGACATGGTCGGTGGCGCCGGCTACCTGATGCTCGGCCTGCGCGGCAACGACATGGCGACGCTCAAGAAGGTGAGCGACGACCTCGACGCGCGGCTCAAGGCGGCCAAGGGCCCCGACGGTCAGCCGTACGTGCGCTTCATCACCTACAAGGTCCCGGTCGAGTTCATCCAGGAGAACATGGTCCTCTTCATCAAGACCGAGGACCTGGTCGAGGGGAAGAGGCGGATCAACGCGTACATCAAGGATCAGCTGCGCCGGAACAACCCGTTCTTCATCGAGATCAAGAAGACCGAGCCGGTGAAGCTCGACCTGACCGACCTCATCGACAAGTACAGCCACGTCGGGAAGAAGGGCATCCGCGACGAGTACTACGTCAGCGACGACAAGAAGATGTTGCTGATGCTCATCAAGCCGATGTGGAACTCCACCGAGCTCCCGCGGACCAAGGAGCTCGTCGACGCGCTGGTGGGCGAGGCCAAGCTGGGCAGCCCCGCGCAGGGCCTCCTCGGTGAATCGAAGGCCTCGACCGGCGTGGAGCTCGTCGAGAACTACGACAAGAACGCCTACGGCGACGACAAGCGCGTCTATTTCGGCTTCACCGGCAGCTACAAGACAAGCCTCGACGACAGCTACGCGGTGCGCGACTCGGTGGACGACGTCTTCATCGTCGCCTTCGCCTTCATCACCATCATCACCATCGCCTTCTTCCGCAAGTGGGCGCCGACGGTGCTGGTCATCTCCGGCATGGCGCTGGGCACCCTGCTCACCATGGGCTTCGCCAAGGTGACGCTCAACGAGCTCAACATGATCACCTCCATCATCGGGGCGATCTTGATGGGCTTCGGCATCGACTACGGCATCCACTTCATCTACCGCACGCGCATCGAGCTCGGCACGGGCAAGAAGTGGGACGACGCCATCATCGCCGCGATGGTGAACGCGGGCCGCCCGGCGTTCATCGCCGCGGTGGTGACCAGCGGCAGCTTCTTCGTGCTCCTGGTGTCGGGCTTCCGCGGCTTCTCGCAGTTCGGCTTCCTCGCCGGGTTCGGCACGCTGATCATCGGCTTCACGCTCTTCTCCTGGAGCCCCGCCATCCTCGCGCTGGTGGGCCGCAGGAACCCGGAAGGCGTCGCCCGGCTCATCGGGGTGATGACGCCGCCCGCGACCAACGACGGCTCGGGCCACGAGCGGCGCATCCAGAACCCCAGGCGGCTGTTGTGGGGCTCCATCGCGCTGGTGGCGCTGGTGTGCGCGGCCTCGGTGCCGTGGAAGGACATCCCCTATCCGTCGACGGGCACGCCGAGCCTGGTGGACCGGTTCCTGGGCGGCGTGCACTTCAACTACAACACCCGCGCACTGGTGCCCGACGACTACTCGAGCATCCTGATGCAGGACGAGATCAACCAGCGGTTCCAGATCTCCTCCGACCCCATCGCCATTCACTGCCAGACGCTCGAGGAAGTGAAGGAAGTGCACGACGAGCTCACCCTGCACCCCGAGAAGTACCCGTCGGTGGACCAGGTGGTCGACGTCTTCACCTTCACCCCGCCGCCCGAGGTCGCCGCCCGCAACGCCGCGGTGCTCGCGGAGTGGGACGAAGAGCTGAAGGACATCGACGTGGCCTCGCTGCCGCCCGAGGTGCAGGAGAAGGCCGCGCTCTTCAAGCGGATCCTCAAGAAGAAGCCGTACACCGTGGAGCAGGTGCCCGAGGTCTACGCCTCGCTCTTCAAGAGCCTGCCCACCACGCGCCCCGAGAACCAGGGCCTGCTGGTCTTCATCTACCCGGGCGTCGACCTGTGGGACGGCAAGAAGATGATGGACTTCGCCGACCAGGTGCGGGTCATCAAGACGGCGAGCGGCCGCGAGTACCGCAGTGCCGGCCTCGCCATTCTCTTCGCCACGCTGGCGAAGATCGTCCTCTTCGACGGCAAGCTCACCGTGCTCCTGGCGACGCTGTGGATCCTGATCATGCACTACCTCGACTTCCGCAGCGTGAAGCTGGCGGCGGCGAGCGTGATTCCGCTGGGCGTGGGGCTGTGGATGATGCTCGGGCTCCTGTCGCTCACCGCGCACCGCCTCAACTTCTTCAACCTCGTCATCTTGCCCATCTTGCTGGGCTTCGGCGTCAGCCACGGCCTCTACCTGCTGCACCGCTTCCTCGAGGGCACCTCCCCCGTGGTGGCGCTGCGCAGCGTGGGCGCCGCGGTGGCGAGCTCGACGCTCACCGCCATCGCCGGCTTCGGCGCGCTCTTCTTCGCCCAGCACAACGGCCTCAAGAGCATCGGCTACGTGGCGTGCCTCGGCCTGGCGACGACGCTCCTGGTGAGCTTCACCGTGCTGGCGGCGGTGCTGCAGCTCATTCACGACGGACGGGCGAAGAGCGAGCCCGGCCCCGCGAAGGGCCACTGACCGTCAGGGCAGGAACTCGACCGCGTTCACCGTGAAGAGCGCGTTGGGCCCCGCGCGTCCGCGGGTGACGCGCACCGAGGTCGCCGACAGCCCCGAGCCTTCGGGCACGAAGCTCGCGGCGGCGACGCCCAGGTAGAAGTTGCCCGAGGTGTCGTCGCTCTCGCCGAGCGCCTGGCCGGCCGGGCCCTGCGAGCCCGAGAAGTAGAGCGTGCGGGTGACGTCGAAGCTCTGGGTCGCGGCCGAGGTGGTGAGGCTCTGTCCCACGAGCTGCACGGTCACGCTCTGGGTGCGCGCCTGGCCCTGGAAGTCGATGCGGTTGAAGGAGATGTTGGGCACCGAGAAGCCCGCGCAGGTGGCGCCCGCGGTGTTCACCCCGCGGGTGAAGGTCGCCGAGTTCTTGGTCACCGTCCCGGAGACGACGCAGTCGCAGAGCTCGCCGGTGCCGTTGTTGTCGAGCGGCCGGTAGCTGTACAGCGCGATGGGCTCGTTCGCGTTCCCCAGCGCGTTGGCGGTGGTGGAGTGCGAGCCCACCGCGAGCGAGGCCGAGCCCTGCTTCACCGAGAGGCCGTTGATGCCCACCACCTGCACGTGCGCGCGGGTGGGGTTGGCGTTGAGACACCCCGAGAAGTTGAGGTCGAGCGTGCTCTGCCCCGTCTGGGTCACCGCCACGAAGTCGCCGGTGTCGATGAAGGGGCTGTCCTGGCTCGAGGAGACGAGCACGAAGGACTCGGTGAGCAGCGAGTTGCGGCCGGGCACCGTCACCACGCCGTTGCCGCCGTCGCACTGGGCGTCGAAGCGGTCGACCTCGAAGCTGCGGTGCTCGGCGGTCTGCCAGCTCACCTTGGCGGCCGCGGGACCGGCGGCCTCGCGCTCGCAGTGCACGGTGGACGCGTTCGCGAGCTTGCAGCGCACGCCCGACTCGGCGCTCACCGCGCTGTCGGTCTCGGCCTGGAAGACGAGCAGCGTCTGGTCGAGGCGACCCTGCGGCGGGCTCACCGCGCAATCCACGCCGGTGCCCCCGTCGGGAATCACGCAGCTGCCGCGGCGCACCAGCGGCCGCACATCGAGGGACGCGGTGGTGCTGAGCGCGCTCGCCGTGGCCTTGAGCTCCACCGGGACGCCCGTGGCCCCGCGCACGAAGAGCCCCGCCTGCGAGCTGCCCGCGGCGATGGTCGCCTGGCCAGCCGGGTTCTGACAGAAGCTGTCCAGGTAGAGCCGGGGCGCGCCGCCGAAGGGCACCGGGCCCGCGTCGGCCGTCACCGTCACCACCGTCGCCGCGTTGGCGCGCGCAGGCTGACCGGCGTCGTCGCGCAGCGCCACCCGGAAGAACTGGCAGTCGCCCGAGCGCACGAAGGCCGGGAGGTTGGTGAGCGCGAGCTCGTACGCGGGCTGGAACTGCGCGGTGACCGACGCCGACGCCTGCGCGAAGCCAGCCGCGGTCGCGGTGAACTGCGTCGTGCCGGCGTCGCGCGCCAGGGTGAAGAACAGCGCCCCACCGTCGGACTGGAAGGCGACCCGCCCCGCGTCCTGGGTGCACTGCACGTCGCTGAAGAAAGTGAAGGCGGGGCTGGAGCTCGACAGGTTCACCCACGCGCCCGCGTCGACGCTCGCCGGTCCGCCGTCGAAGAGGGTCCCCACCACGAAGCCGGGGCTGCACTGGTCGACCGTGAGCGCCTGCGGACCACTGAGCGTCAGCGCAGGCACGGCCGTCGTCGAGCCGCCCCCCGCGCCTCCACCGGAGCCCCCGCCCGCCTGACCTCCGCCGGCCGCGCCACCACCTGCTGCTCCGCCACCCGCCTGGCCACCGCCGGCCGCGCCACCCGTACCGCCCGCGGAACCTCCGCCCGAACCGCCCTGGCCGCCGCCCGAGGCCGAACCCGAGACGCACTCCTGGGCCTGGCAGGTGAAACCGTCGGCGCAGTCGGCGTCGGTGGTGCAGGCGAAGCGGAACCCGCCGACCCCGGGCCCCGGGGCACAGCCGGACAGCGCGATTCCCCCGATGGCCACGGCGACGACGACGCCACGCATCCGCAGCACCTTACGCCGATTGTCCTCGTGGCGCTCCCCGGCGGTCAGCCCGGCACGCGAGGTGCGGGCGGGCCTGGCCCGGGCTACGCTCCGCCACCTTCAAAGGCCGCCGACTTCGTTGATCCGATGGGTTCACCATGACGACTCGCCACCAGCTGCTCCTCCTCGGCGCTTGCTCCGCCCTCCTCGGCTTCTCCGCCTGCTTCCAGTCGGTGCTGGAGCTGCAGTGTGACGCGGCCCACCCGTGCGGCTCCGGCTGGCGCTGCGTGCAGGGCGAGTGCGTGCCCCCCTCCAGCGGCAGCGGAAGCTCGGGCGGCGGCGTGGGGAGCACCTCCTCGGGCGGCGGCAGCGTGACGACCGGCGGAGGCCAGGGCGGCGCGGGAGCGGGCGGCGCCGGTGGAACGGGTGGCGCGGGCGGATCCGGCGGCGGCGGCGGCGCCCCGCGCCGGTGCACTCCGGCCACGTGCGCCGGCTGCTGCGACTCGAACGACAATTGCCAGCGCGGCTTCGACCAGACCTCGTGCGGCCAGGGCGCGATGGCCTGCCGCGACTGCGGCACCAACGCCAAGTGCGCGGGGCAGTGCATCTCCATCACCCCGTCGTGCAACTCGACCAACTGCAGCGGTTGCTGCGACGGGAACACCTGCATTCCGCTGGGCAGTGCGCAGAAGGACTCCCTGTGCGGCGCGGGCGCGGCGGTCTGCGGCGTCTGCCCCGCCGGTCAGACCTGCACCTTCGGCAAGTGCATCTCGCAGGGCTGCTCGCCGCAGAACTGCGATGGCTGCTGCACCACGACGCCCGCCGGCGACCAGGTGTGCATTCCGCTGCAGGCCCAGCCCCCGCAGAGCTGCGGCTTCAAGGGCAACGTCTGCGTCGCCTGCGCTGCCGGGCAGACCTGCAGCAACGGCTCCTGCACCGCGGCCACGTGCAACGGGGCGACCTGTCCGCGCGGCTGCTGCGACGCCGCGGGCAAGTGCCAGATGCCGTCGAACACCGCGTGCGGCGTGGGCGGTCAGACGTGCCAGTCGTGCCCCGGGAGCCTCACCTGCGACGCCAACTTCGGGCTCTGCCGCGGGCCCCAGTGCGCGAGCGAGTGCAAGGGCTGCTGCAACACCGACGTGTGCATCGCGAACCCGCCGATGGGCGCCTGCTTCACCCCCGGTGGCGCCTGCAGCTTCTGCGGCAACGGCTCGGTCTGCCAGAACGGCAGCTGCGTGACGCCTCCGACGACGCTGGGGCAGGCCTGCCAGATGAACTCGCAGTGCACCGGCCTGGGCAACAACGCGCAGTGCCGCAAGACGACCGCCAACGGCACCGCGAGCTACCCCGACGGCTTCTGCACCCGGCAGTGCAACAGCTCCAACCAGTGCGGCAGCACCGGTGCGTGCGTGAACCTGAACGGCCGGCAGGGCGAGCAGGGCAACTTCTGCGTGCCGTTCTGCCAGAACTTCAGCTGCCGCATGGGCTACTTCTGCTACCAGCAGATGGGCACCGCCGGGGTGTGCTGGCTGCAGCCCCAGGTGGTCGACGCGGGCATGCCGCCCATCAAGCCCGACGCCGGGGTGCCGTTCTTCGACGCCGGCTCCGCGCCGTGAGCTGACGCTCAGCGCCGGGTGGCCTGCAGCTGACGCTGCAGCTGGTCGCGCTGCTCCATCACCTGCTCGAGCTCGCGGTGGAGCTCCTGGAACTTGCGCTCCACGAAGCGCTGCTCTTCCACCGCGTTGACCAGCCGGGTCTGCGAGTCGTTGAGCTGCATGGTGAGCTGCGCCACCTGTGCCTCGAAGTGCTTGCGCTCCGCGAGCGCCTTGCCGTCGTGGGCGGCGAGCCGCTCTTCCGACTCGGCCACCATGCGGGCGTGGGTGTCGGCGGCGGTGCGGGCGGCGCTCTCCAGCGCGGCGATGCGCTCGCGCGCCTCGGCGAGGGCGGCCTCGAGCTCGCGCCCCTTCTGACGCTCGGCGAGCAGCTTCTGGGCGGTGCCCTGGTGCTTCGCCTTCTCCTCGGCGAGCGCGCTCTCCGCCGCGGCGATGGCGGCCTGCCCGCGGGACAGCGCGTCCTCGGTGGCCTTGGCCACCTGGGCCTCGACGCTGGCCTCGAGTTCGCCCAGCCGGGCTTCCAGCGCGGCCTGCGACTCGCCGAGCTCCTGGCGCTGGCGCTCGAGGTCCTGCACCTTCTGCCGCTCGGCCTCCAGCTGGCCGCGGGCGTCGTTGAGCGCCTGGCGCGAGAGCACGAGCTGCCGCTCGAAGGCGGAGGCCGACTCGTGGCGCTCGGCGAGGTTCTGCGAGCGGGTGGCCTCGTGCGCCTTCTGCTCGGCGTCGACGGCCTGGGTGAGCCGCTCGACCTCGGCGGCCTGGGCCTGCACGCTCATCTCCAGCGCGGTGTGGGCGCTGCGGGCGGCCTCGAGCTCGGACCTCAGCCGCTCGAGTTCGACGCCGGCGGGCGGCACGGCGCTCGCGGTGGGGTCGGTGGCGGGCGTCACCGCCCCGCCGAGCGCCTTGGTGGGCTCTTCGAGCTTCGGCATCTCGCCGGTGACGTCGCTGCTGCCCTGGTCGAGCGGCGGGTGGGTGACGGAGCGCTCGAGTTCCTGGCGGGCCTTCTGCAGCGCTTCCTGGGTGGCGCGGTGGGCGCGCTCCTCGCGCTCGAGCCGCGCGGAGGTGTCCGCGAGCTCCGCGCGCACCGTCTTCAGCTCGTCGGCCGCCCGCTGCAGCAGCTCCAGCAGCTGCGCGGACGACTTCCCGCCCTTCTCCATGAGGGCAGTTTTGACAGCGAATCAGGGGCCCGTCACTTCTTCTTGGGTTTCGCTGGCACGGGGGTGACGCCCTTGTGGGGCGCCGACGCGACCGGCTTGGCGGTGACGACGGGGTGCAGCTCGGGGTGTCCCGACGGGCGCACGGTGCCGACGCTGGCCTGGCTCACCTCGGGCTCGGGGGGCGCCGGAGGGGGCGTGGCCTTGAGCCCCTGCACGGTGAGGTTCTCGAAGCGGCACGCGCCTTCGAGGCAGCCGACGGCGGCGTGCGGCGGCTCGCCGAAGTGGCGGCGCCAGTCCTTGCCCAGCTCGAGCGACTCGCCGAGGCGGCGGCGGTCCTTGCCTTCGCCGAGCCAGGCCGAGAGCAGCCCGGTGTCGGGGTTCACCTCGAGGCTCAGCGCCTGGCGCGCCTCTCCGGGCAGCGGCGCCACCATCTCGCCGCGCTTCTCGCTGCCCAGGGCCCACTCGAGCCGCGGGGGCGAGCCGTCGGCGCTCACCACCAGGGCCACGAAGCGGCCGGAGTCGCCTTCGAGCAGCAGCGCGCTGCGCGCCGGGGCCCGCGGTCCCTTGAGGAAGGTGCGCAGGCCTTCGAGGCGCCGCGACGGGGGCGGCGTGGTGGTGACGGTGGTGGACACCGACAGCCCGTCGCCCGGCGGCACCGCGTCGAGCAGCGTGCGGCCCGCGGTGAGCTCCTCGGGGGCCGCGAAGACGATGGTGGCGCGGTCGACGGTGATCGGCCGGCCGTGCGCCACCAGGGGCACCGCGTCGGGGCCTTCGCCCAGGGTGAGGCGCTGCGCGTCGCGGTCGAGGCGGCCCACCACGGTGCTCGGGCGGCGCACGCCGGAGTCGACGGTGAGCTCGAGGCCGGCGC
>JAIBBQ010000250.1 GCA_019694595.1 Myxococcaceae bacterium
TGGTTCGCCCTGCCCTTCGCCGCCTTCTCGGTCAGCGACTACAAGCTCCCCCAGTACGTCTACGCGCTGACGCCCGCGGTGGCGCTGCTGTGCGCTCCGTGGCTGTGCGAGGCGTCGGCCGCGGCGGCGCGCGGGCTGCGCTGGTGGATCGCCGCGCCGGCGGCCGGTGGCGCCGTGGGCGGCGCCGCCGCGCTGGCCTTCGTCGCGGGCTGGTCCGCGGATCGCGCGGTGGTGGGAGCCGCGGCGGGCGTGGTGGGCTTCGGCGCCGCCGCCTTCCTCGCGCGCCGCGCGGCGCCGGCAGTGCGCGCGGCGGCCCACGGCGCGGTGTGCCTGCTCGGGGCCTCGCTCGTCTGGCAGCTGTGGCTGGGGCCGCTGGTGGTGTCGTTCCAGGGGGGCGCCGCGCTGGGCGCGCTGGCGCGTCGCGAGGACCCGGACGGCGTCGAGCTGCCCTTCGTGGAGACCCAGGCCACGCACGCGGCCGCCTACTACGCGAACCGCACCGCCGCCTTCCGCACGCTGGCGGAGACGGCCACGCTGGTGCACCAGGGGCAGACCCAGCTCGCGGTCATCGACCCCGCCGCACCGCCCAGGTGGGAAGACGCGGCGCTGGAGGCCACCGAGCTCGAGCGCTTCCCGTCCTTCCCCACCAGCCGACCGTCGCGGGCCTTCCTCGACGCGCGCAGCCGGCCCGAGGTGCTGGGCGCACGGGCGCTGGTCAGGCTACGCGAACTCCCAGTGCGCTGAGCTCGGCGAGGACGCCTGCGCGGAACTCGGCCGGGGTGAAGCGGGTGGCCTGGGCGCGCGCTGCCGCGGGGTCGAACCCGGCTTCCCAGGCGTCGAAGCGCTGCACCGCGGCGATGAGCTCTCCCGGCGTCTGCTCGTCGAAGAAGAGCCCGGTGGCGGGCGTCACCGTCTCCAGCGCGCCGCCCCGGCCGTAGGCGATCACCGGCCGGCCGGTGGCCTGCATCTCCAGCGGGGTGAGGCCGAAGTCTTCTTCGCCGGGGAAGATCAGCGCCCGGGCGTTGCGCATCAGCGCCGGGAGCTCGCCGTCGGACACCTGCCCCAGCACCCGCACGTTGCGCGGCGCGCCCTCGAGCGCCTTCACGTCTTGTCCCGAGCCCGCGACCCACAGCGGCAGCCCGAGCTGGGCGAAGGCCTGCACCGCCAGGTCGAGCCGCTTGTACGGCGCGAAGGCGCCCACGTAGAGGAAGTAGCCCCCGCGGCCGCCGCCTTCGAGCGGCAGCGCGGTGAAGCGCTCCAGCTCCACCGGCGGCGGCACCACCACCGCCTGCCGGCCGTAGCGCCGGGCGATCTGTCGCGCCACGTGGTGGCTGTTGGCCACGAAGCGGTCGACGCCCTTCGAGCTCTCCACGTCCCACGCGCGGAAGAAGGGCCGCATCGCCCGCGCCGCGAGGCGCACCGGCACCGACGAGCGCCCCGGCCCGAAGTAGTCGTCGAAGCGGTCCCACATGTAGCGCAGCGGCGCGTGCACGTAGGACAGGTGCTTGGCGCCCGGCGGCACGTGCACCCCCTTGGCCACGCAGTGACTCGAGGAGATGACCAGCGAGTACCCCGACAGGTCGAGCCGGCTGATGGCCGACGGGAACAGCGGCAGGAAGTGGCGGTGCGCGCGGTGGGCCAGCGGCAGCCGGTCGACGAACGACGTCACCACCTTGCGGCCCGCGAGCTCCCTGGGGAGCGCGCCCGGGGCGTGCATCAGCGTGAAGAGGTCCGCCTGCGGGAAGAGCGCCGCCAGGTGCGCCAGCACCTTCTCACCCCCTCGCCAGGTGATGAGCCAGTCGTGGACCAGGGCGACGCGCACTGGCCAGTTCCTACACCCGACCGGGCGCCGTGCTAACTCTTCAGCGGTGCCGCGTGTGCTGATCGATCTGCGGATGGTGAACGGGCCGCTCCACGGCATCGCCCGCTACGCCCTCGAGCTCTGCCGCCACCTCCCCGGCCTCGCCCCGGGCTGGCAGTTCCAGGTCCTGGTCGGGCCGGCAGGGCTCCCCGACGACCTGGGGGCGCTCCACCCCCGCCTGACGCAGATCCGCTGCGCGGCGGAGTTCCTGTCCCCGCTCGAACAGCCGGCCATGCTCGCCGCCCTCACCCTCTCGGGGCCCGCGCTCTTCCACGCGACCTCGTTCTCGGTGCCCCTGCTGTGGCCGGGGAAGCTGGTGGCGACGCTGCACGACGCGACCCACCTCGCGCTCACCGAGAGCAGCAGCCTGACCATCAACGCCTACTACAAGGCCGTGGTGCGGCCGCGCGCCTCGCGGGCCAAGGCGCTCATCACGGTGAGCGAGTTCTCCCGGGGCGAGCTCGCCGCCCACCTCCAGCTCGCGCCCGAGCGGCTGCAGGTGATCCCCAACGGGGTCGACACCGCGTTCCGCATGGCCACCGAGTCCGAGCTGGCCGACTTCCGCGCGCGCCGCGGCCTGCCGGAACGGTACTTCGCGGCCATCGGGAGCCTGAAGCACCACAAGAACCTCAAGGTGCTGGGGCCCATCGCCGAGAGCCTCCCGGCGCGGCTCACCCTGCTCGCCGGTCGCGGGGCGCGGCGGGCGCTCGGCTTCCCCGACAGCGTCTACGAGCTGTCGCCGCTGTCCGACCGCGACCTCGCGCTCTTCTACGCGGGCGCCGTCGCGGTGCTGGTGCCCAGCCGCTACGAAGGCTTCGGGCTGCCTGCGCTCGAGGCCATGGCCTGCGGCGCCCCGGTGATCGCCGCCGACGCGGGCGCGCACCGCGAGGTGGTGGGCTCGGCCGGGCTCCTGGTCGACCCCGACGACTCCGCCGCCTGGCTGGAAGCGGCCCAGCGGCTCAGCCGCGACGAGGCGCTGCGCACCGAGCTCTCGCTCAAGGCGCGCGAGCGCGCCGACCGGTACACCTGGGACGACTGCGCCCGCCGGACGCTGCAGGTCTACCGCCGCGCCCTCGCGCTGGAAGACGACGGTCCCAGGCTCACGCCGCCGTCACGCTGACGGGCGGGCCGGCTGCCGGGCCCAGAGCCCTTCGCGACGCGTGAGTTCTGCCATCGCCGCCACCAGCGCGAGCGCGGGCACCCACGGCGCCAAGGAAGGCGAGAGCGTGCCGGAGAACGCGAGCGCGCGGGCGATGATCAACAGCCCCCAGACCAGCGCCACCACCAGGAGCCCTTCGATCAGCGCGGCGGTGGCGAAGTTCCGCCGCTCGCGGCGCAGCGCCAGCAGCACGCCCAGGACCACCGCGAGCACCCCGCTCACCGGGAAGGCGAAGCGCTGCTGCACCGCGAGAGCGTACCGGCGCACCGGGAGCCCCACCTGGGCGCGCGCCGCCTGCTGCTCGAACAGCTCACTGAGCCGCAGCTGCTCTGGCCGCCCTTCGCGGATCGAGAAGCTGCCCGGGCTCGAGCCCGGCAGACGCAGCGCCCTGGTCGCCTCGCGGGTGAAGGCGCCGCCGCCGTGGGCCAGCAGCCGGTCGCTGACCTCGGTGAGCTGCCAGCGGTCGCCGCCCAGCGATTCGAGCGCCGTGGCGTCGACGCGCTCCTGCAGGTGGAAGTTGGCGTCGACGCGGTAGAGCGTCACGTTGCGCAGGCCGCCTTCGCGGATCTGCACGATCCACTCCCCCACGCGGAACCACTGGCGCTGACCGAAGAAGAGCCGGAAGTCGCCCCAGCTCTGGAACCGCTCGACCTGGATGCGATCGACCTGCTCGCTGGCGCGGGTGACCACCAGCTCGTCGTAGACCGCGAGGCCCGCCCCCAGCGCCACCGCCACCGCGGCGATCGGCCCTGCGATGCGCCACGGCGAACCGCCCAGCGAGAGCGCCGCGTGCACCTCGCCCTGGCGGCGCATCGCGCTCACCAGGAGCCCCCCTGCGAGCAGCATCGCCACGGGCCCGAGCTGGTGCACCGCGACCAGCGCCTTGTTGGCGTAGAGCGCCGCCACGTCGGCCGCCGGCCGGTCGATGAAGGCCTTCATGCGATCGCCGAAGTCCGCCACCAGGAACACCGCGACCACCGCCAGCCAGGTGAGCGCCACCGACTGCAGGTAGCGCAGCATCACGCTGCGGGCGAACAGGCTCATCGAGGCCGCTCCCGCAGCAGCAGCAGGCCGCCCAGGAGCAGCACCGCGAGATCGGGCGCCAGGCCGGCGACCGGTGGCCACAACCCCGCCCGTTCCCCCAGCGACACGAAGGCCCGGGCCAGCAGGTAGAAGACCACGTAGGTCGCGAGGCTCAGCACCACGCCCCGCGAGCGCCCCCCTCGCCGGCGCCCGAGCGCGAGCGGCACCGCCACCACGGCGAACGGCACCGGCGAGAGCACCTGCCCGAGCCGCCACCAGCGGGCCACCGCGAAGGGCCGCCAGGGCTCCCCGGCGGCCGCGGCAGCCGTCTCGGCCTCCACCAGCTCGCCCCAGGTGAGCTCGTCACGCACCGAGCGCTGCCGGCTGCGCTGGAAGACGGCCTCGCTGAGGTCGAGCCGGAAGTCGGCGCGCTGGAAGTCCATCGCGGCGGTGCGGTCGCCGGCCTTCTCCGCGCGGTGGACCTCGCCGGAGCTCAGCTCCAGGCTCGCCGCCTCGCGCTCCACCCCGGTGTGCACCACCCCTCGCTCGGCGAGCACCAGGAGCGGCGCCGTCGGGTTGCGCTCGTCGGCGAGCAGCACGTCGTGCCAGGTGCCGTCGGGGTCGCGCGCCGCCGTGTAGAGCGTGAAGCCCAGCACCTCTTCGTGAAACTCGCCTGGCCGCACGTCGCCGGTGACGTTGCGCTGCACCAGCTCCGCCACCATCGCCGACACCTGGCGCAGCCCCCAGGGCTGCCACTCGAGCGCCACCAGCGCGAGCGCCCCCGACAGCGCGACCGCCACCAGCACCGGCCCACGCAGCAGCCGCGACCGACGCACCCCGAGCGCCGCCAGCGCCGCCCACTCGCCGTCGTCGCTCCAGCGGCCGAACGCCAGGAGCACCGCGAGCAGGAAGGCCACCGGCCCGGCCTGGACCAGGAACTGCGGCGCCACCAGCACGAAGAAGCGCCCCAGGTCGCCCAGCCCGACGCCCGTGCCCAGGAGCACGTCGGCGCCGCGCAGGAAGGCGAGCGCCACCAGCATCACCATGAGCAGCCCGAGCCACGCGCCGAAGGCCTGCAGCACTTCCTGCACGGCCGCGCGGTCGATGCGGGTCATCACAGCCGCTCGCGCGCCGCGATGTCCTGGCGCACCTGGGCGCCTTCGAGCTGCACGCCCTGCACGGCGCGGTAGGCGAGCGCCCGGGCCCGGGCGACGGTGGGGCCCCAGGCCGCGGCGGTGAGCACCCGGCCGCCCTGCGCCACCAGCTGCCCCGACACCCGCCCCACCCCGGCGAAGAACAGCTCACCTTCCGCTGGCGGGGTGACGGCCAGCCGGCCGCCGAGCGAGGGGCGCTCGGGGTAGCCAGGCGAGGCGAGGACCACCCCGACCGAGGCTCCGGGGCGAACGGCGAGCGGCCCCGGCCGCAGCCGGCCCCGCGCGGCCGCGTCGAGGTGCGGCAGCAGGTCTTCGCCCAGCTGCAGCATCAGCACCTGCGTCTCGGGGTCGCCGAGGCGACAGTTGTACTCGAGCACCCGCGGGCCCTGGGGGGTGAGCATCAGCCCCGCGTACAGCGCCCCGCGGAACGGACAGCCGCGGCGCGAGAGCTCGGCGAGCACGGGGGCGATCGCCTGTGCCCCGAGGGCCTCGAGCTCGCCCGGCGGCAGCAGCTCGGCCGCGCTCCAGGCGCCCATGCCGCCGGTGTTGGGACCGCGGTCCCCATCGAGCAGGCGCTTGAAGTCCTGCGACGCGGGCAGCAGCGCGTACCGCTCGCCGTCGCACAGGGCCATCACCGAGACCTCTCGGCCCAGGAGGCGCTCCTCGAGGAGCAGCCGGGTGCCGGCACCGGTCGACGCCAGGGTGTCGATGGCCTGGGCGGCCTCCTCCTCGCTCGAGGCCACCACCACGCCCTTCCCCTGGGCGAGCCCGTCGGCCTTCACCACCACCGGGCCGAAGCTGGCGAGCCGCGCCTTGGCCTTCGCCGGGTCGTCGAACACCTCGGTGCGGGCGGTGGGAACCTGGGCGGCCGCCATCACGTCCTTGGCGAAGGCCTTGGAGCCTTCGATCCGCGCGGCGGCCTGATCCGGCCCGAACACGGCGATGCCCGCGGCGCGGAGCGCGTCGGCCGCCCCGGCGACCAGCGGGGCCTCGGGGCCGACCACCACCAGGTCCACTTCCAGCTTCCGGGCGAGCGCCACCACCTGGGCGGGCGCGGTGAGCTCCACGTCCTCGGTGGCGAACCGGGTGGCGATGGCGCCGTTGCCCGGCGCGACGGTGAGCGCCTGCAGCTGCTCGCTCTGCGAGAGCTTCCACGCGAGCGCGTGCTCGCGCGCGCCGCTGCCGAGCACCAGGACCTTCATGGCAGCTGGAGCAACACCCGCTTGGCGTCGCCGGCGTCGGGGTCGAGCAGCAGCACCCCGAGCAGGATCTTCCGCGCTTCCTCGGGCCGCTTCTGCAGCGCCTCGATCTCCGCGAGCTTGACCCGCGCCGACAGCAGCGTGGGCATCAGCTCCAGCGCGGTGCGCGTCTCCTTCTTGGCCTGCTCCACCTGCTGCGCGGTGTGGAGCACCACGGCGGAGATCAGGTGGGCGATGCCCGACGCCCGGTCGGCTTCCACGGCCCGCGCGCTCAGCTTGAGCGCCCCCGCGAGGTCCTTCTTCTCGAGCGAGAAGAGCGCCCGGTAGGCGAAGGCGGTGGAGTTCTCGGTGTCGAGCTGCAGCACCTTCTGGAAGCTGGCGTCGGCGTCGGCGTGCGCGCCCGCGTTCCAGGCGATGAGCCCTTCGACGATGAGCGGGTTGAGGTCGTCCGGGGCGTGGGGGAGCGCAGCGAACACGCCCCGGGCCGGCCGCAGCACGTCGATGGGGCGCAGCGGCAGCTCGCTCATCGCTTCGGTCGGCGGCTTGCGGAGCGGGTCGGTCCTCAGCCCTTCCTTCAGCGCCAGCTCGTACCCCTTGCTGGCGCCGCCGGCCTTCGCCGCGGCCGCCGCTGCCAGGAAGAGCGCGTCGGTGCGGCGCGGGTCCTTCTTCCATGCGGCCTGGAGCAGCTCGTACGCGGCGTTCGCCTGCCCTTCGGCGAACAGCAACCGCCCTTCGAGCGTCTTCTCGAGCGCCTCGTCTCCCAGGTGGCCGCGGAGGCTCGGCCACTGCGCCCGCGCGTCGGCCGGCTTGCCGAGATCGAGCGAGGCGAGGAAGCGCTGCAGGCTGACGTTGGTGATCTCGAGCTTCCGTTCCAGCACCGCGTCGCACGACGCGATGGCGGCGTCGGGCACGTCGGCGTAGCGCTCCGCCGCAGCGCGCTGGCCGAGCACCTCACCGAGCTCGAGCGCGGTCAGCGCCGGGTCCTTCGCGAGCAGGTCGAGCTTCTCGATGGCCCCGTCGAGATCGCCCAGGTGCTGGGTCGCGAGGATCGCCAGCGCCAGGCGGCCGCGCACCGAGTCGGGGGTGCGCGCCAGCAGCTTCTCGTAGAGCGCCTTGGCGTCCTGCGGGGCGCCGGTGACGATCTTCAGCCGGGCGAGCGTCTGCAACGCTTCCCACTGGTCGATGTCGGTCTCCAGGCGCTTCTGCAGCGCCGCCACCGCCTGGCGGTACTGACCGGTGCTCATGAGCAGCTGGGCCTGAGCGAGGATCACCCGCCGCAGCTTGGGGTCGAGCCGTGCGGCTTCCTTCAGGTGCCCGTCGGCCGCCTGCGGGTTCTTCTCGATGCTGGCCAGCCCCAGAGCCAGCTCGGCGAGCGCCTTGTCGCGGTCGTTGGGCGCCGTCTTGCCGCGCTCGGCCATCACCTGCGCGTCGTTGGAATTCCCACCGGTGGCGAGCAGGAAGAGCGCGTGCGCGGTGAAGACCCGGGGCGCACCCGAGCGCTGCTCCGCTGCCGACAGCACGGTCTCTGCGGCCTGTCGATCGTCGGGCCCCAGCGCGGCACCCCTGCCGAAGACCAGCGCGAGCACGTAGCCCGCGGCGGCGCGATCGGAAGCGCGCTCCAGCACCAGCGCCTTCTTCATCTCCGCTTCCGCCTCGCGGTAGCTCGAGGCGGTGTCCGCGTCGAGGCGCTGCTCACCGAGCACCAGGTGATCTTCGGCGCTGCCGCTCAGGCCTTCGCCGAAGCGCACCTTCCAGTCGAGCAGCAGCCGGTCGATCGGCCGGTCGGCGGCCGCGGCCTGATCGGTGCGCACCACCAGCGGCGGCGCCTTGCGCACCCAGGGCTTGAGGTACGCGAGCGTGCCACCGCCGACCATCAACACCAGGCCGGCGACCACCGCCCCGACGGTGCGCAGCGTGCTGCTGCCTTCGCCCGGCTCGTCGTCGGGCACGCGCATCGCCGACTGCACCGCGCCGGGCCGGCGCAGGGTCTGCGACTGCAGGCTCGCTCCGCGCTCCGCGGCGCTCTCGCCACCCCGAGGGGGCGGCCGCGCGCTCGGCGACGGCTGAACGGGCACGTCGAGCTCCGCGGACGTCCCCGGCTCGGCACCTTCCGGCGGCAGCTCGGGGGGCAGCTCCGGAGGGAGCTCGGGAGGCAGCGCATTCGAGGGGAGCCCGTCGAGCTCCACCGGAGACGGCCCCAGATCGACGGGCGCCGCCGGAGCGTCGTCGGCGCCGGGCGGACGCATGATGGGGTTGGCGACCGAGGTGGGCGCCTCGGTGGCGGTGCGGCAGTCCTCGCAGATGCCCAGAACCTGGTCGAAGCGATCGGGCAGCGGCTTCCCGCAGACCCGGCACTTCACCTCGGCCTGCTCGGCCTGGGGCACGTCGACCTGCTCCGTCACCGGCGAGCCTTGGGGCGGCAACCCCAGCCCCGAGAAGTCCAGCTCGCCCGAGCCGAGCTCGGTCGGCCCGCTCCCACCGGAAGGGGGAGGCGGAGGCGCCATCGCCGGCGCCGGGCGCGCCATGGGCGCGTCGAGCTCGAAGTCGAAGGCGTCTGAAGCAGGCGCGGGGGC
>JAIBBQ010000251.1 GCA_019694595.1 Myxococcaceae bacterium
GTCTTCGAGGATCAGCACGGCCGCTTCCTGGTGTACGTCGAGCACCCCACCGACGACCGCGCGCAGCTGATGGTGCTGCGCTACCAGGTCTTGGTGCTGGCCAACGGCACCCACCCCAGCTTGCTGGCCTTCGAGAACAACGACCTCCCCAACGTCTTCTCGGCCCAGGCCGTCGCGCGGCTGGTGCAGGTGCACGGCGTGCTGCCGGGCAAGCACTTCGCGGTGGTCGGGCAGCGCGCCGAGGCCGACGCGCTGGCGAGCCTGCTGACCCGCGCCGGCGCCACGGTGGACGCGGTCGGCGCCGAGCCGGTGCGCGCCCACGGTCTCACCGCGGTCACCGCCCTCACCGTGCGCCGCGAGGGCCGGGAAGAGAAGCTCGACTGCGACGCGGTGGCGGTGTGCGTGCCCGGCAGCCCCGCCTTCGAGCTCGCCCGGCAGGCCGGTGCGAAGGTCAGCTGGCGAGACGCCACCCAGGTCTTCGCCGTGGAAGCGGCGAGCGACGGGCGCGCCGCCGATCGCCTCTTCGTGGCCGGCAGTCTGGTCGGGCCGTGCTCCGGCGAGCAGTCGGCGCGCTCGGGCCGCGTGGCCGGTGCCGCCGCCGCCGCGCTGCTGAGGAGCGCGCCATGAGCAAGGCGCTGCTCTGCCCCTGCGAAGACGTCACCACCGAGGAGGTGGACCACGCCATCGCCAAGGGCTTCAAGGACGTGGAGTCGGTCAAGCGGTACACCGGGTTCGGGACCGGCATGTGCCAGGGCAAGCAGTGCCTCACCGCGGTCGCCCGTCACCTCTGCCAGCAGAAGGCGATCGCTCCCGCGCAGGTGGTGCCCTTCACCCCGCGGCCCCCGCTCTTCCCCACCGAGCTGTCGCACTGGGCCTCGCTGCCGCTCGACCCCACCGAGGCGCCTCCGCAGGGCGTGCCGCCGGCGCTCGGACTGTCGAGCCACGCGCTGCGGCCCACCGAGCCGGTGCCGTCGCGCGCCAAGATCGTGATCATCGGCGGAGGCGTCATGGGCCTCTCGCTCGCCTGGCACCTCGCCGGCCAGGGCGAGACCGACGTGGTGGTGCTCGAGAAGGGCTACCTCTGCGCGGGCGCCTCGGGCCGCAACGGCGGCGGCGTGCGCATGCAGTGGGGCACCCGCACCAACATCGCGCTCGCCAAGCGCTCGATCCAGATCATGAAGGGGTTCGCCCGCGAGCTGGGCATCAACGTCTGGCTCCGCCAGGGCGGCTACCTCTTCCTCGCGCGCACCGAGCAGATCGCGAAGCGGCTGGAAGCGAGCGCCAGGCTCCACCACGAGCACGGGGTGAAGACGCAGCTGCTCACGCCCGACGCCGCGCGCGAGGTGGTGCCCCAGCTGGACATCGCCGGCGTGAAGCTGGCCGCCTTCAACAAGGACGACGGCGTCATCTTTCCGTGGCCCTTCGTCTGGGGCTACGCGCAGGGCTGCGTGCAGAAGGGCGTGAAGGTGGAGACCTTCACCAGCGTCACCGGCTTCACCCAGAGCGGCGGCAAGGTGACCTCGGTCAAGACCGACCGCGGGGACATCGCCTGCGACACGGTGGTGCTCGCCACCGGCGCGTGGAGCCCGCCGCTCGCCGCGATGCTGGGAGTGAAGCTGCCCAACGAGCCGCACCGCCACGAGATCTGCTCCAGCGAGCCGCTCAAGCCCTTCCTCGGGCCGCTGGTCTCGGTGCTCGACTCGGGCCTGTACTTCTCGCAGTCGATGCGGGGCGAGATCGTCGGCGGCATGGGCGACCCGCTCGAGCCCGCGCAGATGCGCCTGGGCTCGACCTCGCGCTTCCTCGCCCGCTACGGCCGCGCGATCACCGAGCTGATGCCGAACCTCTCGCGGCTCAAGATCCTCCGCCAGTGGTCGGGCCCCTACGACGTCACCCCCGACAACAGCCCCATCCTCGGGCGCACGCCGGGGCTCGAGAACCTGCTGCAGCTCTCGGGCTTCGTCGGCCACGGCTTCATGATGGCCCCCGCGGTGACCGAGCGCATGGCGCGGTGGATGGCGACCGGCGAGTCCGACGAGCTGTTCGAGCGCTTCAACCTCCAGCGCTTCGCCGACGGGCGGCTGGAGCGCGAAGACATGATCATCGGGTAGGCATTTTCCTACCCCCGGTGGACTTCCGCGGCTCCACCCTTCCCCGATAGGGTGCTGAACAGTCGTTCCGAAAGGGGTCGTACCGCTCATGGCCAGAGTCCAGCGCGGGGCGCAGCCGCCGCCCGCACGTGACGCTTCGAAGCGCACCCAGGCGAACCCGCGCGCGCAGGTGACCGCCGAGCGCCCCGCGACCAGCGACGCCCTCGAGGCCACCCGCCGCACCACCCGCTCCGTGGCGCTCGAGGCGAAGCCCGCCCGCGCCCAGCACGCGCCGACGCGCCTCGATGCCCGCGACCCGCTGAACGCGGCCGTTCCTCTGCCTCCGCTGGTGGCGCGCACCGCGCCGCCCGGCCTGCCGGTGGTGGTCCGCCGCCAGAGTGGCCCCGGGCCGACGCTGCTGAGCCGCGGCGCGCCCTCGCCTGCGCCGACCCTCATCTCTCGTGCAGGAGGCCCCCGGCCGGACGGTCTCCTCTCGCGCAGCGGTGCGCCCATCTCCGGTGGCGTGGCGCCGCACGCATTGAGCTAAGGGGCTCCACGCGATGCAGGAATACTTGCTCAAGGTCAGCCCCGGCGCGGCGAAGGACGTCGCCCGGTACCTCGATCTCCCCACCCCGCCGACCCACGTGCGCCTGTCGACGCTGGCGCCGCTGTCGAGCTGGGGCTACCCGCCCGACGCGACCGGCGCGGTCCTCAAGATCCTCGAGCACGGCCTGGTCACCGGCCAGGACGGGGGCCGCGACGAGGCCCCGCACGACTTCGTGCCCTGGCAGAACGTCGCCTACCTGAGCGACGGCACCCGGCTGGCGAAGGAAACGCTGGGCGCCAAGTAGCGCGCGTTTCTCTGCACCTGGTCCCCTGGCCGCGGGTCTCCCCCGCACCATGGGCATGGACCTCTACATGATCGAGAAGCCGAAGGCGGTGCCGGCTGCGTACCTGCGCGAGCACTCCGACCCCGGCTACTACCGCTTCAACGTGCAGGGCATGGCGGGCATGGTGTCCCTCATGCGCGCGGCAGGCGTGCTGTCCGACGAGCCGATGCCCGAGTTTCCCCCCGAGCCCAGGGCCAAGGACCCCGCGCTGCAGGAAGCCTTCCGCGGCGTGATGATGGGCAAGAAGGAAGAGCGCGCCAAGCTCCCTCCCGACGAGCTCAAGCGCGCCGACGCGCACGTCGAGGCCATTCGCAAGACCACGGGCACCCGCAGCGCAGACGCCAGGAAGGTGCCCGCCTTCAAGTTCGAGTCGAACAGCGGCTGGTTCGTCAGCCCCGACGAGTGCCGGCTCATCGCCACCGCGGTGCGTGCCTACGCGCGGCAGCTGTCGGGGGAAGAAGTGCGCGCGGCCAACGCCGCTTCGAACAAGGCCGACGCCAAGCTCGCCGCGCAGCTCGCGCCCAAGCTCGGCGCGCAGGCGACCAAGGTGAGCCCCTCCGACCTCGGCATGACCAAGGACGAAGCGCGCAAGTGGATGCTCGACTGGGCCGACTTCAACACCCTGGCCTCGTTCTCGGGTGGCTACGAGGTCGACTGATCGCCTTCAGTTGCAGGCCGACCAGTTGTCGAAGCTCATCGCCATCGACGCGGCCTTGCTCACCAGGACCTTCTTCACTTCCTGGTACAGCTTGCAGTCGCCGATGGTCATCGCCTGCATGCCGACCTGCGTGAGCAGGCTCAGGTACGCGATGTTGTAGTCGAGCTGCGGGTAGTTGGGGTCCTTCGCCGGGCAGGTCTTGGTGGCGGTCGCGTACACGCGGCGCAGACCTTCGGAGCCGTCGGCCCGGGCGATGCGTGGCAACACCTGCGCGCCCTTCATCATCATCGGCCCCGAGGTGCACTTCGCCAGCGCCTCCTCGAACGCCTTGCAGTCGTCGCTCGCGCACAGCACGTCCTTCACCCGGGCCTCCACGTCCTTGAAGCGCGGGTGCGTCGGGTAGGCGTCGAGGAACTTCTGCCACTTGGACACCGCGTCTTCCTTGCGGCCGAGCGCGAGCAGGCTCTCGGCCCAGGCGTCGTAGACCTCGTACGCCGCGGCCTTCACCTTCTCGTCACCGTCGGAGCCGTCGCGCCCTGCCCCCACGAGCGGCACCCGCTTCTCGGCCGCCTCGAGGTGCTTGAGCGCCAGCTTGCCCAGCGAGGGGTCGAGCTTCGCGGGGGCGGGCATGAACTTCATGTAGGTCGCGCCTTCCGCCACCCCGGTCGCCAGCAGCTTGGCGAAGGCCGCTTCGACCTGCGCGTCGGAGTCGTGCAGGGTGTACGAGCCCCACGCGAGGTTGAGGTCCTTCAGCTCCTTCTCGTGCGCCTTGAGCTGCCCGCCGTACGACTGGCTCACCAGGATCGGGTCGATGG
The DNA here is from genome assembly GCA_019694595.1 of Myxococcaceae bacterium. Classification (GTDB taxonomy): domain Bacteria; phylum Myxococcota; class Myxococcia; order Myxococcales; family Myxococcaceae; genus JAIBBQ01. The sequence continues at coordinate 4,454 of JAIBBQ010000251.1, forward strand.
CGATGAGCTCCCGCAGGTCCTTGAGCAGCTGCTCCTCGGCGGGCACGTACTGCCCGAAGAGCTTCATCACCTCGACCTGCTGCTCCGGGCTCATCAGCGTCACCCCGTACGGCGTGTTCCCCGCCGGGGTGAACTTCTCCTTCACCTTGTTCAGGGTGATGTTCGCCTTGAGCGCCCGCCACCCGAGGTGCTCGTTGAGCGCGTCGCGGCGCTCGTACAGCCACTGCTGCACTTCCTTCTTGCCGCTCGGCGGCGGGCCGTTGCCGATGATCGCCTTGATGCCCGGAGCGGTCTTCTCGTCGGCTTGCTTGAGCAGCGCTTCCTCGATGGCGTTGAAGACCGACTTGCGCTTCTGGCTCGACGCCTCGAGCTTCTTGAGCAGCTCCGCGTAGCGCTCCTTGGCGAGCTTGAACTCCGGGTTGTCCTTCACCACCTCGGCCAGGGTCGCGCTCGCGGTGGCGAGGTCGCCCTTGTCCGCGGCGTCGACGCCCTTGGAATACTTGAGCAGGGAGTCGAGCTCGGTGGCGCCGCTCTTGCCGCGGGCCGAGGCCTTGAGCTTCACGTTGAGGCCCTTCACGAAGACGTCGACCAGCTCCTGCTGCAGGTCGAAGAAGTTCTTCGCCTCGCCGGTCACCTTCTCGGCGAGCAGCACCTTGCCGGTCGCCACCTCGATGAGGCGAATGTCGATGCGCATCGAGGGCTCGAGCTCGGCGAAGGCCCCGGTCACCGCGAGCTCCGCGCCCGCCACCTTGCCCAGCTGCTGCGCCGTCTTGGGGTCGAAGTACTTGGAACGCTGCAGCTTGAGCTCGTCGATGATCGACTGCAGCTTCTCGCGTTCCACCACCTGCAGGCTCTCGACCGCCGAGAGGTCGGTCACCAGCATGTCGGCGAGGCCCTTCTGCAGCACGTCGTAGTCGCGCTTGGGCGTGTTGTTGTCGAAGTACAGCACGCACACCCGCTTGGGGGCGTCGGCGGCGAGCGCGGGGAAGGCGACGGCGAGACCGAGGACCGCGGCGAGCAGGCGCACGCTTTCGACTCCTTCGAAACGTGGAACGGCGAAGGGGCGCAGCATGCCCAAGGGGCCCGCCCTTGCCTATGGCCGCAGCGCCTCGAGGTGCTCCACCTTCAGGTTCACCACCTTGCCCTGCCGCTCCACCTTGCCTTCGGCCAGCACCAGCGCGGTGGCGAGGATCTCCTTGCGCAGCGCCTCGAAGCGCTGCGGCGCCACCACCAGGTTGGCGAGGCCGGCCTCGTCTTCCACCGAGAGGAAGGTGACGCCCTTGGCGGTCGGCGGCCGCTGGCGGACGATCACCAGCCCCCCGAGCCGCACCCGCTGCCCGGTGCGCGCGCGCTTGAGCTCCTCGGTGGTGACCGCCCCCTGCCGGCGCAGGCTCTCGCGCAGGAGCGCCACCGGGTGCGCTTCCAGCGACAGCCCCACCGTCTCCCAGTCGGCCGAGATCCGCTCCGCCTGCGACGGCGGGCGCAGCGGCACCTGGGTGTCGTCCATCGGCAGGCCGAAGAAGAGGTCGCCCGCGTCGAGCGGCCCCAGCGCGGCGAGCGCCCACAGCGCCTCGCGCCGACCGGGCACGATCGCCTGCAGCGCGCCGCTGAGCGCCAGCCGCGCCAGCTCGTGCCGCGGCAGCCGGGTGCGCCGCGCCAGCTCGCCCAGCGAACCGAACGGGCCGCCCTGCTCCCGCGCCGCCTCGATCGCCTTGCCGCTCTCTTCCCGCAGGCCCTTCACCAGGGACAGCCCGAGCCGCAGCGCCGGGCCGTGCAGTCCCCAGGTCTCGGGCCGGGACTCCCGCCGCGCCACCGGGCGCTCTTCCGGAGACAGGTACTCGAGCTCGGGCAGCTCGAGCGTGCAGTTCCAGGAAGAGGTGTTCACGTCGACCGGGCGCACCTCCACCCCGTGGCGGCGCGCGTCGTCCACCAGCGTGTGCGGCGCGTAGAAGCCCATCGGCTGGGCGTCGAGCAGCGCGGCGCAGAAGGCCGCCGGGTGGTAGCGCTTCTGCCAGCTCGAGGCGTACGCGATGAGCGCGAACGACGCCGAGTGGCTCTCCGGGAAACCGTAGTTCGCGAAGCCGTCGAACTGCTTGAACCAGCGGGCGGCGATCTCGTCCGGGTAGCCGCGCGCCGCGCACCCCGCGAGGAACTGCTCCCGGAACTTGGGCAGCAAGATCGCCGACTGCTTGTGGCTCAGCGCCCGCCGCAGCCGGTCGGCCTGGCCCGCGTCGAAGCCGGCCGCCACCATCGCCAGCTTCATCGCCTGCTCCTGGAAGAGCGGCACCCCCAGGGTGCGCTTCAGGATCTCCTCCACGTCCTTCGACGGGTAGCTCACCGGCTCCTCGCCGTTCCGCCGGCGCAGGTACGGGTGCACCATGTCGCCGACGATCGGCCCCGGGCGGATGATCGCGATCTCCACCACCAGGTCGTAGAAGCAGCGGGGCTTGAGCCGCGGCAGCATGTTCATCTGCGCCCGGCTCTCGATCTGGAAGACGCCGATGGCGTCCGCCTCGCAGAGCATGTCGTAGACCGCCGGGTCCTCCGCGGGCGTGGTGGCCATGCCCAGCGAACGCCCTTCGTGCGCGGCCATCAGCTCGTAGCAGCGGCGCACCACCGTCAGCATGCCCAGGCCGAGCAGGTCGACCTTCAAGATGTCGAGCGCCGAGAGGTCGTCCTTGTCCCACTGCACCACCGTGCGCGCTTCCATGGTGGCGTTCTCCAGCGGCACCAGCGACGAGAGCCGCTCGGAGGTGATCACGAAGCCCCCGGGGTGAATCGAGAGGTGCCGGGGAAAGCCGTGGAGCTGCCGCGCCAGCGCCACCGTGAGCTCCACCCGGCGGTCGGTGGGGTTGAGCCCCGCCACCTGCAGCTCGCGCGCGCCCACGTCGTCCGACAGCTCGAGCGTCTTCGCCAGCCGGTCGACCTGGTCCAGCGCCAGCCCGAGCGCCTTGCCCACCTCGCGCACCGCCGAGCGCCCGCGGTAGCAGATGACCTCCGCCACCATGCCCGCGTGGTGCCGCCCGTGCTTGCGGTAGACGTACTGCAGCACCTCTTCCCGGCGCTGGTGCTCGAAGTCCACGTCGATGTCCGGCGGCTCCCGGCGCTCCATCGACAGGAAGCGCTCGAAGAGCAGCCCCATGCGCACCGGGTCGATGCTGGTGATGCCCAGCAGGAAGCAGATGATGGAGTTCGCCGCCGAGCCCCGCCCCTGACAGAGGATGCCCTGCTCCCGCGCGAAGCGGACGATGTCCCACAGCGCGAGGAAGTACCCCGCGTAGTCCAGCGCGCCCACCAGGGTGAGTTCCTTGCGCAGCTGCGCGCGCACCGGCTCCGGCACGCCCCCGGGGTAGCGAAAGGCGAGCCCCTGCGTGGTGAGCGACTCCAGGAAGCTCTGCGGCGTGTGCCCCGGCGGCAGCGTCTCCCGGGAGAACTCGTACCGGAGTTCGTCGAGGCGGAACCGGCACCGCCCGAGCAGCGCCCCTGCCTGCTCCACCGCCTCCGGGAGATCGCCGAAGAGCTCCGCCATCTCCTCGGGCCCCTTCAGCGTGCGCTCCGCGTTGGGGAAGAGCCGCTCGCCGCACTGCTCGAGCGGCGTCCCCAGCCGCACCGCGGTCAGCACGTCGTGCAGCGGCTGCCGCTGCCGCGCGTGGGTGTGCACGTCGTTGTGCGCCACCACCGGGAGCCCCAGCGCGCGCGCCGAGGCCAGCGTGCGCTGCAGCGTGAGCTCGTCGCCCGCGGCGCGGGTGCGGCACAGCCCGAGGAAGGCCCGGTCCGGGAAGGCCTCCACCAGCGGCCGCAGGCTCTCGGCCGGGCCCCCGTCGGGGAAGAGCGCGAAGAGCCCCTGCGGGCGCTCCGCCACCCGGCCCCAGTCGAGGCACGCTTCCCCCTTGGGCTGCTCCAGCCGGCTCACCGAGATGAGCTCGCACAGCCCGCGGTAGCCCTCGAGCGTCTCGCACAGCAGCACCACCCGCCCGAAGCCGCGCACGGTGAGGCTCGCCCCCGTCACCAGCTCGAGCCCCAGCGTCTTCGCTTCCAGGTGCGCCTTCACCACCCCGTGCAGCCCGTCGGGCTCGGTGAGCGCCAGCGCCGACAGGCCCAGCGCCTTGGCCTGCGCCACCAGCTCCTCGGGGTGCGAGGCCCCGCGCAGGAAGGCGTGGTTGCTCACGCACACCGCCTCGCCGAAGGCGGTCAATCGAAGAGCCCCTGCACGAAGAAGCCGCCCTGCTGCGCGTCGCGGTACAGCCACAGCTCGCCCACCTGCTGCAGCCGCACCCGGTAGTAGTCGCGCGCGTACGGCGAGGTGCTCCACCACTCGCCCTGCAGCCGCTCGGGCCCCGACACGCTCTCCACCGCGCGCCGCCGACCGAGCAGCCGCACCGCCGCCAGCGCGG